>CBFHTP010000025.1:4045-16707 GCA_965658705.1 Candidatus Nanopelagicaceae bacterium
CCTCAATCAGATTATTGGTTTCAGGTGAGTACAAAATTCCTACAAAAGAGCTGCGACCAATCTCCGGTGGCTTACTCGTGCAAGGTTCGGATTTACTTGATGCGGCAGGGGATTCGTCACTTAATTGGCAACAAGTGGCGGGCGAGCCAGTCTCGTCACAGGTGCTACACGATTTGGAATTTGCTTGGCGCTCGGTGCGGGCGGTAAAGAGCAATGCAATATTGCTAGCGCATGAGGGGGCATCTATCGGCGTTGGAATGGGTCAAGTAAATCGGGTTGATTCTGCTCGACTAGCAGTATCAAGAGCAGGTGAACGCACACGTGGTTCGGTCGCTGCAAGTGACGCATTTTTCCCCTTTGCTGATGGGCTACAAATTCTGATTGATGCCGGGGTAACTGCAGTGGTGCAGCCAGGTGGAAGCATCCGTGATGAAGAGGTCATCGCTGCGGCAAAGGCTGGCCAGGTGGCGATGTTCTTCACAGGGGTTCGTCATTTCTCTCACGCTTAAGCACAGATAGGATCCGGTAGTGAGCGCAATTATTCTCGATGGAAAAGCGACAGCTTCAACCATTAAAGGTGAGTTAAAAAAAGTGGTCGCAGCAATGGCAGTTAAGCCCGGCCTTGGAACAATCTTGGTTGGCGAAGACCCAGCATCTCATTCATACGTTGGCGGAAAACATAAAGATTGCGCGGAAGTTGGAATTCAATCGATTCGCATTGACCTGCCGAGTGACTCATCACAAGCCGATGTCTTAGCTGCGATTAAGGATTTAAATTCAGCTGCGGAGTGCACCGGCTATATCGTGCAACTTCCTCTGCCAAAGGGCATCAATCAAAATCTCATTCTAGAGAGTATCGATCCCGACAAAGACGCTGATGGTCTTCATCCACTCAATCTTGGCAAATTAGTTTTAGGAGAGCCAGCGCCGCTTCCTTGCACGCCAAGTGGAATTCTTGAATTATTGAAGCGCTATGACGTTTCCACGAAAGGTGCCGAGGTCGTTGTGGTAGGACGTGGGTTAACCGTTGGTCGGCCGTTAAGTCTTTTGCTCTCTCGCAAAGGAGATGATGCAACAGTGACGATGACCCATACCGCAACTCGTGACTTGGAATTCCATCTGCGTCGCGCCGACATAATCGTTGCCGCAGTAGGAGTTCCGCATGCAATTAAAGCGCATCTCATAAAACCGGGTGCAACCGTTTTGGATGTTGGAATCTCCCGCACTGATCAAGGGCTACAAGGTGATGTAGATCCGGCCGTCATAGACGTTGCGGGATATTTCTCACCAAATCCAGGTGGAGTCGGTCCCATGACCAGAGCAATGCTTTTAACCAACGTGGTCGAAATGGCACGAAACTCAAGGTGATGAACTGGATCAAAAGCACCTCGCAGCTTCGCCTTGGTTCCGGCGGCCTAACCCTCATTGGTCTTCTTTTAGCCATATTTGGTTTAGTACGAAGTGGATCGATAATTTTTGCCATCGGAAGCGCAGCTCTTACTTTTCTGCGATACCAAGATGGCCAAAAGCGCCGAAAAATAGAGTTATTTCTGCCACTCGCCTTTGCGGGGGTGCTTCTGATTGTGGCAATAACGCTTCCTCACGGTAGGTAAGATTCGGTCCATGTCACTACACGGAAAAGTCACTGTTGTCGGAGCCGGCTTTTATGGTTCAACCACCGCACTTCGGTTAGCCGAATACAACCTTTTCGAAACCGTTGTCCTCACCGATATCGTTGAAGGAAAGCCTGAAGGCCTGGCACTTGATATGAATCAATCCCGTTCCATTGAGGGATTCGAGACCAAAGTAGTAGGAGCAACAACCACGACCGATGGCGCAGGTTATGAAGCGACTGCAAACTCCGATGTTGTTGTGATTACTGCCGGGCTGCCACGCAAGCCAGGTATGTCGCGAATGGATCTCATCGGCGTAAATGCCGGAATCGTTCGTGGGGTTGCAGAAAACATTGCGAAGCATTCTCCTCATGCAGTTCTCATTGTCGTCTCAAACCCATTGGATGAGATGACAGCGTTGGCCCAAATTGCCACCGCCTTTCCTTACAACCGAGTTATGGGTCAAGCCGGCATGTTAGATACTGCTCGCTTCACAAATTTTGTTGCCGAAAGAGTTGGCGTCGAAGTTGGTAAGGTCAAGACGCTCACCCTCGGTTCACACGGTGAAACGATGGTCCCAGTCCCAAGTCGCTGCACGGTTGATGGTAAGCCGCTCTCCGAAATATTGAGTGAGTCAGAGATTGCTGATTTGGTTGATCGCACTCGCAATGGTGGCGCAGAAGTTGTTGCGCTACTCAAGACTGGCTCTGCCTACTACGCACCATCAGCTGCGGCTGCGCGGATGGCAAAGGCGGTTATCGAAGATTCTGGCGAGACCATGCCGGTCTGTGCATGGGTTGATGGCCAATACGGAATTAGTGGCGTTTACCTTGGTGTGGAAGCAGAGATCGGAAAGTCTGGAATTCGCAAGGTCGTTGAGAGCGCACTCACCTCTTCTGAAATCGACGCTCTCAAAGTGGCGGCAGAGGCAGTCCGTGCAAAGCAAGCAGATGTGAAAGAGCTTTAATCCAACGTACTGTAAAGCAAGGGGCGCAGCCATTAATAAGATCAAAGTTACCGGAACTGTCGTTGAGTTAGATGGCGATGAGATGACCCGCATCATGTGGCAGTTCATCAAGGATTCCTTGATCCTGCCCTACCTCGATGTAAACCTTGAGTATTACGACTTGGGCATGGAGAATCGCGATGCTACGGACGATCAGGTCACTATCGATTCAGCTCGAGCTATCCAAAGGCACGGCGTTGGAATCAAATGCGCAACGATCACTCCAGATGAAGCTCGAGTCAAAGAATTTGGTCTCAAGAAGATGTGGAAGTCTCCTAATGGCAGCATCCGCAATATCCTCGGCGGAGTAATTTTTCGCGAGCCAATCATCATCAGCAATGTTCCACGTTTAGTCCCACACTGGACCAAGCCAATCGTTATTGGCCGCCATGCATTTGGTGATCAGTACCGTGCGACTGATTTCAAAGTCCCTGGCCCAGGAAAGTTAACAATCTCATTCGTTCCAGAAGATGGCTCTGCCCCTATCAATACCGAAGTCTTCAACTTCAAATCTTCTGGTATTGCGATGGCGATGTATAACGTCGATGACTCAATTCGAGATTTTGCTCGCGCATCACTTAACTATGGATTGCTCCGAAAGTTTCCGGTCTATCTTTCGACCAAAAATACGATTCTAAAAGCTTACGATGGTCGCTTCAAAGACATCTTCGAAGAGATTTATCAAGGCGAATTCAAGAGCGCCTTTGAAGATGCAGGCATTTGGTATGAGCACCGTCTGATTGATGACATGGTCGCCATGTCGCTACGTATGGATGGTGGCTATGTTTGGGCCTGTAAAAACTACGATGGCGATGTGCAGTCGGACACCGTTGCTCAGGGTTACGGTTCACTTGGATTAATGACTTCAGTTTTGATGACACCAGATGGAAAGATCTGTGAGTCCGAGGCAGCGCACGGAACTGTGACTCGTCACTACCGTGACCATCAGGCAGGCAAGGCAACATCCACAAACCCAATCGCCTCAATCTTTGCTTGGACGCAGGGCCTAGCTCACCGTGCAAAATTGGATCAAAACACCGAACTCGCAAACTTTTGCAAAACTCTGGAGCGCGTCTGCATCGAAACGGTTGAACAAGGAAAAATGACGAAAGATCTCTCACTCTTGATCTCTAAGGATGCGCCCTACCAAACGACGCAAGAGTTCCTCAACTCAATTGATGAGAATCTTAAGAAGGTAATGGCCTAACTTATTGGCTGATGCGCTCACCAGTTGTGGCATCAAAGAGGTGAATCACTGATGGATTCGCCGCAACCGTGATGGTCTCACCAGGCTTTGGTGGATTCTTTGGATCCCAACGAACAATTATCTGAGCACCTTCTTCTCCAGCTTGCGCAAATTTCACAGATTTATCAGCAGGACTGCCGTAGACAAATGCATCTGCGCCAAGCTCTTCAACAACTTCAACGAGAACGTGAAAGCCTGTTGATGCCGGGGTGAAGCCTTCTGGCCGGATTCCGACTGTGACGGTTGAACCAACTGAAGATGGAACAGAGACTTTGAAGTCCCCAAGCAAAGCCTGACCTCCAGCAGCAGGGGCGTTTAAGAGGTTCATTGCAGGAGAGCCAATAAATCCAGCAACAAAAGCATTTGCAGGATTGTCATAAAGATTGCGTGGTGTATCAACTTGCTGGAGGAGTCCATCTTTAAGGACTGCAACGCGGTCGCCCATGGTCATCGCCTCAACCTGATCGTGGGTGACATAAACGGTCGTGATTCCAAGACGACGCTGTAGTGCTGCGATCTGGGTACGTGTTGCTACGCGAAGTTTTGCATCGAGGTTGGAGAGCGGTTCATCCATCAAGAAGACCTGAGGTTCGCGAACGATGGCGCGACCCATTGCAACTCTTTGACGCTGTCCACCCGAGAGAGCCTTTGGCTTACGATCAAGGTATGGCTCAAGGTCCAAGAGCTTTGCAGCTTCAAGAACTCGGCGATCACGTTCTGCCTTATCGACGCCGGCGATCTTGAGCGCGAAGCCCATATTTTCAGAGACCGACATGTGTGGGTAGAGCGCGTAAGACTGGAAGACCATCGCGATATCGCGATCTTTTGGAGCAACGTTTGTTACGTCGCGGTCACCGATGCGGATAGTCCCGCCATCAACTTCTTCTAGGCCGGCCAACATGCGAAGTGAGGTTGATTTTCCACAACCAGATGGTCCAACGAGAACAAGGAACTCTCCGTCGTTGACAGTGAGGTTGAGTTTGTCGACTGCAGGCTTGGTTGTGCCCGGGTAGATTCGGCTAGCGTTTTCAAAGACGACTGATGCCATGAGTGATGCACTCCTTCTCCGGGCAGGTACGTGCCCGACGATCCGTAGGATGAAGGTCAGGGGAACCCCTGATTGGGCGTGAGCCTAGCGGGAATTTCCGCTTTGCGCCTAGCCCGGCAAGCCATTAGATTTGGTATTAGCACTCACTGGGGTCGAGTGATAACGCCCAAGCCCCGACCATAAGCAAATAAGCAAAAAAAAGGAGATCTACTCATGGCAAAGATGATTGCATTTAACGAAGAGGCTCGTCGTGGGCTTGAGCGCGGAATGAATGCGCTCGCTGACACAGTCAAGGTCACACTTGGACCTAAGGGACGCAACGTTGTTCTAGAGAAGAAGTGGGGCGCCCCAACAATCACGAACGATGGCGTCTCGATCGCTAAAGAGATTGAACTCGATGATCCTTGGGAAAAAATTGGAGCAGACCTCGTCAAAGAGGTGGCAAAGAAGACCGACGATGTTGCAGGCGATGGAACAACAACTGCAACCGTACTAGCTCAGGCCATGGTTCGCGAAGGTCTACGAAACGTCGCGGCCGGTTCAAACCCAATGGCTCTCAAGCGCGGTATCGAAAAGGCAGTCGAAGCAATCTCAAATGAGCTCAGTTCGATGTCCAAGCCTGTTGAAACAAAAGAGCAGATCGCAGCAACTGCATCTATCTCTGCAGCTGATGCAACAATCGGTGAAATGATTGCAGAAGCGATGGACAAGGTTGGCAAAGAAGGCGTCATCACCGTTGAAGAGTCAAATACCTTTGGCCTTGAATTAGAACTCACCGAAGGAATGCGTTTTGATAAGGGTTATATCTCGCCTTACTTCACAACAGATTCTGACCGCATGGAAGCTGTTCTAGAAGATGCCTATGTCTTAATCGCAAACTCAAAGATTGGCAATATCAAAGACCTGCTACCGATTCTTGAAAAAGTTATGCAGTCCGGAAAGCCACTGTTGATTCTCGCTGAAGATGTCGAAGGTGAGGCACTTGCAACGTTGGTCGTCAACAAGATCCGCGGAACCTTTAAATCTGTTGCAGTGAAGGCCCCAGGATTTGGAGATCGCCGAAAGGCTATGTTGCAAGATATTGCAATCCTTACCGGAGCCACTGTTATCGCTGAAGAAGTTGGGCTAAAACTTGAGAGTGCAGATATGTCACTCCTGGGTCGCGCACGCAAAGTAGTCGTTGCGAAAGAAGAGACAACTATTGTTGAAGGCTCTGGTGATGTCGAGCAGATCAAGGGCCGCGTCAATCAAATTCGCGCCGAGATTGAGAAGAGCGACTCAGATTATGACCGCGAGAAGCTGCAGGAACGCCTAGCAAAGCTTGCTGGTGGAGTAGCCGTTATCAAGGCTGGCGCTGCGACAGAGGTAGAACTTAAAGAGCGCAAGCACCGTATTGAAGATGCAGTACGCAATGCAAAGGCAGCGGTCGAAGAAGGTATCGTCGCTGGTGGCGGAGTTGCACTTCTTCAAGCTGGAAAAGCGCTTGCAAAACTCTCACTGACTGGTGATGAAGCAACCGGTGCACGCATTGTTGAATATGCAATCGAAGCCCCACTCAAGCAGATCGCTATCAACGCTGGCCTAGAAGGCGGAGTTGTTGTTGAGAAGGTCCGTAACCTTGAATCAGGTTTTGGCCTCAACGCTGCCAACGGTGAGTATGTAGAGATGATCAAAGCTGGCATCATCGATCCAGCGAAGGTCACTCGCTCTGCACTTCAGAACGCTGCTTCAATCGCCGCGCTCTTCCTCACAACCGAAGCCGTCATCACCGACAAGCCAGAGCCAAAGGGTCAGCAAGCACCTGCCGGCGGCGGAGATATGGACTTCTAGTACCCGCTTAAAGTCCAGTACCCTTTCTCCTATGTCCCCTGTGTCCCCTGTGTCCAACATGTCCCCTTCTGCACGCTCTGGTCTTCGCGATCCATTTAACGCTGCCGAGTTAGCTCGCGCAGCTGCAATGGAGGATGCGCAGACTGATTCATTTGTTGGGGCTCTCGTTTCGATTGATGCCGAAGATGAACGTATTGCCACCTACCTCTTTGATTCATCGCTGCCTGGGTATCACGGTTGGCGCTGGGCAGTAACCGTTGCAAAACTCGATGATGCAGATCCAACGATTTGCGATGTGGTCTTACTTCCTGGCGCAGAATCTTTAATAGCGCCGGAGTGGATTCCTTATCAAGCTCGAATTCTTCCGGGCGATGTTGGAGTCGGCGACATCATTCCAACTGCTGCTGATGACCCACGATTGGTTCCAGGTTTTGCGGCTTTGCAAGGCGATGAAGAGATAGATCTTATTCAGCTCTTTGAATTTGGTCTTGGCCGAGCCCGCGTTCTCTCTATTGAAGGACGCGATGCCGCAAGCCAGCGTTGGTATGAGAGTGATCGGGGTCCACATACGCCGATCGCTCAATATGCGCCAAAGCCTTGCCATTCGTGCGCCTTCTTTATCCCGATTGCAGGCTCACTTCGTATGGCCTTTGGTGTCTGCGCAAATGCGCTGAGCCCCGAGGATGCCCGCGTAGTTTCAGTGGACCATGGCTGCGGAGCGCATTCCGAGGCGCTCATCCAAAGCTAAAGATCAGTTAAACTCTCCCTCTTGACAGAAATGTACTCACCCCTGTCAACCCATTGTTTGCCCTCACGAAAAGGAGTCCTTCACATGCCACTAGGCCAAGTTAAATGGTTTAGCCTCGAAAAGGGCTTTGGGTTTATTGCTAATGATGAGGGCGAAGATGTATATCTAGCGGCAAGTGCCCTCCCAGCCGGAGTCACCTCTGTGAAGCCTGGCACAAAATTAGATTTCTCTATCGCCGAAGGTCGCAAAGGACCACAGGCACTCTCAGTTCGCATCATTGAAGAACCAGCATCAATTGTTGCAAATAATCGAATCAACGCAGATGACTTAGCAACGATTATCGAAGACACAATTAAGATGCTCGACAAGGTTGGTAATGGGCTTCGTCATGGTCGTTATCCGACTGGCCCAGAGGCCGAGCGCCTTGGAAAAGTATTACGCGGGATTGCTGGGCAAGTAGAAGGCTAGTTTTTGGCTTTCGCTTCCCGGCGTAATCTGCGAAATGAGTAGATGAAGCCAACGCTTCCAAAGAGAGCGCCCACAACGCAGATCCACAAAGCATCTGTAGGAGCGTTACGTGCAATCTCGACTGCAAGGGCAATGATCCAGAGCAGAGTCCCGATCGCAATTGTGGTGAGCGTGCCTCTCATGGCCAAACCATACCGCTAGTTTCTAGTTTCTAGTTTCTACTTTCACCTTCGATAGGATAGGTGAGTGCTGAAGCGAATGGTGAATGAGTCAAGTTCGCTTCGTTCTTTCAAACATCGCAATTTCAGATTGCTTTTCTTCTCAAATTTCTTATCCAATGTTGGGTCGTGGGCGCAGCGAGTAGCGCAAGATTGGTTGATCCTCGAACTTGTTCCCACCAGTGGGGCAAAGGAGCTAGGCCTTGTGACGGGCTTGCAGTTCTTGCCCTCCCTCATTTTTAGCGTCTATGCGGGATCACTAGCCGATCGAATAAATAAACGAAAGCTGCTTTTGATTACTAATGCCGGTGGCGGCGCAACCGCCTTCATGATGGGGTTATTAGTCGTTACTCATTCAATTCAGATTTGGCACGTTTATGCGCTCGCATTCCTACTCGGTTTATTTGGTGCCTTAGATGCACCGGCCCGTCAAGCTTTCACATCCGAGATGGTTGGCAAGAGTGATCTCTCTAATGCAGTGAGCCTGAATTCAGCAAACTTCAATGCCGGCAGATTGATCGGCCCAGGTCTCTCAGGTCTCATGATTGCTGCTTTCCATACTGGTCCATCCTTCTTACTGAATGCAACCTCGTACCTCTTCGTCATTGGCTCCCTCGTGATGATTCGAGAATCTGATCTCTTTGTCGAGCCAAAGCCAAAGAGCGCCGCCAAGGCGATTGAGGCGGTGCGCTACATACGAGCCAGGCCTGACATCATCGCGGTGATGGCTACAGTCTTCTTTATAGGCACCTTCGGCTTAAATTTCCAGATTTTTAATGCGCTCATGTCCAAACAAATATTTGGCAAAGGCCCAGCCTCATATGGATTTCTTGGCACAATCATCGCAATCGGCTCACTCTCTGCCGCAATCTTGTCGGCTAGGTTAGATACGAAGCGAGACCCGCGTTTTATCTTGAGCTTTGCGGTGGCCTTTGGCAGCGCAATCGCTATCAATTCATTTGCCCCAAGTTATGTTATTTATGCAGTAGCGCTACCTATTTGCGGGGCGCTAGCACTCACCATGATGATTGCCGCCAACACCTATATTCAAAGTAACGTTGATCATGCTATTCGCGGGCGCATTATGGGGATTTATCTGATGGTCTTTATGGGCGGCACACCATTTGGTTCACCATTTATTGGTTGGCTGTGTGGACAGATTGGGGTCCGCGAGACAATTCTCTTCTGTGGCTCGGTTGCTGCCCTCACTCCAATAATTACTTATTCGATTTTAAAAGGCAGATTGCACTCACCCGAAAGCGTTCAAGTGAGCGATGTACTAGAGGCTTTTTACGAGAATAAGTAAGAGAACGCCAGCCAGACCGATCAACGATGCGATCCGCCTGATCTTGTAATTCATTACTTCTTCAATTCTCCGACAACATAGTCGATAGAGGCAGTTAGCGCATCAACATCTGCCGGATCTACGGCTGGAAACATTCCAATTCGAAGTTGGTTTTTGCCGAGCTTGCGATATGGATCGGTGTCAACGATGCCATTAGCACGCAAAATCTTGGCTACTTCAAGTGCGTCAATTGATTCATCAAAGTTGATAGTTCCCACAACATTTGAGCGCATCGCCGGATCAGTAACAAATGGGGTTGTGTACTCAGTCTTCTCAGCCCACGAATAAAGTCTTGAAGCAGAATCTGCAGAACGACCAGCAGCGAAAGAGAGGCCGCCGTTGTTGTTCATCCATTCGATCTGCTCAGCCAAGAGGATCAAAGTGGTGAGGGCAGGCGTGTTGTAAGTCTGATCTAAACGAGAGTTTTCAATCGCAATTGTGAGATCAAAGAAAGCAGGAGTCCAACGACCAGATTCCTTAATTTTGGCGACCCGAGCAATTGCTGCTGGGCTCATAATCGCAATCCAGAGTCCACCATCTGAGGCGAAAGATTTTTGTGGAGCGAAGTAGTAAACGTCAGACTGTGAGATATCGACGTCTAGTCCGCCAGCAGCCGAAGTCGCATCTACAAGAACAAGTGCGCCATCAGTACCAGCTGGGCGAAGAATGGGCATCGAGACGCCGGTTGAGGTTTCATTGTGGGTGAGGGCATAAGTATCCACGCCGGCTTCGGCCTGGGCTGTTGGGTGAGTTCCTGGTTCAGATGTAATGACGGTGGGTTCGTCAATGAACGGAAACTCCTTGGCAGCAGATGCAAACTTGGATGAGAATTCTCCGAAGGTGAGATGTTGAGATTTCTTCTCGATCAACCCAAAGGTTGCGATATCCCAGAATGCAGTTGAGCCACCGTTACCGAGAACGACTTCGTATCCTTGCGGCAAGTTAAAGAGTGAGGCAAGTCCAGTACGAACACGGTTGACAACGTTCTTGACGGGCATCTGTCGGTGAGAGGTTCCTAAGATGTTAGTACCTGAAGCGAGCAGCGCATCGAGGGCTGCGGGACGAATCTTTGAAGGTCCGCAACCAAAGCGGCCATCAAGCGGTTTGAGATTGGGTGGAATAATAATTTCGCTCATCGTGGTTATCGCCTTACGGATAGAAACGTTTTACATCCCAACCCTCATTGGTTTTGATATAACGGACACGGTCGTGCAAACGTGAGTAACGCCCTTGCCAGAGTTCAATCGTAGTTGGTACTACGAGGTAGCCACCCCAAAAATCTGGCCGAGGAACAGCCGTACCCTCGGGATACTTGGCCGAATATTCGGCGTAGCGAAGTTCGAGTTCTTCACGTGCCTCAAGTTCACTGGACTGATCGCTCGCCCATGCGCCGATCTGGCTGCCCCAGGGCCGGCTGGCAAAGTAATCATCACTCTCTCTGGCGGCTACTTTCTTTGCAGTACCGCGGACCAAAACTTGTCGCTCCATGGCATACCAAGGAAATGCCAAGGCGACGCTCTCATTACCCTCAATATTTTGAGCTTTCTCTGATTCATAATTTGTGAAGAAGGTGAAACCCTCTTTCGAAACATCTTTTAGGAGAACGGTCCGGGAAGAGGGCGCGCCGTCACTCACGGTAGAGAGGACCATCGCATTAGCTTCAACGATCATCAGATTTGCCGCTGCTTCTGCCAACCAGTGGGAGAACTGGGCGATCGGGTCGGGCAGGACTTCGGTAAGCCCAACTTCGCCATAGGAGCGGCGCATTGCGCGGATGGATTCCTTGGAAATTTCTTCGCTCATGGGTGTATCTAACTTCACTTTGCCGCTTTGGGCATCTTTATTGCACCTCGCCCGCAAGAGTGCCAATCTATCCCCATAGATGAGATAGTGGCTCGACTGGCCACTGGCTTTAATAGAGGAGATCCACTGTGTCAGATGATTTCAAGCCAGGCCTCGAAGGCGTAATCGCATTTGAATCGACGATCGCAGAGCCTGACAAAGAAGGTAGCGCACTGCGCTACCGCGGTGTCGATATCGAAGATCTCGTTGGCCGAGTTTCATTTGGAAATGTCTGGGGCTTGCTCGTCGATGACGAATTCAACCCGGGCTTGCCACCAGCCGAACCGTTTCCACTGCCTGTTCACTCAGGAGATGTGCGAGTGGATGTTCAATCTGCAATTGCGATGCTCGCTCCGGCTTGGGGTTTCAAGCCGCTCTTAGATATCTCTGATGACGAAGCGAGATCCAACCTTGCCCGGGCATCAGTTATGTTGCTTTCATACGTTGCTCAAGCAGCACGTGGAACATGGCAACCAATGGTTCCGCAAGCAGAAGTAGATAAGGCACACACTGTTGTAGAACGCATGATGATTCGTTGGCGCGGTGAGCCTGATCCGCTGCACGTTCGTGCGATCGACGCGTACTTCACATCCGCTGCCGAACATGGCATGAATGCATCCACATTTACTGCTCGCGTGATCGCATCCACTGGCGCCGACGTTGCGGCTGCACTCTCTGGTGCAATCGGTGCGATGTCCGGACCGCTTCATGGCGGCGCACCTTCGCGTGTACTTGGAATGATTGAAGATGTCGAAAAATCCGGTGATGCTCGTGCATATGTAAAAGGAATTATGGATAAAGGCGAGCGACTCATGGGCTTTGGCCATCGCGTCTATCGCGCTGAAGATCCACGTGCTCGCACACTTCGCCGCACTGCAAAAGAGCTCAACGCTCCTCGCTATGAAGTTGCCGAAGCGCTTGAGAAGGCTGCCTTAGCAGAACTTCGTGAACGCCAACCTGATCGCGTACTCGAAACGAACGTCGAATTCTGGGCTGCGATTATTCTCGACTTTGCAGAAGTTCCTGGCCCACTCTTCACTTCAATGTTTACGTGTGCTCGCACCGCAGGTTGGTCAGCACACATCCTTGAGCAGAAGCGGACTGGCCGCCTAGTGCGCCCATCAGCGCGTTATATCGGACATGGTCCTCGCAAAGTCAGCGATGTTCATGGCTGGGATGCATCAGTGGAGTCACTTCACTCCTAACAACTCTAAGAGTTCTGGTAACAAAAAGTTATAGAACCCCTATTCCATAACGTTCTTATAACAATTGGCAAAAGCGCCTGCGTGTAAATAGGC
>CBFHTP010000026.1:0-16383 GCA_965658705.1 Candidatus Nanopelagicaceae bacterium
TGCGAATAACTTGTTCGTGAAAGACCACTACCCCTTCAGTTTCAGCGAGGACTGCTTCAAGGTTGGGGTGACTTACCTTGCGCGCTTTATGGCCATGGCGAGTGTTGATAAAGGGCGTGATCATGTCGCTCTTTACTGGCCCAGGCCTAAAGAGTGAGATATCAATAATCAAATCAGTAAATGTATTGGGGGCAAACTTTCCGACAAGTTCACGTTGACCTGGGCTCTCTACCTGGAAAATTCCAAGAGTCCGGGTTGATTTTATGAGATCAAAGGTCTCTTTATCATCAAGAGGAAGTAGATCAATATCGACGGCTGACTCTTCTACTCGTTCAATCTCTGAAAGAGCATAAGAGATGGCCGATTGCATTCGAACGCCAAGAATATCGAGTTTGAGTAGTCCTATCGCTTCTACATCATCTTTATCAAAGTAGACCATGGGGTATCCACTTGCGTTAACAAGTGTTGGGGCAACGCTAAGAAGTCCGGCATCTGAAAGCACAACAGCACAAGGATGCATAGAGAGGTGTCTTGGAAGGCCATCAACCCGAGCTGCTAGCTCTATCGCCATCTTCATAAGAGGTGTATCGAGTTTGAGATCTTTCAGTTCAGGCAGGTTCTGTAACGCCTTGCCGATATTGCGCGCCCTGATATGTGGCAGCGCCTTCGCAATGCGATCAATCTCCATCGGAGAGATTCCTAGCGCCGAGCCGACATCTCTGATTGCATGACGAGCTCTATATGTATCAACCATCGCAACTGTTGCGGTTCGGGTAGGGCCATATTTTTTAAAGACTGCTTCATAGATTTCTAACCGTCTTGCGGATTCAACATCGATATCAATATCCGGTAGCTCACCGCGAAGAGTCGAGCAGAAGCGCTCCATCAAGAGCCCCTGGCTCATAGGTTCGACGCCAGAGATTCCGAGTAAGTAGCAGATAAGGGATCCAGCGCCACTTCCGCGAGCAGCAACACGGATACCTCGCTCTCGTGCCATATCCGCAATATCTGCAACAGTAAGAAAGTAAGAGTCGAAGCCAAGAGTGCGAACGACTGCTAACTCTTCTTCTAGGCGAGAAGTGGCTTGAGTAAATTCTTGGCTCGACCTTCCTGCATAGCGTTTAGAGAGTCCGGCTTCAGAGCGTGCTCGAAGCTGCGCAACCAACCCCGCTTGATCTTTAGCTCCCACTACCGAAGGTTCGGGTAGATGAACTCCCCCAATGCCTATATCTCTGCGGGTAGATAGGAGCGCTCTCTCTGACCACTCTTGGGTTGTGTGGAGAAGAGTGTGGCCATTTCTCTCACCCGCAAGACGTGAAATTTCATCAGCGACAATTCGCATCTCAATCTCACTCTTGAGGTACCCCTCACTATTTCGACGCTCGACATGGCGTTGATGTAGCGGGACGAGCAGCCTTGCGGCATCTAGAACATCAGCAACTGGGCCATCTGTGCGATCTAACATTCTGGCCGCATTAGTAAGGAGGGCGGGAAGAGAATGGTCGCGAGCAAAGGCTAATAACTTTGCAGCATAAGGAGTTGAGAGTGGACCATCTCCACGAATCTGATGGGAGGTACATTCAATCGCTTGGTCAGCGAAGAGATCACGATTGGAGTTAAAGACCGATAGCGCAGACTCATGCCGGCGATGCGTAATTTCATGAGCTAGCTGCGAATAGGCGCCATGCATAATAAGTATCTTGGATGAGTACTCCGAATACTTTTCTAGGATTTCATAAGTCAACAAGCTCTGATTGTTCTCACGATTCATTCCAGATATCAAACGATAGAGCGACCCGAGTTCACCAGATTGGGCCAAGAGAGTGACTCGGTATTTTTTCTGAATAAAGCTGAGGTTGATACCCAAAATTGGAGTAACGCCATATGACTCGCAACTTTGAGCAAAACGAATTGCGCCTGCCATTCCATCTCTGTCAGTGAGAGCGAGTGCATTCATACCAAGTTCTGCTGCTCGCTCTACGAGTGCGCCAGGCAGCGCTGTCCCGTATTTAAAGGAGTAACCACTTGAGAGGTGAAGGTGAGTGAACATTCTTGGTTTTATTTCGCTCTTACTTATACTGGCTTACACTGGTCGCGATGTTGGCCGGATCTGCCAAGCACCGGTGATCTCATCGAGTTCGATCTCAAAGGTAGCGAGCGCACCAACTGGGGCGGCCTCTACTCGCCAGATAGCTTTACCGCCATCATCAAATCCATCGAACCCATCGAACCCATCGAAGGCTGAACCCTCTGGGTTCTTGAGGCCGCGAGTAGCGCGGCTTTGATGAGATGCCAGATTGCCATCATCGATTCGGTTCCACCAACCACCTGACTCTCGCCACCTAGAGACGATGGCATGGATGTGAAAGCGTCGGCCCTTGTAGATGAACTCAAGTGGCTCGCCTTCTGGGGCGATCACCGTCGATACCGGGGTCGCAGGAGGGGTCTGGGATAATTCGAACATATGTTCGAAAGATAACCGCTGCCACTGACACCCGCAAGTGCCCCTGCGGGATGTGGCAGCGCACGCGTGGCAGCCCCGTGTGGGAGTATGGCGCCATGATCATCGAAGCGGTGCTCTCGGGGGTATTTATAGGCTCAGTTCTCGGGTTTGTTGGCGCCGGCGGAGCAATGGTCTCGGTTCCTATTCTTCTTTATATCTTCCACTTCACCAACGAACAGGCAACCATCGCGGCGCTGGTCATTGTCTGCCTGGCGGCGCTCTCTGGGGTCATCCCTAAATTTCGAAGTAAAGAAGTCTTGCTTCGAGAGGCCGTAACAATCTGGGGTATCGGTCTGGTCACCACAATTTCGATGACCGCTCTCGCTACTCATATTAATCTCAAAGTCTTGCACTCCGGCTTTGCGCTAGTCCTGGTTGTAGCTGGCGCTTCGATGCTACGTGGCCCCATCAAGGCAAATCCAGAGCGAAGAATGCCGGTTCCAATTCTCATCCTGGTCTCCCTGATCATCGGCACTCTGACCGGTCTCTTTGGTATCGGCGGCGGTTTCCTAGCAATTCCAATTCTTGTGCTCTTCTATAACACTCCCCAGAACAAAGCGGCGGGAACCTCGTTGTTGATTATTGCAATGAATACTTTTACCTCATTTATCCAACGATTTAAATCCTGGCATCTCGTTGATTGGAAAATTCCGCTCATCATCGCCTCTGCCGCCATAATAATTTCATGGTTAGCTTCTGCTCGCGCCGGCAAGGTTAATGGAAAGGTACTTAAGCAAGCTTTTGCAGTACTGCTCTTTACGCTCTCTGCTTACACACTTGCAAAGACATTCTTGCTCTAAAAAATATCTTCTCGATCTAGCTTTTCTCGTTACGTGTTGCAAATGCCAATGTGCCAGCAGCGGTAAGAATCAAGACCGGGAATCCCATCGCGATCGGCAGATTAATAAGGTCGGCAAGATTTCCAGTCACCACTGGGCCGATGAAATAAGAGACAATGCCAATAATCCCCACGCGGGCGATTGCGACAGAGGGTGCTATTCCAGCAATCCTGCCAGTAGCCGAGATGAACGCTGGAACCATTGGGGCGATCCCAAGGCCAGCACAGATAAATCCACAATCAATCAGGACCAGCGCTATGAGCGGATGTGAGTGCGACAGTGGAACCGCAAGTGCAATCGATAATCCCCACACAGAACCGCCAACGAATCCTCCGAACTTAACAATTCGGTCGGCGCCAAATTTCGTCATTGCCCAATCCCCAGCGAAACGCCCAACGATCATTGCTATCGCAAAGGCCCCGAACGCCGTTGAATCTAAACCTTGTGGAATGTTCATATGTTCGTGAAGCAGAATTCCACCCCAGTCAGATGCAGCCGCCTCCGGAATCAGGCAAGCCATCAATCCCAGACCAAGCACCCAAAGAATCGCACTCTCTCGCTGAAAGAGCGGCACCTTAGATTTAACTTCATCGCCATCGCCCTCGTGACCATCTAGTTCATTAGGAAGCAACAGGAGCATCGATGGCACGAAGAGGAAAAATGCAAAGAGCGCTACGCCAACGATATTTATTTTTGGCGAAATAAAGTGTGAAAGTGAGCCACCCACCAAAACTGCGACAAGAGCGCCAACGCTCCAGGCACCATGAAAACCAGACATATATTTTTTATCGAGGATTCGCTCTACTGCCACTCCTTGCGTGTTCAGCACATTATCAATAGCGCCATAGCCGACACCTTGAACAAAGAGCGCAAGAATCAAGCCGGTGAAAGAGTGAGCAAATCCCAACAGCGTGATGCCGACGCTCATCTCCAGCCCGCCATACAGGCCGACTGTTCTAGACCCGCTTTGGTGAATGATGCGGCCAGCTAACTGTGCGCCTAAAACCGCACCAGCCGGTCCGCCGATCAGAGCGATGCCGAATTGTGAATTTGTCAGATGCAGCGCAACTTTAATTTCTGGGATCCGCGGCACCCATGCATTGCCGATCAGACCCAGTAGCCCAAATGAGAGCCAGACCATATTCCTGGCACGGCCGGCTAACTCAATGGGGGTTCTCATAGAGAGTTTTAGGCTAACACCTCTGATCGGAATAAAGTTCTCCCATGGGATCGGAAGTTCAAAGTCGCAGGCTTAATGTCGTGCGCACCGGCGCGCTTGAGCCAGGTGAGCCAGGTGAGCCAGGTGAGCCAGGTGAGCCACTCGTGCTTATTCATGGCCTCGGATCAGCCGCTACTGCATGGAGCGTTATTTCACCCAATCTCTCCCACAAATTTGAACTCTTTGCGATCGATTTACCAGGTCACGGTAAATCTCCCTTCATCTCAGGGACCAAGATGGAGCCAATCGCTCTTGCAGAACATGTTTTGGCAGAACTTGATCAACTAGGAATCTCTCAATTCCACTTGGTTGGCAATTCCCTCGGAGGTTGGGTTGCACTCGAACTTGCCGCAAAATTTCCAGAGTCAGTTCTCTCTTTAACCGCAGTAGCGCCGGCCGGTCTCTGGCTAGTCCCGGAGACAAAGCGGGAGAGATTTACTGTGAGCCGTACTTTTGCAACAACGACACATTCAATTGCACCGTTCATGATGCGTTATAAGTGGGCGAAGAAGATCGGTTTCGAATCAGTCAGCCCCCAGTGGGAATTGTTACCAACGCAAGTCTGTATTGATGCAACTGTTGCATATGGAACTTCAGCGGGCTTTTGGCCAGCGTGGGATGGCATGCTTGGTAATAGATTCGATAAAGCCATTGATCCAAAAATTCCAGTCACCGTTATTTTTGGAGATTCAGATAACACTCTTCCCGCGCAATATTCGCAAGAGCGCTCTCTTGCGCCAAAACATTCTCGCTGGGTAATCCTTCCAGAATCTGGTCATGCGCCAATGTGGGACCGTGCGCCAGAAGTAATTGCAGAGATAATGAAGACTGCCGCCAGCGCATGACGACTACCCTCTACATCTGGCGAGTTAAAAGAGTAAATATTCCTCGCGCAATATTTCACATTGCCACCGATCGGTTTACGCTTAAAAAGCATGCGTCTATCACTTTCTTTAAATCCCTAGGAACTGGCTCCGGTGAAACCTTTACGCCGACCGATGCCGATGCGAAACAATGGGCACTGCTCGTTGTCGGCGATAGCGCGCCAGAGTCCCTACTAAAAAAGTGGCGAAGTTTTGCAGTCAGCGAAGAGGTCATCGGTTTGGCACCCATTGCGACGACCGGTTTATGGTCAAAACAGGAGCCATTTGTGGTTTCCGAAAATTCAGCCTGGCAAGGCGAGATTGCCGCAATAACTCGCGCCCGAATTAAATGGCATCAAAACTGGCACTTCTGGCGGGCAGTTCCGCCAGTCACAACCAGCCTCAAAGCAGCTCCTGGATTGATTAATGCAATTGGCATTGGCGAGGCGCCAATCGGACTTCAAGGGACATTTTCAATCTGGAAAGATGCAAAATCTATCCGGGATTTTGCCTATAAGAGCGCATCGCACCAAGCGGCTATTGCGGCAACTGCAAAACGTCAGTGGTATGCAGAAGAACTCTTCGCGCGCTTTGCAGTGACCCACCGTTTGCAGAGTAATTTTGATCAGATACGGCAGAATTAAACTATGTCCATCCGCCAATACCGACCTTACCGGCGGGCTCGGCGTGGGATATCTGGAACGCGTGCCTTAATTTTGAATGCAACATTCTCCGTTGCGCTTCTTCTTCAAATCGCCTATCCACTCGTTCACGGTGGGCTTCTTCGCGGAATCACAATTGCGACTGTCTATGCAGGTGCGCTCACGATGCTTCTTCACTCTTATCTCTCCTTTGGCGGGCGCTATCTCATCACCTTCCTGCCGGTTACATTTATTTATGCGCTCACAGTTGAAATTATTGGAAGTAAGTCGGGCTGGCCATTTGGAACTTATTCATATAGCCAGACTCTTGGTGCACAGATTGCTGGGGTTCCGGCCGTTGTTCCATTCGCGTGGATCATGATGGCGCATCCAATACTTATTGCCTCGCGCAAAGTAAGTAAGAGTTGGGGATTCTTGTACGGCGGGATTGGATTGATGGCCTGGGATCTATTTCTTGATCCACAGATGGTGAATGCGGGTCGATGGACATGGGTTGTAAAAGGCTCGCACATCCCGTTCCAGCCCGAGATCCCGCTATCTAACGCGGTTGGCTGGCTGCTCACAGGCATTGGATTGATTGCGCTTTTGAATTGGGCCCTACCTAACGAGCGAAGAAAAGAAGGAGCCAACTCTGCCATCCCAAATCTCTTTCTTGGATGGACTTGGTTTGCTGGAGTTGTTGGCAATCTCTTCTTCTTTGATAGACCGGGCGTAGCTCTTATTGGTGGCCTCGCACTCGGAATATTCCTAGTGCCCTACTTATTTACTCGTCTATTCGGTACGCCAGACAAATTCTAAACGATGATAATTATTCTGCTGGTTATCACACTTCTCTCCCTTTTTGCATTCACTATCGCGGTCACAAATTTATTAACAATGCGCACCATTAAAGCAAAAATAGCTCTAGAGCAGCGGCAATTCGAAGGATCCATCTCACTTCTTATTCCCATGCGAAACGAAGAGCGCAATGTGATTGGCTTAATGGAGAGCGTGCTCTCATCAAAGGGCCTTAACCAATTTGAAGTCTGCGTTCTCAATGATGGTTCCACCGATAAAACTGCGGAGCTTCTACAGGGCTACCGGGACCAGATTTCACTATTTACTGGGCTGGCGTTGCCACAAGGTTGGATGGGAAAGCCCTATGCCTGTCATCAACTGGCCGAGAAGAGCACAGGTGATTACCTCGTATTTATTGATGCTGATGTCCGGGTTGAACCCTTCGCAATTCTCGCTTCGATCAATGAAATGCAGAGATTGAACTGGGATTTCATCTCCCCTTATCCAAAACAAATTGCGTACTCAGCACTTGAGTTGATGATCCAGCCGTTACTTCAGTGGTCCTGGATCTCCTCAGTTCCACTTCGCATAGCTGAAAAATATGGAGTCCGATCAATGACAGTTGCTAATGGGCAGCTCTTCATAGTTCGACGGTCAGCATATTTTGCAGTTGGCGGTCACGCCTCTGTAAAGAGTGAGGTTCTGGAGGATTTGCAGTTGGCTCGCAATTTGGTTGCTGCTGGTTATAAGGGTGGGGTCGCTGACGCTAGCCAAATAGCCCAATGCCACATGTACAACAACTCCCGTGAATTGTTTGACGGGTATACAAAATCATTGTGGAACGCCTTTGGCGGACCAATCGGTGCTGTCGCAGCGCTCTCCTTGCTTACAATGACACAAATTGCTCCACTTTTAATCGCACTCTCTGGCTATCCAATCGCCTGGATTGCATTTTTTCTGAGCTCGCTCACTCACGGAATGGCCGCAGTGAAAACTAGAAGTGCCCGAGTAAACCTAGCTCTGCATCCAATCTCAATTTCGATTCTTATTGGTTTGACGATCGCTTCGTACTGGCGAAAGTCCCAAGGCACCTTGACCTGGCGAGACCGAAGCGTCACCTCATGAAGAAAGTCATTGTTATCGGAGCAGGCATGGGTGGCCTATCTGCGGCGGCCCGGTTGGCAAAGGCCGGATTTGAAGTTGTTGTTTACGAGCAGGCTGGGTTTACAGGTGGAAAGTGTCGAACTGAATGGATTGGCGATTACGGTTTTGATACTGGCCCGTCGCTTCTGACAATCCCAGCGGTCTATCGAGACCTCTTCAAGAAGACTGGCAAGCGACTTGAATTGGTTTTAGAGCTAGAACCAGTCGATCCAGCATTTCAGTACAACTTTCCAGATGGAACAACTCTGCTCTTTCCAAATCTTTCACTGCCTAAAATTTGTGAGGAGATCGATCGAGTATTAGGAAAGACCGCGGGCAATGAGTGGCACGCACTGATGCAGAAGGCTGAGGCAATGTGGGATGTATCAAGAGTCCCCTTTGTTGAGTCAGAGCTTGAATCTATTCCACGCTTACTCAAGCGCAAGAATTTCCTCCAAGACTTAATGACAATCGCGCCATTTACATCCCTGCGAAAATTGACTCGTGCCTATACAAAAAACATTTACCTTCAAAAAATCATTGATCGATATGCAACTTATACCGGGTCAGATCCGCGGCGAACTCCGGCTGTTCTGTTGACTATCGCCTTCATCGAAAGCTCATTTGGTGCCTGGCACATCAAAGGTGGTATAGGAAAATTGGCGCAAGCCCTCACTGATCGATGCATAGAGCTTGGAGTTACTTTTCATGTGAACTCATCTGTTGATGAAATAATCGTTGATAGTGGAGTAGCTGTGGGGATTCGAATTGGCTCCGAGCGAATTGATGCAGATTATGTGGTCGCAAACGCAGATGCCGAGCTGGTCTACAACACTCTGCTTGCACCAAAGATTAAAGCTGCGACAAGTGAGCGTCGGAAGTTAAAGAAATCCACAAAGTCACTTGCTGGTTTCTCGTTGTTGCTCGGACTCGACAACCGCAAAATTTCTGGAGATGCGCCTGTGCTCAACCACCACAACGTCTATTTCCCAGAGAACTATGACCGTGAATTCGATCAAATTTTTCAGGATCAGGTTCCGGTTTCAGATCCAACAATCTACATCTGCGTTCCACAAGATAGTTCAATGGTAAATGGCGCGGGCAAAGAAGCTTGGTTCGTTCTCGTTAATGCGCCTAGACACGATCCTGTCGGTGGCTGGGATTGGAGTAAAAATCCTGAGCAGTACGCGCAGATGCTCATCAAGCGCCTTGATGAGCTTGGGTTGCAAGTCTCAGAGCGGTTAGATGTGATGGAATTTCGTACCCCACTTGATCTCCAAAATAGTGTCGCAGCGCCAGGTGGTTCAATCTATGGAACATCAAGTAACGGCTCACGCGCTGCATTTCTTCGAGCAAAGAATGTTTCACCTATCGCTTCGCTCTACTGCGTAGGAGGTTCGGCCCATCCAGGAGGTGGCTTGCCGCTCGTGGGTATAAGCGGTGAATTAGTTGCTGAATCAATTATTGCGTTGCAGAAAGGTGAAGGAATTTCGCGCGACCATCACTAATGAGTAAACCTGCATCACCAACCAGACAATTGCAGCAGTAGTAGTAATTTTAATTGAAAGCAGATCTCCAAGAAGTGCTAATGCCAGAATAATTGCGCGGACTGGGCGTTCTGCGATTGTTACTAGTGTGATTTCAATCTGCCCAAGTCCGGCAGCCCTAGCGCGCACGTATTCTTGGGTGAGCGCTGCGAGCCAGGCAACGCCAATGACAATGACGGGGGCTCCAACTGCGTAAAAGGCGAGTGCCCAAAAAAACTCTGAGATGCGATCAACGACAGAGTCTAGGACGGCGCCCCACTTCGATGTCTTACCTGTGACAATTGCGAGCGATCCATCAAGCCCATCAGCCATCAGCGACAGGGCCAAGCAGATCAATCCATAAATAACCCCGGCAAAGTGCCAAACGCCAATAGCTAGCACTCCGCCAAGCAGCGTAAGTGAATTCGGTGAAACTTTCAGCTTTGCTAACGGGCGCACCACAGCAAACGAAATCCAGAGCCAACCTCTGACGGCACCTTTTACAGCGGCTCCACCGTGCAGGGCGCTCCAGGCAGCGAAGAAGCTTTCTCTATCCATGACTCATCAGACCAAGATTTTTGGCAATTGCCAGCGTCGCATCTGCGCTATTCATGGTGTAAAAATGAAGTCCAGGTACTCCTTGTTTGAGCAACTCTGACGAGAGTTCTGACGCGATCTCTATGCCAAGTTGCATTACTGATTCGGGATCTTCAGCTATTTTGCTAAATTGGGTTTCGATTGCAGGTGGAATCTGGGTTCCACCAAGTACAGCCATTCGCTGCAGTTGCTTCACATTTGTAATCGGTAAAATTCCGGCAATGATGGGAAGCTTCGAACCACGAGATTGAAGCGTCTCGACGAGTTGTAAATACTTCGCAATATCAAAGAAGAACTGAGTGGTAGCGAAGGTCGCACCTAGCCGTTCTTTACGCAGTAAAGTTTCAATATCTTCTTCAAAATTTCCTTGTGATGCCGGGTGTCCATCCGGAAATGCTGCAACGCCAACTTTTAACCCACCGGCAGCGATCGCAAGTTCTACGAGTTGGTCAGCATGATCTAGTCCATCCTCTGTGCTTACCCACGCCGAACTTGGGCCACCAACCGGGTCGCCTCGAAGCGCCAAAATGCTTTCAATGCCTGAGCGCTTGTAGTGGTTCAGAATTTCGATTAGCTCTGACTTTGTCGAACCCACACAGGTGAGATGAGCAACCGTTGATACGCCAGTTTTAGCGGTGAACTCTTCAGCGATTCGAATTGTTCGGTCGCGAGTACTCCCGCCTGCGCCATAAGTCACAGATACAAAATCTGGATTGAGCACCTTGAGTCGTTCGACGGCTTGCCACATCCGCTCTTCACCCGCACCATCCTTAGGTGGAAAGAGTTCGATTGAGATCGTCGGGCTAACCATAGAGAGGCAGGGTACCTTTACCCTGTGTCCTCTGTGAATTCGCACCAACTTAAGGAGCTGCGCGGCGAGGTAGATACTGCGCTTGCCGCTTTCATTGAGGCTGACAATCGTTATCTCACAGCGATTGGGCCCGAGCTCAACCCAGTCGCAGATGCCCTCAAAAACTTTGTACTTGATGGCGGAAAACGGTTTCGGCCACTCTTCGCCCTGGTCGGATTTCTTGGAACCGGTCAGGAGTTAAATCCAAAAATCGTCAGTGCCTTATCAAGCCTTGAGCTGATTCATGTTTGTGCACTGATTCACGATGATGTAATGGATGGGTCGCACACTCGCCGCGGCGCACCTGCGATTCATAAACTCTTTGAGGGAATGCACAGCCGCAGCGCGCTCTCCGGCTCTTCATCGCAATTTGGCGTGGCAAGCGCAATTCTTCTTGGGGACTTAGCTCTCGTGTGGGCAGCTAAAATGTTTCATGAATCTGCGATCGATCCAGATCGACTTGTGGCCGGGCTTCCAATTTTTGATGAGATGCAAGTGGAGTTGATGGCGGGCCAGTACTTGGATATTTATGAAGGCGCGCTAGCGAGTGAGAGTGTCGAGCGTTCACTTAAAGTTGCGCGTTACAAATCTGGCAAGTACAGCATCGAGCGGCCACTGCATTTTGGAGCAGCTCTCGGAGCCGCATCGCCAGCAGATTATTTTTCGGCCTACTCCGAATACGGGCTGCCACTTGGCGAGGCATTTCAACTTCGAGATGATCTACTTGGAGTATTTGGCGATCCAGCCGAGACTGGTAAACCCGCTGGTGACGATCTTCGCGAAGGTAAACGCACGGTACTTATGGCGCTGACTCATGATCTCGCAACCTCTGAACAGCGCCAGAAAATTTCCACGTATTTTGGAAAGGAAGACATTGGACTCGAAGGAGTCGAGGTCATTCGAGAGATTATTATAGCCACTGGAGCCAGAGATCATTGCGAAGAGCTCATTACAAAGTTGCGAACTCTATCTCTTGCTGCGCTAGATCATGAAAGCATTGCACCAAGCGCCAGAGACCTTCTCTCCCAAATGGCCGACATCGCGACTCGTCGCACTGTCTAGAACGAAAGTGAGCTAAGAAATGCGACGGATAAAAGGCGCATCAGATCACGTTGTGATTGTGGGTGCTGGACTTGCCGGGCTAAGTGCCGCCATGCGACTTGCGGGCGCCGGCCGCAAAGTAACCGTCATTGAACGTGAGAGCGTGCCAGGTGGTCGCAACGGACTCCTTCAAACCGAGGGGTACTCCTTCGACACGGGTCCAAGTGTTCTGACCATGCCATCACTCATTCAAGATGCATTCTCTTGCCTGGGTGAAGATATGAATGACTGGCTAGAACTCATGCCCGTCTCCCCGCTCTATCGAGGTTTCTTTGCTGACGGTTCACAACTAGATGTTCATGCTGATACTGCACGTATGCAAGAAGAAATTCGAACTGTCATTGGCCCAGAAGAAGCGGCTGGTTATGCCCGCTATGTAGATTTTGTTACCAAACTTTATAAGTATGAGATGAATGATTTCATTGACCGAAACATTGACTCACCGCTTAATCTATTGACTCCGAATTTGGCCAAGCTGATCGCACTTGGCGGTTTTCGAAAGTTAGCGCCAAAGGTTGAGCAATTTCTTAAGGATCCTAGAACACAACGGATTTACTCGTTCCAGGCGATGTATGCCGGTGTCAGTCCACAACAAGCACTAGCAATCTACGCAGTAATTGCCTACATGGATTCAGTCAACGGGGTATTTTTCCCTAAAGGTGGAATGCATGCGGTCCCGCGCGCAATGGCTGCAGCTGCGGCAAAACACGGTGTTGAATTCAAGTTCAGTACGACTGTCTCAACTGTCGAGCACTCTCATTCTCGAGCAACTGCCGTGATCACTGAAGATGGCCAGCGAATTCCGTGTGATGTTGTCGTACTTAATCCTGATCTACCTGTCGCGTGGCGAGAATTGCTTGGTCGGACACCCCCAACTGTGAAGCGACTTAAGTATTCGCCCTCATGCGTCACTTTGCTGGTGGGATCTAACAAGAGCTATGACCGCCTAGCTCATCACAACATTCATTTTGGTGCGGCCTGGGAAGGAATCTTCGACGAACTTATTAAGAAGAAGGTTGTTATGTCGGATCCTTCTATCCTCGTCACTTTGCCCAGCAAAGATGATGCCTCGCTCGCTCCCGCAGGTAAGCATTCGTATTACATCCTCTTCCCTACTCCGAACTTGACGGCCAATATCGACTGGAAGGTCGAAGGCCCGGCATATCGAGATCACATGATTGCCTCACTTGAAGCAAGGGGTTACGACGGATTTGGTGATTCAATCGAATTTGAAAAAATGACGACTCCGTTAGATTGGAAAAATCAAGGGATGGAGGCTGGCGCACCATTTGCTAGCGCGCATACCTTCTTACAAACCGGACCGTTTCGTCCCAGCAATATCGCGAAGGGTTTTGAGAATGTGGTCTTTGCCGGCTCTGGTACCCAACCTGGAGTTGGTGTACCTATGGTCTTGATCTCAGGTCGCCTTGCCGCAGAACGAATTGTTGGCGCAATTAAATAAGTGACACCAGATTCAACTCTGGGTATAGGGCGCCGAATTTTTCTCTGCCACCTAAGCTTTCAATTTCAAGGAGGACGCAAACCTTCGCCACGCGGCCACCGCATTGCTGGATGAGCTTCACTGCTGCACTCAAGGTTCCACCCGTTGCAAGTACATCGTCGATGATGAGAACTCGCTCCCCTGGGAGAACTGCATCCTGGTGTATCTGAAGTGTGCTTTCGCCATATTCCAGTGAGTAACTCGCCGAGAAACTAGCGGCAGGCAACTTGCCACTCTTACGTATTGGGATAAAGCCTTTCCCCATTTTTTGAGCGAGTGCTGCAGCGAAAATAAAGCCCCGCGCTTCAACACCAGCAATCTGATCGACTCCACCCATTTCTTCGACAACTCTTTCGAACTCATGGATGACTCTGCCAAAAGCGCTCGCATCTCGGAGGAGCGGTGTTATGTCCTTAAAGAGAATTCCAGGAGACGGAAAGTCTGCGACCTCACGAATTAACTTATTCAGCTCTTCGATCTCATGTTTATCCATAACGCTCCTTAAAAGAGTTTGGGCCCTGAAGAGAAACCTTCAGAGCCCAAACCAGTTTTAGTTTGTAACGAGTTTTACTTTGCTGTCCAGATGTTAATTGGTGACTGCAAGAAGAAGATCATAAAGAGACCAGACACCAAGTAAAGAAGAGCATGAACTTCTTTAGCTCTACCCTGAACAACGCGTAGTACGACGTGGGTGACAAAACCTACGCCGATACCAACGGTGATTGAGTAAGTGAATGGCATCAAGATGATGGTTAAGAATGCCGGAATCGCAATTCCGTAATCTGACCAATCAATATTCTTAATCTGACTCATCATCAAGAAACCTACGATGACCAGAGCCGGTGTTGCTGCCTCATAAGGAATGACTGCAACGAGCGGGGCCAGGAAGGTTGTGAGCAGGAAGAGAGCACCCGTCACGATTGAAGCGAGGCCAGTTCGGGCACCTTCGCCCACACCAGATGCTGATTCAATATAGCTGGTGTTAGAAGAGATGTTTGCGGCGCCGCCAGCAACTGCTGCGATTCCATCGATCAGAAGGATGCGATCAATGTTCTCGATCTCACCATTTGGCCCGATTAATCCACCTTCAGCTGCAATTGCAGTAACAGTTCCGACATTGTCGAAGAAGTCAGAGAGCAGAAGCGCAAAGACGAGAAGCAGAGCAGAAACGACTGTTACCCGGTTGAACGCACCTGTGAGATTGATATGTCCGAAGAGGCTGAAATCAGGTGTTGCAATGATCTTGTGTGGAACGGCAGGAACATTGAGTCCCCAACCCTTTGGGTTTACCTTGCCGGTTGCGCCATCAAAGTTTGGACCAATTTTGAAAGTCTTCTCAATGATTACTGCAAGTACGGTAGTCACCGCGATACCAATAAGGAGTGCTCCCTTTACCTTCTTGACCATTAAACCAAGCATGAAGAGAAGTCCGAAGGCAAAAACAAGAATTGGCCAACCAACGAGATTTCCGTTGTCACCTAGCTGTACAGGAACTGGGCCAGCGCCAGTACGGCGAACGAAGCCCGAATCCACGAGACCAATCAAAGTAATGAAGAGACCGATTCCAACTGCGATTGCTGTCTTTAGCTGAGCAGGAACTGCCTGAAAGACCGCTTTACGAAAGCCGGTGAGAACGAGGATCACAATGATCACTCCTTCGATGATGACGAGGCCCATTGCATCTGCCCACGTCATGCGGGAAGCGATACCAACGGCGACGAAGGTATTTAGCCCAAGTCCGGTTGCTAGCGCTAACGGAAAGTTAGCTACGGCGCCCATCAAGATTGTGAGCAGACCAGCCATGAGGGCGGTCATTGCGGCCACGAGGGCAAGGTTTGGATGTGAACCATCTCCGCCTAAGAACTTTCCATCGCCATCTTTAGCCAAGCCAATGATGAGCGGGTTGAGCGCCACGATGTATGCCATCGTAAAGAAGGTGACTACTCCGCCGCGAATTTCTTGCGCGACCGAAGAACCACGCTCTTTTATTTTAAAGA
Organism: Candidatus Nanopelagicaceae bacterium; assembly: GCA_965658705.1. Classification (GTDB taxonomy): domain Bacteria; phylum Actinomycetota; class Actinomycetes; order Nanopelagicales; family Nanopelagicaceae; genus PALSA-747. The sequence goes on from CBFHTP010000026.1 coordinate 15,579, forward strand.
ACGTATCAAGCATGAGGGACTCTCCTAATTTTGTTATCGGGGGTGGTTGCGACCCCGTGTGAGATGACGGCTCACAGACCCTGGGAAGGTTCTTAGAATAAACCCAAAAGAAGCTCTTTTAATAGCCGCCACTCTCAACTTGCGCTCGAGAGTTACGCGTACATTCACGATAACATTGCGCTGATGAGTGAACATGAGTGAATTAGATGCTGCCGGAATTGTTGGCGATGAGCTGCGGGCATCGTATGAAGAGTGTAAACGACTCAATTCACTCCATGGAAAAACCTATTACTTAGCCACTCTCTTACTACCTGCAGCTAAGCGCCCATTTGTACACGCCTTGTATGGCTTTGCCAGATATGCCGATGAGATTGTTGATGACCTCTCCTCCACTCTCACGATCACAGAAAAGTCTGAACTTTTGAAGTTGTGGGGCGAAGGCGTTCTCGCTGATTTGGCCGAAGGTCGCAGCAAGGACCCAATCGGCATGGCTCTAGCGGACACTGTAAAAAGATTCGATATTCCGATCGCTTACTTTGAGGCTTTCCTGCGATCCATGACGCTAGATCTATCAGTAACTGATTATAAAAATTTTGATGAGCTGATGGAATATGTCTACGGAAGTGCCAGTGTGATTGGGTTGCAGATGGTGCCAATCTTGGGAGCGCTCTCCCCTGATGCTTATGCGGCTGCAGAAAAATTAGGAACTGCATTTCAATTAGCAAATTTCATCCGAGATGTCGGAGAAGATCTAGATCGAGGTCGCGTTTATCTTCCGTTAGATGAACTAGCCAAGCACGGGGTA
>CBFHTP010000027.1:0-16052 GCA_965658705.1 Candidatus Nanopelagicaceae bacterium
TGTGAATCACTCATGATGTGCCTTTCCTTAACGTGTGAATGGTGCGTGAGTGGAGAAGAGTGAGTGAACTCTGCTAGTTGGAGGGGAAAGCAACTAGGAATTTTGAGTGGTCGAAAGATGGATATTTGATGAACATTGGGTATTCCAATGCTCAAATGAGAGAATCAGGGTATGGGTCCAATCAGCGCAGAAAATGGACTTGCCGCACTCTCACAATCGGTCTTCAACAGCCTTGGTCTTTCTGGGGCTTTGAATCCACTGGGATTAGAACCAGCTACGAAATCTTCAATAATTTTGATTGATGGCCTAGGCCAAGAAGCGTTGGCGCAATATTCGTCAGAGTTTCCAATTTTTTCACAATTCGTTGCAGAAAGCGCTCTTTATTCGCACTTTCCGTCGACTACAGCAACGAATTTAGTTTCATTGGGTACAGGTGAACTGCCGGGTGTTCACGGAATGCTCGGATACACAGTTCGGGTTCCGCGATCTGGTGAACCGGGTCGATTACTCAATGCGCTCAAGTGGGATGAACGAGTCGACCCAACAATCTGGCAGAAAGTTCCGACGCTTTATGAACGTGCGATTGCAGAAGGATTTTCGGTTTCACATATTGCAGAGAAGCGATATGAGGGCAGTGGCTTTACTCGCGCCGGAATGCGAGGGGCTACATATCTTGGTGCTAATTATCCAAACGACATTGTTGAAAAAGCGATTGTGGCTCATCGCGATGACCGCTCTTTCTCGTATATCTACATTAACAATGTGGATAAGGCTGGACATAGCGATGGCGTCGGTTCGGAAAAGTGGCTTACCGCCCTTGGCTTTGTAGCAAACCTGCTTGAACAACTTACCGAGAAGCTGCCAAAGGGAGTCCAGCTTCACTTCACCGCTGATCACGGAATGATAAATGCGGGCGAGAAAGAAATTCTTGGCGAAGGAAATGCACTATTGGATTCAGTAACTCTCATCGGCGGTGAAGCGAGAGCCAGACACATTTATATCCGGGAAGGCGCAGTAGAAGAGCGTGCTGCTGCTTGGCGAGAACACTTTGGGCAGCGGGCTGCCATCTACACAAAGGCTGATGCAGCTACTCTCTTTGGTGATGTGGTGAGTCAGGATGCGTACGATCGGATGGGTGACCTGATTGTTGTACCAAGTGAGGATTTAGTTTTACTAGATCCAGCGATTGCGGCCAGAGAAGGATCGATGGTTGGCCACCACGGCGGTGTTACTCCGTCGGAGGTGTTGATCCCTCATCTTTCTTACCGAACATAATGTCATCCCACGAAGGGATTCGAATCCGCTTGGTGATGCCATCTCGTTTTGCAGCTTGATCGCTGCTCTCTGGCTCTTCGCCATCAACTGTGCGAGTCGATGAACTAGTAGCGCTTACTGGTTCTGGCGTACTAGAAATTCTAATTGGCTCATCACTCTCGTTCTTCTCTTTGACTGAGACTAACCGTGGCGCAGGGGTTATCGGTTCGGCTGGAAAGACCATTCCATGAGTTGGATGAGCTGGCCGGCTCACCTTCTCTTCACCCGAAATCCAACGAGCGCTCTCATCTTCACAGATCAAAGTTCGGTTTGTAGCATCAAAAGCCCAATTAGCCTCGCCGGTGCCGGAAGAGTTTGGGTAAGTCAAGATGATGTTCCAAAGACCGTCATCGCGACGCCAGGTGTTCCACTCGACAAGTTGCATATCTACGCCACGTGGTGAGAGCGCTGCAATCGTTGCAACCATCAATGTAGGTGAATGTGCCTCGCGGCGTAATTGTGTTTCTAGAGCTTGACCGATAACAAATGCTCGTTCTTGCATAATGGGGCCAGAGAATTTTTCGATCTTCTCTTCATCCCATTCAGTAGAGCGAGCAATAGAGTCCGCCCGCTCGCCCGAGCGAAGTCTCGACTGAATTTCTTTTACAGATGTGTAAATACTTTCTTCTGTGGAGGGGACGGCTACTAAGCGAGGTTGATTAATAGTGGCGCGAAGATGATCACTGATGCGTAGGGTAAAAGTTGCACCACTTTGATCGGTGAGCTCAAGTTCTGTGCCATCTTCCGAGCGGCCAACCAAACGCAGATCTCTCTTCTTCGTCTCATCCATCACATGGGAAGAGTACCTAAGCGAGGAGCCGGACAGGGTAGATTTCGGCCATGTCCAGTGACTCTGTTAATCATGGTTCCTTAGAGCCGGTCGAGGTGATCGCACTTCTTGAGCTAGCAAAAAAAATTGCTCACGGCGCCGGTCAATTATTGATGGATCGTCCCCTGCTCTTTGATGTCAGCACGAAAAGTTCGGCAATTGATTTTGCGACCCAAATGGATATTGCTGCTGAAAAATATATTGTGGAGTCGATCTTGGCCACCCGTCCCGGGGATGGAATTATCGGTGAAGAGGGAAGTTCGAGGCCTTCGAACTCTGGAATTACTTGGGTGATCGATCCGCTGGATGGCACGGTCAATTATTTTTATGGCCTACCGGGTTGGAACGTCTCGATTGCTGCAAAAAATGCGAGCGGGGTTCTGGTCGGCGTTGTCTGCGCCCCAACGATCGGAATGACCTGGTGGGCGGTTAAGGGAGGTGGCGCCTTTTGCAATGCCAATCCAATCCAAGTAAACAATCCGGTCGCCCTGGACCGGGCGCTGGTGGGCACCGGATTTTCCTACAGCGTCGAAAAGCGAGTTTTCCAAGCCGAGGCAGTTAAATCCTTATTGCCAAAAGTCCGGGACGTGAGGCGATTGGGCGCAGCCGCCGTAGACCTTTGTCATGTGGCTAGTGGGGCACTGGACGGCTACTTCGAGACTGGGCTCAAGGAGTGGGATCTTGCTGCGGGTGGGCTGATCGCCACGGAAGCTGGAGCAATCGTCACCGGCCGGGCCGGCGGGCCGGCTGGAGAAGAGATGGTTATTGCGGCTGGTCCCAGCCTGCATCTCTCCTTAATAACGCAAATTGGTTGATCACCCCCCTGTGTGGCAAGATTGCACCTTCACGGAGCACCCTTCGTGCAGATACTTTTCTTAAAGACGTTAGGACCCACAGATGAACGTGTTAGACGCAGTAGATGCTGCCTCACTTCGCCCAGGTGTTATCAACTTCCGCCCTGGTGATGAGATCAAAGTTTCGGTCCGCGTTATCGAAGGCAGCAAGAGCCGTATCCAGATCTTCCAAGGAATTGTTATCCGCCGCCAAGGTTCAGGTATCCGTGAGACCTTCACGATCCGCAAGCTTGCCTACGGCGTTGGAGTAGAACGTACCTTCCCTGTTCACACCCCTGTTATTGAAAAGTACGAGATGGTGCGTCGTGGTGAAGTTCGTCGCGCCAAACTTTATTACCTTCGTGACCTTCGTGGAAAAGCCGCCAAAATTAAAGAACGTCGTGGAATCGGCGGTTCATTTATCGTTGAAGATGTCATTGAGGCTCCAGTGGTTCCAGAGGCTCCAGTGGTTCCGGAGGTTCCAGTGGTTCCGGAGGTTCCAGCGGCTCCTGTTGTTGAAGCTGTTGTTGAGAGCGCAGTTGAAGCAGCCGTAGAAACTCCTGTTGTTGAAGCTGCTGCTGTTGAGGTAGCGGCAGTTGAGGTAGCGGCAGTTGTTGCCGAACCTGAAGTTGCTCCAGAAGTAACACCAGAAGCTTAATTTCACAAAGAATGCGCCGTCCTAAGAGGGGCTCGCTACTACGGGAAGTTCCCATCATCGTCATTTCGGCGTTGGTTGTCTCAATCATTGTAAAAACTTTTTTTGTGCATTTTTTCTTCATTCCATCTGGATCAATGGAGAACACTCTTAAAGTCGGTGACCGCATTGCAGTTAATCGGCTAGCAAGCTACTTCTCGGATATTAAGAGAGGCGAGGTCGTCGTCTTCAAAGACCCTGCAAATTGGTTGGGTACTGCTCCCCAAGAGGTGGGCTCAAAGTATCTGATTTTTGCCAAGAAAGCGCTGGTAGATGTCGGCGTTCTGCCAGATCCAGCAAAGCAATATTTGATTAAGCGCGTCATCGGAGTCGGTGGCGATCGCGTGATCTGCTGCGATAAGAAGGGTCAATTGACTATTAACGGCGCACCGGTCAACGAGCCATATATCTTTTCGGGCAACAAACCAAGCGATACAAACTTTGATGTAACTGTGCCAAAGGGATTTATCTGGGTGATGGGTGATCACCGTGGGGCTAGTGCAGATTCTCGCTTCCACACCGAGGACATCCATAAAGGAATGGTGCCGCTCTCAGCCGTAGAAGGGCGTGCAACTTTTGTTGTGTGGCCACTCAAGCATCTCAATTTTCTCTCCGTAGGCCACGACCTTTCAAAGGTAGCGGTAAAGAAGTAATTTAATGGGGGCGATCGAAAGTACACTGCGCGCCGCTGGAATCAACAAAATTGCAGGCGTTGATGAAGCAGGACGTGGCCCATGCGCTGGACCACTCGTGGTAGCTGCAGTAATTTTGAAAGACCCTTGGGCGGTTGAATTGCAAGGCGTTCGTGATTCAAAGGAGTTGTCGCCTAAGAAGCGCGACTCACTCTATGAAGTGATTAAAGAGCTGTCGCTCTCATACTCGATCATCGAAATTTCTAATGATGAGATCGATCAAAAGGGATTACACAAATCTAATCTTGAAGGCTTTCGCCGAGCAATTAATGCTCTTGAAGTTGAACCAGAATACGTCCTCACTGATGGCTATCCGATCGAAGGTCTCACAATTCCGAATTTGGCTGTCTGGAAGGGCGATCAAGTCGCAATCACGATCAGCGCAGCTTCAATTCTTGCAAAGGTTTATCGAGATGCCATCATGATAGAGATGGATTCGATCTATCCTGGCTACGGTTTTGCTGGACATAAGGGATACAGCAGCGCCCTTCATACTGAAGCGATGGGTCGATTGGGAATCACGCCAATTCATCGCCGATCATTTTCAAATGTAGCGGCTCTGATTAAGTAACAAGTCAGAGCTATCCACAACGTGTAGATCTTCATAAAAGCGGTGCCGAGTATTCGCATAATCTGCCGCATCATGAAGAACTTGCAGATATTTGGGGCGCAGGGTGAAGAGTTGGTTGCACAGTTTATTAAGGAACGTGGCCTTGAAATCCTGGCTCGCAATTGGCGGATCAAGGGAGGTGAGCTTGATTTAATCGGCCGAAATGCGAGCGGGCTGCTTATCTTTATTGAGGTAAAAACTCGAAGTTCTCGAACCTTTGGCGACCCGCTCGAAGCGATCACACCGGAGAAAGCCTTCCGGCTGCAACGCCTAGCGCTTGCATGGCTTGCAACCCACCAGTTGTGGGGCAGCGACTATCGAATTGATTGCGCAGGCGTGATTCTGCAGCCCAGCGGGGAGTGCACCATCGATTATCGCGAAGGTGTTCTGTAATGGCTCTCTCAAAAGTAGCAACGCTTACGCTAGTGGGACTTATCGGTCATAAAGTTGAGATCGAAGTGGATATATCTGATGGGTTGCCAGGGTTTATTTTGCTTGGCCTGCCAGATGCCGCGCTTTCAGAGTCTCGCGAGCGAGTAAGAGCAGCGATCGTCAACTCAGGGTTAATCTGGCCAAATAAAAAAATTACCGTTTCATTATCGCCAGCGTGGTTACCGAAGAGTGGGTCAAACTTTGATCTACCAATAGCGGTTGCGATCTTGATGGCGCAGGGGATTATTGAAAATCAGGAACGAGCTGATCAGATATTTCTCGGCGAATTAGCACTTGATGGGACGCTTCGGTTTATTCGCGGCGTACTTCCCATTTTGTTATCTGCAAAGAAATTTGGAGCCACTAGCGCTGTAGTACCCGCTCCAAATCTTGCTGAGGCAAACGCGGTCGTAGGTATCAAGGCCATTGGTGCGAGAGATCTGCGAGATGTGATTAATTTTCTGAGCACAGGCGAGATCGCACAGATCGAACTCCCAACACCGATTCCAGCTGGTGCGAGCTCATTAGATTTGGTCGACGTGGTGGGTCAGTTATCTGCTCGCAGAGCACTTGAGATCGCAGCAGTTGGTGGCCATCACATACTTTTCATCGGTCCACCCGGTACCGGCAAGACCATGCTTGCCGAGCGGATTCCGACGATCCTGCCCCAGCTCTCGCCAGCGCTATCACTTGAAGTTGGGGCGATTCACTCGGTAGCGGGTTTCATCCAAGAAGGAGGCGTACTTACGACAACGCCACCGTTTATTTCACCGCATCACACAACAACAGCAACTGCGATGGTCGGGGGCGGCAGCCACGTTATTCGCCCCGGCGCGGTCTCTCTCGCCCATCAAGGTGTTTTGTTTATCGATGAGGCGCCAGAATGTAATCCGGGGGTCCTTGATTCGCTACGTCAGCCACTTGAATCGGGCGCAGTGACTATTTCACGTGCAATTGGAACCGTCTCTTACCCTGCAAATTTTCTCTTGGTCTTGGCTGCAAATCCTTGCCCATGTGGAAAATTCACTGGTCGCGGAAGGGCCTGCATTTGCTCGTCTATGCAGATTCGAAACTATCTTAAAAAACTCTCTGGGCCACTTCTCGACCGAATCGATATTCGATCATTTGTCGAAGCACCCACAAGAGTAGAGATGTCGAGTGATCTTGTTGGTGAGTCAAGTTCGGTCGTGCGCAATCGAGTAATTGCCGCACGGTTGCTCTCAAAAAAACGGCATGAAAAGTTTGGCTTTGAACTCAATTCTCGTATCTCACCAAGTTTGTTGCGAAGTGAACTAAAGGCTGAAAAAAATGCAATGGCACTCTTGCATGCCGAACTAGATTCGCAGCGTTTAAGCGCTCGTGGCTTTCATAAAGTTCTGCGGGTCTCTTGGTCAATCGCCGATCTCGCCGGGCATTCGCGACCTACAAATAGCGATGTGAGTGAAGCTCTTGGATTACGTGAGGCCAGCGTTCTATGACGGCTGATGAGCTCGCGCGCCTGACTTTGTTAGCCGCAATGGAGGGAAATTCTGCCTATTGGAGTAAAGAAGTCGCTGATCACGGTGCAGAGACTGTCGTCTGGCGACTGCGAGAGAACTTTTATACAGGCGAGAGGCAATCAGCAGAACGAATTCATGAGTTACTTTGTTCGATAAATATCGAACGGCTTCAGGAAGAGCTTGGCGAAAATTTTCTTGTTACTCCTTTATCGCCCGATTGGCCGGTCAGGCTTAATGACTTAAAGGCGCCGCCCTTTGCGTTGATTGGCCGAGGAGTTCGTGAAATGCTTGAAGTGACCGAACAATCGATCGCAATTGTGGGGAGCCGTAATCCAACACCCTATGGCGTTCGGATTGCGAGTGAATTCGCGGCCGGGTTATGTGATCGGGACTGGCAAGTAATCAGCGGCGGTGCTTTCGGGATTGATAGCGCGGCGCATCGCGGCGCCCTTGCAGCAGAAGGAAACACGATTGCAATCCTTGGCGGGGGCGTCGAGAGCATTTTCCCTTCCGGTAATGACCGACTCTTCGCCGAGATTCAAAGTCATGGACTCTTACTCTCTGAAGTTCTTCCGAAGGTGCCCGCTAAACCTCATCGATTCCTTATCCGCAATCGCCTGATTGCCGCGATATCTAAAGCAACCCTCGTTGTTGAGGCTGCATATCGGAGTGGATCACTTCGAACTGCAAGGGATGCTGAGGAGTTGCGTCGGCCTGTGATGGCGATTCCTGGAGTGATCACGGCGCCAACAAGTGAGGGCTGCCATCGATTGATTAATGAGCGCAGAGCAGAGCTTGTTGCATCCGTTGAGGAAATTTTGGAGTTAGTGGCCCCGTTGTAGTGAGAGAATACGCAGATGAAATCACCAACCACAGATCACAGAGCTGGATTTGTTGCTGTGATCGGGCGACCAAACGTTGGAAAGTCAACGCTGGTGAACGCTCTTGTGGGAAAAAAGATTGTGATTACATCGCATCACCCCAACACAACCCGAAACCCGATTCGGGGAATTATCTCAAAGCCCGAGTACCAAATGATTTTGGTAGATACCCCTGGGGTTCATAAGCCAAAGACCTTGCTCGGTACCCGACTCAATGCCATGGTCGCCGAAAACTTGCAATCTGTTGATGCAGCCTTGGTCTGTCTGCCCGTTGATGAAGAGATTGGTGCCGGCGATGAATTCATTATCAAGCAGTTAGAAAAAGTCCGCAATATTTTTATCGCTGTGACAAAAGTAGACCGCGCAACAAAGCCAGAGCAGCTGATTGCAAAACTCGCAGAAGTCTCCGATTTCATGGTTCGAAATAACCTAAACGTGCGAGAAGTTGTGCCGGTTTCTGCGAAGAATCTCGATCAAATCGATCTCTTGGAAACCCTGCTGTCTGAAGCCTTGGCGATCTGTCCTTCACTCTATCCAGAGGATATCTCCACTGATCAAGCTGCAGAATTAACGATTACAGAGTTGATCCGTGAAGCTGCGATCGAAGATCTGCGCGAAGAGTTACCTCACTCTGTGATGATCACGATTGACGAATTTGCACCGCGGGTTGGCAAAAAGGACTTTTACGATATCCATGCGACTTTGCACGTAGAGCGAGATAGCCAAAAGGGAATCATTATTGGACCACAGGGCTCTCGCCTGAAAGCAATAGGGAGTACAGCCCGGGCAAGCATCGAAACGTTCTTGGATGGAAAAGTATTTCTTGGGTTGCATGTAAAGGTCACGAAAGAGTGGCAGAAAGATCCCAAAGCGCTCAGCCGAATGGGCTTTACTGAGTAACGTTCTTTCGACTGGCAAAGAATGAACCTATAAGCACCAATGGCAATCCAACAATAATTCCCACCGTGATGGGTTCTCCAAGCAAGACAATTCCAAGTAAGACCGCAAATGCAGTATTCAGATATGTCACGAGTGAACCTCTGGCCGGCCCAACCTCTTTGAGTAATTCAACAAAGAGAATAAATGCCAACGCGGTGGGGAATAACCCAAGTGCAGCCATCGCAATCAATACTTTTGCGCTTGGAAGATGGGCAGGCAATGAGGCGACTGAAATCGGGGCATAGAGGAGCGCAGTGATCGCCATGGCAATCGCGTTTATAGCAATTCCATCAACGGTCGGAATCTTCCGCCCCATCAATGGGAAGGCGAGCGCGTAGCCGAGCGCTCCGATAATCACCATTCCAATTGCTAAGAAATCTTGGTGGCCCCGGAAGCTCTCAATTCCAACGACGAGTCCGATGCCAACGAAGCCGATGATGAGGCCGAACAACCGCTTTGAGTGCCAGACACTTTTGTCACCCCAGAATGACATTAATATCGAAGACCAAATTGGAACGGTTGCGATCAAGAGACCAGCTAGCCCTGAACTAATTTTCTGCTCGGCCTTGGTGATGAGGATCCACGGGATAATCATTTCAACGATCGCGTAGACAAGGACCCACTTAAAGTTTCTGATGGCATGAATCAAAGTTCCTTGCTTCATGGCAACTGGAATAAGCACAAGGGCTCCGATAGCGGTTCTGCCGCAGACTACAAGTTCTGGTGAAAGCTCTTTTACTGTGACTTTCAAGAGTAGATACGGAATACCCCAGATAAACCCGACTGCGATAAATAGAATCCAACTTTTGCGGCTCATGGTTTCCTTTGGTTTTTGGATAGACGCGCGATAGTACCCTGCTTACTTTTGCCTTGAGGAATTGTGATTACTTACCAGCCGTTGGTCCTTGACTTAAGCTGTCGGTAGCGAGAGAGAACCTCTGGTGAGCTAGGCGCGGATATTTTTTTCACATGCCCAAGCTCCCAATGTGGTGGTTCTGCACCACCGAGAAGTGCCCAAGCAGCTTGTCTAGCAGCACCATTGGCCACGTATTCACCGGGTTCTGGAATCAATACTTCTCTGCCAAAAAGCGCCGAAGCAATTTCACCAATCGCTGGATTCTTCGCGGCGCCGCCTACCAACAATACTCGCTCAATTTTTACGCCCTGCTGGACTAGCGCATCAACTGCATCCGCCAACCCGCAGAGCATTCCTTCGATGTAAGCGCGGGCGATGTCGACTCGCGTGGAATTTTCATTTGTCATTCCAGTTAATACGCCAGTTGCATCTGGTCGGTTTGGAGTTCGCTCGCCCTCAAAGTAGGGAAGCAATGAGAGCCCATGCGCGCCAGCTGGAGCTGAAAGTGCGAGCAGACCCAACTCTTCGTGCGAGCAGCCGAGAATTCTGGTTGCGGCATCCAAAATTCTGGCAGCATTTAACGTGCAGACCAATGGCAGAAAGGCGCCAGTGAGATCGGCGAAGCCAGCAACTTCACCGGATGAATCATGAGTTGAGGTGGTTGAAATGGCAAAAGCTGTTCCACTTGTGCCGAGAGAGAGAACCACATCACCGAATAGGGCCTGAACTCCGAAACCGGCACCTGCATTATCACCAGCACCTGCGCCAATCTTTACTCCTGCTGGAGTTGTTGCACCAAATTCGGTGCTTGCAATAATGCGTGGAAGAATAATCTCTCGATCTGCTTTGAGCGCAATCGTAAGAATTTTGGTCTCATAGTTATTTTCTTTAGAATTAAAATAACCAGTTCCTGAGGCATCACTTCGATCAGTGAAGAGAGTGTGAATGTCAGTACTGCCACTTAGTTTCCACGAAAGATAATCGTGCGGAAGGCAGATTGCTGCAATGCGAGCAGCGTTCTCTGGTTCATGATCTGCAACCCAACGAACTTTGGTCACAGTGAAAGAAGCCACCAACTTTGAGCCGACCCGGTCCGAGATATCAGGAATTTCTTGATTTAATTGGTCTGCGGCGTAAGCCGAACGAGTATCGTTCCAGAGCAGAGCTGGACGAATGACCTGACCTTCTTTATCAAGGAGGACCATTCCATGTTGCTGTCCACCAATTGAAATAGCTTGTACATCTGCAAGTCCGCCGGCAGAGGCGATCGCTTCTTGAAGTGCGGCCCACCACAACGCGGGATCGACCTCGGTGCCATCTGGATGAGCGGCTCGCCCTTCGCGTACTAGGCTTCCGGTTGTTGCATCGCGAATCACGATTTTTACCGATTGGGTTGAGCTATCTACTCCTGCTACGAGAGGCATGGTCGCAAGGGTAGACTTTCGCAGGTCAACGTTGACCACTTCTGGCCCACATTTTCAAAGTATTTGGAGTTTTCATGCGTATCGGAGTTCTCACTGGTGGTGGCGATTGCCCAGGTCTCAATGGAGTTATTCGGGCAGTAGTCCAAAAGGGCATCAAAGAATATGGCTATGAATTCCTTGGCTTCCGAGATGGCTGGAAGGGACCTCTAGAAGGTCTCACTATGAATTTAGATGTAGAGAATACCCGCGACATCCTGCCAAAGGGCGGAACAATCCTCGGCTCATCTCGTACTAACCCATTTAAAATCGATGGTGGAGTCGAAAAGATTAAAGAGAATTTGGCTAAGCATGGAGTTGATGCACTTGTTGCCATCGGCGGCGAAGATACGCTCGGTGTAGCAACAAAATTGGATGCACTTGGTGTGAAGGTTGTTGGAGTCCCTAAGACAATCGATAACGACCTCAGCAACACTGATTACACGTTTGGCTTTGATACAGCAGTGAATATCGCAGTCGAAGCAATCGATCGCCTCCACACCACGGCAGAGTCGCACCACCGCCCTCTCGTTGTTGAGGTAATGGGTCGCCATGCTGGTTGGATCGCACTCCATTCGGGTATGGCCGGCAGCGGAGCTGCAGTCCTTATTCCAGAAGTGAAATTCTCGGTTGAAAAAGTCTGCGAATATGTTCGCTCTTCCTTCGCCGCTAATCGTGCCCCGATCATCGTGATTGCAGAAGGAGCTATTCCGCAGGATGGCGACATGGTTATCAAAGACCAAAGTCTGGATTCCTTTGGACATGTGAAGCTATCTGGAATTGGCGATTGGCTAGCTGCAGAAATTACCGAAAAGACAAAGTACGAAACTCGCTGCACGGTTTTGGGCCATATCCAACGCGGTGGAACTCCGACTGCTTTTGATCGTGTGCTCTCCACTCGATTTGGGTTGCAGGCAATCACTGCAATTCACGAGGGAGATTTTGGCAAAATGATGGCGCTCCATGGCACTTCCATTGCCCGGGTTCCTCTTGCATCAGCGACATCCGAGCTCAAGCTCGTTAATTCCTCGCTGTATGCAGAAGCTGAAGTTTTCTTTGGATAACATCTTCACACCCGGTTTAGTTGCGGCGCAGCAACCCCACTGGCCAGGTGGCGTCGACGGTGAACCATTAAAATCTGCTGTCGCCACCTTGTCTAAGTTACCTCCGTTAGTTTTTGCCGGAGAGTGCGACAACCTGAAGGCACGAATTGCCGAGGCGCAAGAGGGCAAAGCTTTTTGGCTTCAAGGCGGAGATTGCGCCGAAACATTTGCGGCCGCAACCGCTGACTCAATTCGCAATCGCATTAAGACAATTCTGCAAATGGCAGCGGTTCTCCAGTATTTTGCAAGCCTGCCAGTGATTAAAGTCGGCCGGATGGCTGGCCAATTTGCCAAGCCTCGCAGCAGCAACGACGAGACACGCGACGGCGTAACACTTCCTGCCTACCGCGGTGACGCGGTTAATGACATCGAATTCACCTTGGAAGCTCGCACACCAAATCCAGAGCGGCTAGTGCAGGTCTACAACACCTCAGCTTCGACTTTGAACTTAGTGCGTGCCTTTACTCAAGGTGGCTTTGCGGATCTACGCCAGGTGCAGATGTGGAACAAGGGCTTTGCTAATGACCCCCGCTTTGGCGCACGGTATGAGCAGATGGCAAATGAAATTAGTCGCGCGTTGGCCTTCATGGAATCTGCTGGTGTCGACCCAGAATCTTTCAAGTCTGTTGATTTTTATGCCAGCCATGAAGCACTCATCCTTGAGTATGAAAAGGCGCTGACGCGTATTGATTCACGCACTGGTCTGGCCTACGACGTATCTGCACATTTTGTTTGGATTGGCGAACGTACACGCCAACTAGATGGTGCACATATGGACTTTGCTTCTAAAGTGTCAAATCCAATTGGCATCAAACTTGGCCCTAAAACAACGGCCGAGGATGCGCTGGCGATGATTACAAAATTGAACCCTTCAAATGAACCCGGCAGATTAACCCTCATCACTCGAATGGGCGCTGGACTTATCCGCGAAAAGTTGCCACCACTTGTTGAGGCCGTCACAAAATCTGGCGCAAAGGTATTGTGGGTATGCGACCCAATGCACGGAAATACTTATGAGACTCCGACCGGCTATAAAACCCGTCGCTTCGATGACGTAATGGATGAAGTACGAGGATTCTTTGAAGTTCACAAGAAGAGCGGGACTCACCCAGGTGGAATCCACATCGAACTTACCGGTGATGATGTCACCGAGTGTGTGGGTGGCGGGGAGCAGATTTCGGAAGCGGATCTCGCTCATCGTTACGAATCGGCCTGCGATCCACGCCTTAATCACACTCAATCACTCGAACTCTCATTCCTAGTCGCTGAGATGCTACGAGATCGTTAATACCTCACCTTCTCAAATTGGATAGATCGGTCTAAGGTTGTCTGATGCTTAGTCAGGCAAGTATGAAAACCCCAGTGGGTACTTTGTATCTGATCTCTCACGAACATGTACTTCTTGGCGCCGGTTTTCGCAGCTTTGAAGATCTCTTGGCTCGAATGGAATCACAAGACCGTGCGCGAGAAATCAAAACAGTTCGATCGATTCCCATTGTGAGCGATCTAGTTCGGGATTACTTTGCTGGTGATCTTGATGCACTGAATGGCATTCAAACTCGCCAACCTGGTGCGGAATTCACTCAGGCAGCTTGGAAAGTAATGAGAAAAATTCCGGCCGGAAAAGTCTTGAGCTACGCCGAACTTGCTAAGCGGGCCGGTTCACCAGACGCGGTTCGAGCCGCCGGCACCGCTTGTGGGCGAAATTTAATCGCTCCAATTATTCCGTGCCACAGGGTTGTAAAAACTGGTGGTGCCTTAGGAAATTATGGCTACGGCCTTGAAGTAAAAGATTTCTTACTTCGACACGAGGGAGCGCTTGAGTAGAGCTGGCAATATCTCAAGCAATTTTGTTAAATCATCATCTGAAAAATCTAGGTGAGTGACAAGGCGCAAGAATTTAGGGCCGAGTGCACTTGCCAAAACCCCTTGAGCCTTGAGTTCTTCATTTAACTGGGGGGCAGTGAAGTGAGAATCTCGCAGATCTAGCGCCACGATATTTGTTTCAACGGTTGACGGATCTATTGAAGTAGGAGCTACAGCGGCGCAGGCTTTCGCGATGATTGAGGCACGGCGATGATCATCTGCAAGTAAGGCCAAGTTATTTGTCAGCGCGTAATCAACTCCAGCTGCAAGCAGACCAATTTGGCGCATTCCGGCTCCGTAGCGCTTTCGCCATCGTCTAGCTTCGGCAACTCGCTCTGATGAGGCGAGCATCATTGAGCCAACCGGTGCGCCAAGGCCCTTTGAGAAGCAGACGCTGACGGTGTCGAAATATTGACCGTAGTCGCGGAGTGCAACTCCAGAGGCGATATGCGCGTTCCAAATTCTGGCACCATCCAGGTGCATAGCAATCCCGAGCTTCTGACTTTGCTCTCTCAACTTCTTGATCTCTTCGATGGGCTGGACAGTGCCGCCACCAAAGTTGTGTGTATTTTCAACGGCAATTGCCGTAGTTGAAACCAAGTACGGTCCGCTATCTGGACGTGCGATCTCGAGTGCATCAGCTGCCCTCAATTTTCCTTTATGGGCTGGCCAGGTTCGGGTTGTGATCCCACTAAACACAGCACCTGCCCCTAATTCGGCACGGACGATGTGCGAATCTGTTTCGGTGATCAACTCTTCGCCAGGTTTTACCAAAGACCTGATTGCAAGTTGATTTGAGAGAGATCCTGATGGCGTAAAGAGGCCAGCTTCCTTACCAAAGAGCGCCGCAACGCGAGACTCAAGTGAATTGGCGGTTGGATCATCCGAATAGACATCATCACCAACTGGCGCATCGAAAATTGCCTGGCGCATTGCCAATGATGGCCTCGTGACAGTGTCAGATCTCAGATCAATCATGAGTAATCTTCTCACCTTCATTTGCACTTGTTAAGCCTTCATTGCGAATGATGACCACCATAGCGATTATCACGAGCGCACCACCAATCAAAGTCCGCACGGTCATATGCTCGTGACCGAATGCGACCCCAAAAATTGCCGCGAAGATGTACTCCATGGTGAGCAAGACGCCAACGGTGGTGGCAGCCATGAATGACTGAGTCCACGTCTGAACAAGGAAGGCAAATGCACTTGCGAAGACGGCGGTAAAGATGATGGCCTGCCAGACTTGGGCATCGGGAGGAATTTCAAAGCCTTGTTTTGCAGTGGAGGCGAGAGCCAACAGCCCTACAACAGCCATTTGAATAATGGTAAGTGCATATGTATCCATCCCAGCGCTCCACTCGCTGAGCGAGATAATGTGGAAAGCGAAGAGAATTGCACTCACGAGGACGAGAGATTCACCAACACCGATAGAGAGGCCGTTGAAAGACAAGAAGATCAGTCCAATAAAGGCAAGAAGTACTGAGACCCATTGGATTTTAGTAACAACTTTCTTAAAGAGCCCGGCCGCAATCAGTGGCACAAAGATTGCATACAAACCCGTGATAAACCCGGTCTTAGCAATTGTGGTTTGAGTGAGCCCGAAACTTTGAAAGATATAACCGGATCCAAGCAACAACCCAATAATTACCCCTTTACCTAAAAATTTTGGTGTTAAAACTTTAAGAGCTTTTGGCTTTATGGCAATCAATAAAAAAGTGGCAATAAAGAAGCGCCAGGCTAGAAAAGAATTCACGTTCTCGCGTTGCAAGGTCTCTTTCATGACTACAAAAGAGCCGCCCCAGACTGCGGCAGTAGTAAGCAAAAGTGAGCTCACCAAATATTTATTACGTCCACCGGTCATTTGATTTTTGACCGCATCCTCTTCAATAACTCGATCTCGCCGCCATGCTCTGCTTCTGCTCCAGGAGTTTCCAAGATAAGCGGGGCGTTCGCTACCGCAGGGTGAGCGAGCAGTTCAGAAAAAGGCTTTTCACCGATATGGCCGTGACCTATATTCTGGTGACGATCTTTAAGAGCGCCA
>CBFHTP010000028.1:0-8054 GCA_965658705.1 Candidatus Nanopelagicaceae bacterium
TGGAACGAACTTCGCCGCGATGGCTTGGGTGTAGATCGCCACAACTTGCTCAATCCCGACGATCGTCAGAGTGCATATGTCACAAAGAAGCTAGAAGGCTACGAGGGTCCTGTCATCGCAGTCTCAGACTTCATGCGCCAAGTCCAAGATCAGATCCAACCTTGGGTGAACCAAAAGTTCACATCTCTTGGAACAGATGGCTTTGGACTCTCTGATACCCGCGGTGCACTTCGTCGCCATTTCAATGTAGATGCGCAATCAATTGTGATCGCGACATTGGCAGAGCTCGTTGAGTCTGGTGAGATCAAGTCAAAGGTCTTGCGTGAGGCGATGGCGCGCTACAGCATTCACGATGTGAAGGCGGCTGATCCGGGCAATACCGAAGGTTCTGGCTAAAACCTAACTCTTCTGGATTTCGCTACTTCCCATTTGCGCTGCTTGAACAACAACGAGCAGGGCGATGCCGGGGATCAACATCGCTATCGAGATAGAAGTTGCTTGCGCGACCCAGGAAATTGCAATCTTTAAAATAAAAATGAGAAGTGTCTGAACGATTGCAAATTGGGCTACAACTACGGCAGCCGGGAACTTCGATTCACGTACTGCGATTGTTGTAAAGCCTGGTGACATCATCGCTGAGCCGAGTCCGCCAACAAAGAATGCGACCACCAGGGAGGCAAGCGCGATTCCATGGTTGTAGCGAACGAGGAACTTTGCCAGCAGTTCAAAGATGATAAAACCAGCGCCCCCGATAACTGCGCTCCAGTAGAGCAGGAATCGCTCCGAAAACTTTACATAAAATCGGTGCAGATTAAGTCGACCAAGAATCATTCCGGTGCCAAAGCCGATATATGCCAAGATGCTGAGAGATGAGTTTGCCTTGATCTCTTCCTTTGCAAAGAGTGAAGCCCAATCATTTGTAGAAGCCTCAAGGAGAATAGCGATAGCCGCATAGGACATGAACTTCCAATTTTGGCGGATAAAGATGATGAGCGTTGAGAAAGAACTAGATGGGATTTCTTCCTCGGTCTCTTCACCCTCCTCATTAAATTCTTTGCGGGTGTTGTAGATCGCCACCATCGTCATCACCCAGATAGAACTCACGACAATGTCTACGTGCCAGGCTAGAGTTACATGCGATGCGATGAGTGCGCCAGTGATGGCGGTTAACAGCGCACCTGCGCTCCAGAGTCCGTGTAGCTTTGGCAGAATTGGTACACCACTCACATTCTGACGATGCAGCGCATGAGTGTTTACAGCAATGTGATAGCCAGCCCAGGCAGAGGCAGCAATGATGTTGACGATAAAGAAGAGCCAAGGGCTTTGGATATGTGGCTCCGAGCCCATCGAGATATAAAGCACGGTAGCTGAGACAACGAGTACCCGACGTGGCCCAAATCGATGAACAAGGTGGCCCATGAAGTAGAGACCAGTAAGGGCGCCGACCGCGCCGAACGAGAGCAGGGTTCCAAAGGTTCCATTATTTACGCCAAGGTTATGTTTCAGATCTGGCGTCCTTGGCGCAATAACGATGAGTCCGTATCCAAAGAGCAGGAAGAGTGCCTTCAGATTGAAGGCCTCTTTTTTAGAGATCGTAATCATCAGAAGAGGGCGCTCGCTAGTTCTTTGCGTGCCTGCAAGAGCAGCGGATCATCTTGTGGGACAAGCGCAAACAGTTCGACCAAATGCTCTCTCGCGATCTTCTTCTCGTCGACTGAAATCATTTTCACAGCAGAGATTAATCTACTGAAGGCTTTTCCTATCTCACCTTGAGCAACTTCTATGTCAGCGGCCTTGATCTGCAGTTCAATATTTGTGGGCGCCTCATCAGCTGCGGCCTTGATCGCGACTGGGTCTAAACCATCAATTCGAATGAGTAGTTCAACTTGAGCTAGCCCAATTTTTGCCATCGCATTTGCCGGCTGCCGATTAAGCCAGCTCTTATATGCCGCTCTCGCCGCGACAAAATCACCTTTTTCAAGGGCGGTCATTGCTAACTCTTCTTCAGCTTCCAAAGGAGGTTCGCTCTCATTCTCTGATGGAGTAACTGCTCCAACGCCACGCTCTACTGCCAACGCCAAAACCTTGTCGATCACTTTCCGGACCTGATCTGCCGGAGGAATTGATTCAAAGAGCGGTACTAGCTGTTCTTGAATGATCGCAACCGCTAGTGGCACAGATTGAACTTGGAGCGCTTTGGCAACAGCAGGTTCAGTATCAACATTTACGGATCCAAAGATCCAGGTAGGTTCACCATCTGGCGTGTAGTGCTCTCGGGCAATTGCGCTAAGAAGTGGCAAAAGCGTTTGAGCCTGCATGCTTCTTGGTGACCAGCAAATCAAGATGACAACCGCTTCGTGCGAGGCCGGCAGCACTTCATCAACTAGGTTCTGTGAATTGACAACAAAGCCAAGATCTTCCGGCTTGATTTCCACCGCCGGCGTGCGAAATGAACTCAGATCAAATGCTCCACCAAGATTTTTTGGTAACGGTGGCAGGCTCATTGTTCTACCCTTTCACCAATAACCAGAGTGCCTGAATCTGCGCGGAACGGCAAGATTTTCTCGGCATACTCTAGCGTTGCAAAATCTAACCCAACATCGCCCTCGGTTTTTTCGTTAAGGTACCAACGATGTTCCAAGATTTCGTGGAACATTTGCGCTGGCTCCACCCGACCTCGTAACTCAAGCGGAATAAGTCCTATCACGTGATCAAATGTCACTGTGAGCCATTTTCTGGCGAGCGCCTCTTGAGACAAACCTGAATCTTTTTCACGAGAACGGAATCGATCAAATGAAGCGAGTAAACGCTTTGCCTGAAGCTCTTCGGCGTCGAGGCCGAGCTTCTCCTTCAAGCGAGACTGGTGATACCCAGCGCTTACAAGTTTTGGCGTAAATCGCAATGCGCCCTTCTCGCCATCTAGCGTCATCTCGACTTCATCGACTGCAAAACCTAGATCTTGAACCACACGCATCGCGCTTTCAACTGCATGGCGATCTTGTGGATCAAGAATCTGTGGTTCTTTCAACGCCTTCCACAGCCTGCGGTATCGACTAATGACGCCATGGCTTGCACGCACAGGGTCTATACCTGGGTGAAGTACTCCGGCGATCGCCAGGTCTTCTAACTCTGCGGCAACGTTAAAGAGAGCGATATCTAAATCATGTTCGCGCTGACCATCACTGAGAGCGAGTTGAAATTCACCAGTTTCGGCGTCGACTAAATATGCCGAGTATTCATCCGCATCTCTTCTAAAGAGAGTATTAGAGAGGGAGCAGTCGCCCCACCAAAAACCAATGAGATGCAACTTCACTAAGAGTAAAGCGAGCGCATTTGCCATCGTCGTAATGTCATGTGGTGTTACGTCGCCACTCAAAATAACCCGATAGGGCAGCGAGTACGGCAAGTACCTGGTGACGAGTGCAGTTGGCAGTTCATTTCCCCGCACATCCAAACGCTGGGTGACTACGGCTAACGGCTCAACACAGGGGGCGCCGCGAGTATTAAGCTCTCGCAAGACTACATATTCTTTGGCCGAGAACTCTTCGACCGTTTCTTTTACCGCGAAGACATCCTCGTCGCGATCACCGGTACGCACTAGGCGAACAACATGCCTGGAGATTCCTCGCATTGAGGTCAGCCCAGGGTCTTCTGGCCAATCCTCTAGCGGCTTCGCCCAGGGGAGATCGTAGAGCGAGAGGATCTCGGTGCCACTTCCCATAACCTTCAATTCACTCACTGCCCTATTCTCCCTCACTGGCGAGAGTTCCGGCGCTAAAATCGTCCCATGGCCAATCTGATTCCAAAACTGCCCGTGATAAAAAAACGAAAGAAGATCGATGCCGGGCTAGAAAACTTCGGCCAAATGGGAGTTCCGCTCGATCGGGGCCATCCATTCTTCTTTGGTTTCCTCGTGGCAGCAGGCGCTGTGACATCAATTACTTTATTACGAGCCCTTGCAAGTACTTCGCAGGTATTTGTGCTGATTTTGATCTCCCTCTTCCTTGCGGCCGGCCTCAACCCTGCAGTCGTGTTTCTGCAGCGTCGTGGACTTGGACGGGTCGGAGCCGTCGGAGTAATCGTCGCCGCAACGATTGCCTTCGTCATCATCTTTGCTTTAGTGGCAATTCCACCCATTATCGATCAGGTGGACCTGCTCCTTAAGAATGCACCGCAACTTGTCGCTGACCTGAAGAACAACCACACACTTAATCAACTGAATCAACATTATGGAATCATCGACTCTCTTCAGCAAAAAGTCTCTGAATCAATTCAGAATGGTCAATTTGTTGTGAGTGCATTTGGCGGCGTTCTCGGAGTCGGAAAAGCTGTTATTTCTGGCGCGATCTCTGCACTCACGATCTTGGTGCTTACTCTCTACTTCTTGGCCTCTCTACCGAGTGTTACTCATGTGGCCTACCGACTAGTTCCGGCTTCACGCCGAGAGCGAGTTGCCAAACTATCTGATGGGATTATCGCTCGAGTGGGAATATTTGTTGGCGGACAAGCGATCGTCTCGATTATTGCCGGAATCTACATTTTCTTCGTGGGCTTGATCATTGGAATGCCTTACACGCCAGCACTTGCGCTGCTGGTATTTATTTGTGGCCTCATTCCTTTGGTCGGTCATATTTTGGGCACCTCGATTGTCACGCTCATCTGCCTATCAAAGTCACCAACTACTGCGCTTATCGCATTCGTTGCCTATGTCGCCTATATTCAAGTTGAGAACTATCTCGTGATGCCTCGAATCATGAAAAATTCTCTTCATATTCCAGGCGTTGTCACAATTATTGCTGCGCTGATTGGGACCAGCCTCTTAGGGCTCATTGGTGGGTTACTCGCAGTACCGGTTGCAGCGGCTGTGCTTTTGATTCTTGATGAAGTGGTCTTTCCTAAAGCAGAACTTAGTTAAGTTAATCACCACTCTGTGGGAAGCGGAAGCGAATCCACGGCTAAGATCTTTGTGATTTCACTCAGCACTCGATAAACAGCAGGTTCGCCAACCCAGAGGTGCTTGGCATCAATCACGTTAATTAATTGAACCTGGTTGATTGCGGCAAACCGAATCGCTGCTTGGTCAGGTTGAAGATAATCATCTAACTCTGGAATGAGTGCAACAATCGGGCGGCCATCTTTGGCCCACCAATCTAGATCGCTCTGCTCTGATGTCCGAAGTGGCGGACTGAGTAGAATCAAGCCCTTCACTCGTTGGTCACGTGCATGGCGTAGTGCCAGGTCTGTACCAAATGACCAGCCTAAAATCCATAACTCATCTGCATTGCACTCGTTGAAAGCAAAGTCGATAGCCGCTTCTACATCTAACTTTTCACGTCCACCATTATCAAATTCGCCCTGTGAAGTTCCAGAGTCACTCACCGTGCCACGAGTATTAAATCGGATGACTTCAACCCCGGCCATAGCCGGCAACCGATTCGCTGCCTTTTTGAGAATATGGCTATCCATCATTCCGCCAGCCGTCGGTAGTGGATGGAGAGTAAGAATCGTGGCTTTGCGCTCACCTATCGGGCTTGCGACTTCACCAACAAGGCGCAGCCCATCAGAGGTCATGAATGAGATTGCCCTGCGATTGGCGGGCAAAATGCTGCTCGGGCGTATTAACTCTGGCACGAAACGAGTTTACAGTTACCTCATGACGCCAACTGCCACAGATTTCAAGAAGTTCAATCCTGCAACCGGGGCGGAGATTTCTCACCACCATAACACGACACCAGAAGAAGTGCAGGCGGCTGTTACCAGAGCGCACGCTGCTTCACGTGCATGGCGAGCTCTTGGCTACTCCGGTCGAAAGAAGGTACTTGTTGCTTGGGATGCAGTATTGACGAAACGCATCAAAGAGTTAGCCGAACTTGTGGCACTGGAAACTGGCAAGCCAATCAGTGATGCAACTCTTGAAGCATCACTTGCGATCGGACTTCTTGATTGGGCAGCGAAGAACGCAGAGAAACACCTCGCGCGAATAACGCGTAGCTCTGGACTACTGATGTTCAATATGAAAGCTGAGGTCGAGCGAGTTCCGTATGGTGTGGTCGGTGTGATCGGACCTTGGAACTATCCGGTTTACACGCCAATGGGATCGATCGCTTCTTCTCTGGCCGCGGGTAACACCATTATCTTCAAGCCAAGTGAGTACACCCCAGGCGTTGGCGAATGGCTTGGTCAAAAATTCTCTGAAGTCGCGCCATTCCCAGATATTTTTCAAGTCGTCACAGGACTTCCAGAAACTGGTAAGGCACTCACCGAATCCAATGTAGATAAAATTGCTTTCACTGGATCTACAAGAACCGCTAAGAAAGTTGCAGCAAGTTGTGCCGAGCGAATGATTCCAGTTGTTCTTGAGTGTGGTGGAAAAGATCCAGTACTCGTTGCAGCTGATGCAAACGTTTCAAAGGCTGCCGAATATGCCCTATGGCTGGCGATGTCTAATGCTGGCCAGACCTGCATTGGGGCGGAGCGAGTTTATGTCGATGAAAAGGTGGCCGATCAATTCATTTCAGAGATCGGAAAGATGGCCTCTGAGTTAAAACCTGGAGTCAATCAAAGTTATGGCCCAGCAACTATGCCCTCACAGCTCAAGGTCATTCAAAGCCATATTGATGACGCTGCTGATAAAGGCGCAAAGTTCTTGATTGGCGGCCGTGATTCAGTGAAAGGCGGCTTCGTATCACCCACCATTATGTTGGATGTTCCAGAGGATTCATTAGCAATCACGGAAGAGACTTTTGGCCCGACGCTCACTATCAATCGGGTACAAAATATGGATGAAGCAATCAGGCTCGCAAACGCAACTCGTTATGGACTTGCAGCGTCCGTGTGGTCAAAGAGTCAGGGGGACAAAATTGCTTCGCAATTAGTTTGCGGCATGGTCTCAATCAACTCGGTTATTGGTTTTACTGGAATTCCCTCACTTCCATTTGGTGGCGTGAAAGATAGTGGTTATGGCCGAATTCACGGTGAAGAAGGACTGAAAGAATTTACTTATCCACGCTCGATTGTGACCGAGCGATTTAGTATTCCCATTACATTTACAACGTTTAAGCGCACTCAATTTGCAGATAAATTTATCACCTTCATGATGCGTTTGTTGCATTAATATTTAGGAGCTCCACGGCCACGTTCAACTCGAGGTTTGCGCTGATTCTTCTTCGCCCAGCAGGGTGTGTGCCAATGACGACGTAACTCAACATCCTCCTCAGGCCATGCAACTACATGAGGCGTTGCTGTTGGAATCAATTGATCGCACCCGGGACATCTATAAGCTTTGGTTGAACTAGATCCGGTGATTCTTCGAACGAAGTAGAGGCCATCCGAGTGCTCTTCGGTGCTTTCAAAAGAGAGCCCCATCTCGCTGATATCGCGCTCGGGAAGATCTGGTCCACCCTTCTCACCCCGCATCTTTCGCGGATTTTTTCTAGGACTCACAGGGCTTATTATGGGGTAATGACGCCAGCAATTTCAGTACGAGGACTCAAGAAGTCCTACGGTGAAAAAGTTGCTCTTGCTGGTATCGATCTAGAGGTTGCGCAAGGAGAAATATTTGCACTCCTCGGTCCAAATGGCGCAGGTAAAACCACTTCGGTAGAAATTTTAGAGGGCTATCGAAGAGCTGACTCAGGTGAAGTGCGAGTCCTTGGTGAAAACCCAGCCCGCCCAGCTTCCGGTGAGAGCGCTTGGCGCGATCGAATCGGAATCGTTTTGCAGAGCACATCTGATGTCGCAGATCTCACTGTTCGCGAAACTATTCACCACTTCTCTCATTACTATTCAAAGCGTAAAGAGCCAGATCAAGTGATTGCCTTGGTGGGGCTTAACGAAAAGGCTGATGCAAAGATCGGGACTCTCTCTGGCGGTCAGCGCCGCCGAGTAGATGTCGGCCTTGGGATTATCGGATCACCAGAGGTCTTGTTCCTAGATGAACCGACCACAGGTTTTGATCCTGAAGCGCGCAGGGCATTTTGGGATTTGATCCTGACTCTCAAAGCTGAGGGCACCACAATCCTGCTTACGACCCATTACCTGGATGAAGCCGAATT
>CBFHTP010000028.1:8154-15892 GCA_965658705.1 Candidatus Nanopelagicaceae bacterium
GTCATTAATGAAGGTTCTCTCTTAGAGGTCTCCACCCCAGCTCTGTTAGGCGGCCGGGCTGATGCCTTAGCGGAAGTCACATGGCTTGAAAATGGCGCTCGAAGAAATGAACGAAGTAAAAACCCTTCTGCCTTAGTTCTCGATCTTGTTGCCAGGCTAGGTGACGTTCCAGAGCTCGAAATTAAGCGCCCCAGCCTAGAAGATATTTATCTATCCATGATCGGCCGCTCATGAAATTAATGAAGATCTTTAACATCGGTGGCCTTCGAGGACGGCTAGAGTTCACCGAATTCATGCGCAGAAAAGAGTCAGTCGTCTTTACGCTGCTATTTCCCGTGCTTCTGCTCTTCATTTTTGGGTCAGTCTTTAAAAACACGATTGCTCCAGGTGTGACTTTTAGTCAGTATTTCGTCGCAGGAATGGTCGCATCTGGCTTGGTGAATACTGGCTTCCAGAACCTAGCAATTTCGATTCCTATCTCTCGTGATGCAGGTGCGCTCAAAAGATTACGTGGAACTCCAATGTCACCCATCTCCTACTTCATCGGCAAAGCAATCGTCGTTTTCATAGCAATGGCGCTGCAAATCGCGCTGCTCCTGATTTTTGGCGCGCTTCTTTTTGGTTTGCATTTGCCAACTGATCCCGCGCTCTGGCTCCGCTTCACTTGGTTGGTCATTCTTGGAACAGCCTGCTCAACCGTGCTCGGAATCGCTTTCTCGTCGGTTCCAAAATCTGGTAGCGGGGCTGCTGCCACTGTCTCACCTATTGTGATCGTCTTGCAATTTGTCTCAGGTGTTTTCTTCGTCTTCTCCCAGCTACCTAGTTGGATGCAACATATCGCTGCAGTATTTCCTTTGAAATGGCTCACTCAAGGCATGCGCTCTGTATTTTTACCAAATACTTTTGCATCGCAAGAGCCAGCTCACTCTTGGGAACTCGGTAAAATCGCGATCATCCTTGCCCTTTGGACGGTGGCCGGAACTCTGATCTCAATCAGAACATTTAAGTGGAGCCGAGAGTGAGACGGCAGTTCACGCTTGCCTTGATTCTTGGGCTTGCATCAGTAATTCCGGTAGCCGCAACTGCTGCCACCCCAACGAAGCAGCCAGTCGTTGCCACGAAGCAGCCAGTCGTTGCCACGAAGCAGCCAGTCGTTGCCACGAAAAAATATGTCCCTCGTAAAAAGGTTCCGGTAAAACCTTCACCGACGCCAACGATCTGGCCACCCAAAGGTTTTCAATCCAATAACGGTGTCTATGCAAAGTTTCCTACCGAGAACGAACTTGTCAGTTTGCTCTCGGCTAAAACAACACTCGCCTTCAACGTTAAGCAGTGCAAAGTTTTTGCATGTGGAGCTGTCTATATCAGCTCGATTACTCCGTGCGTCTGGTGGGAGATAAATTCAAAAGTCTTTGGACCAAACCCAGCCGATGTCACCGAACAGATCGAATATGGCTCACTTCGCACCCTGATAGCTGGCACGAAAGCGAAACAAGTCTTGCCGATCATCTTAGTAAGTGGTGAGACGCTCTTTCCACATGAAGCAATTATTCTGCAGGTACTAGGCATCACTCATGACGCCTTCTTTAGCCAAATCGCTGCTGGAAAATCATTGACTCAAATTGCCGGTAAAAAAATTAATATGATTGTGGTTGCCTTTACCGCCGAAGAGAATCGGTTGATCAATGCCCAGCAAGCCGCCGGAACGATCTCGCCGGCTCTTGCGCAAGCGATGCGAGAATCAACCGCGGCAAGAATTGGAACCGAGCTCACTTCCTATGACTTAAGTGTCGGTGGAATCACCATCTCGTGCTGGACCATTGATCCAACAACCCCTGTTCCTAATATTACTTATACGCAGAACCCAAATCACTTCTAGTCACTTTTAAGCTAGCGATTAGCTCCAGGCACCCACAACTGATCTCCGATTGATTTATTAGCAATTCGCGCGAGGACGAAGAGCAGGTCGGATAAGCGGTTCAAGTACTTTGCAGTCAGAGGATTTACGCCGCCACCGAAAGAATGAATCGCATGCCAGGTAGATCGTTCTGATCGACGAGTGACGGTACGAGCTACATGAAGCAGCGCGGCTGCCGGTGTGCCGGATGGAAGCACGAATGAACGGAGCGGCTCTAGATCTGCATTGAAGTGATCAATCTGCCCTTCCAGGTAAGTAATTTGAGACTCTAAAACTCGTAAAGGTTCAAACTCTGGCTTATCGATTACCGGGGTGCAAAGGTCGGCTCCAACATCGAATAGATCATTTTGAATTCTAATAAGTAGCTTAGTAATACTCTCATCAGATATTTCTCCTAATGCGAGAACAACACCGATTGAAGAATTTGCTTCGTCCACATCAGCATATGCCTCAAGGCGAGGGTCATTCTTTGACGTTCTGGACATATCCCCCAGTGAGGTAGTGCCATCATCGCCGGTTTTTGTGTAGATACGTGTCAGATTAACCATGATTGAAGCCTATTGGAGCAACTACTATGTGACCACTCGACTTACGCTGAAAGAGGAGTGCTACGTGAATGCCAGGAGTGCCTTGACTGGAGTAGAAGCCTTTAGGATCGTTGGTCCTGCCAGATTGCAGGGTCAGGTCAGAGTCTCTGGGGCAAAAAACTCAGCGCTCAAATTAATGGCCGCAACGCTCTTGGCACCCGGGCGATCGACTCTGAACAACGTGCCGCAGATTGCAGATGTAGAGATCATGTCAGATCTCTTGACTCGCCTAGGCTGTTCCGTCGAATACTCAAAGGCTGATTCAAGGCTGACGATCGATGTTCCAGATCTCCCTGCCCACAAGGCTGATTACGATCTCGTTCGAAAATTGCGCGCATCTATCAATGTCTTGGGGCCATTGCTGACGCGGGTAGGAAAAGCAGAAGTTGCGCTTCCTGGCGGAGATGCCATCGGTTCCCGCGGGTTGGATTTTCATATTCAAGGACTCAAGGATCTAGGCGCAGAGGCTCACTCAGAACACGGTTACATTATTGCCACTGCACCGACCGGTCTTGTCGGTAGCACGATCATGTTGGACTTTCCAAGTGTCGGTGCCACAGAAAATATTATGACGGCAGCAGTGCTCGCAAAAGGCACAACTATTATTGAAAATGCTGCCCGCGAACCTGACGTCGCCGATTTGGCCGAGTTCCTGAACGCAATGGGTTCTGATATTGAAGGTCACGGCACATCGACAATTGTTATTCGGGGAGTTGCCTCGCTCTCCCCTGCTACACATACGACTTTGCCAGATCGAATCGTAAGTGGAACGTGGGCATTTGCAGCGGCGATGACACAAGGTGATATCACGATTATTGGTGGAATCCCAGAGCACTTAGAGTTGCCACTCGATAAAATAGTGGCCGCTGGCGCAATCGTTACTACAACAGCAGATGGATTCCGAGTAAAGATGGAGCGCCGTCCACTAGCAGTGGATGTATCAACTCTTCCCTACCCTGGGTTTCCGACCGACTTGCAGCCGATGATTATCTGCATGAATGCAGTGGCAGAAGGTCACGCACTCGTCACTGAGAATGTTTTTGAAGGCAGATTTATGTTTATCAACGAGCTCAAGCGCCTAGGGGCAAACATCACCGTCGATGGCCATCACGCTGCAATTACCGGAATCAGCCAGCTCTCTGGCGCCCCAGTTGCCGCAACGGATATACGTGCCGGTGCTGGACTTGTGCTTGCGGGCTTGGTGGGTGAAGGAATCACAATCGTAGAAGATGGATTTCATATTGATCGCGGCTATCCAGATTTTGCGCAAAATTTACGCGCACTCGGCGCGGATGTGACTCGAATCTAAAGCGGTTTAATGACAAATTAAGCGCTGGCTGTCTCACCTAAAACTGAGACTCGATTATTTGAGACCGATATAAACCCACCACTGATTGCAAAAGATTCTGTTCTTCCATCGCCAACCTTGATTGTCACTGTGCCGTCAGCAAGGACGCCGATGAGTGGTGCGTGGTTGGGAAGAATTCCGATATCACCCTCAATCGTTCTTGCAGAGACCATTGAAGCTTCACCCGACCAGACACGCTGCTCGGGTGAAACTACTTCAACAGTTAAGAGGTTCTTATCCGACATCAAGTTATCCCTTTACCGATGCCGCAAGCTCTGCTGCATTGCGCTCTACATCATCAAGACCGCCACACATAAAGAAGGCTTGCTCTGGAACGTGATCGTACTTTCCATCAGCAAGTGCTTCAAAGGCAGCAATCGTATCTGCAACAGGTACGAATGAACCGTCGAGCCCTGTAAAGACCTTCGCTACAAAGGTATTTTGAGATAAGAAACGCTGGATGCGACGTGCGCGACCAACCAAGATACGGTCATCTTCAGAGAGCTCGTCGATACCAAGAATCGCAATGATGTCTTGCAGATCCTTATAGCGCTGCAAGATCTGCTTCACTCGGTTTGCAACACGGAAGTGATGCTCGCCGATATAGCGCGGATCCAAGATACGTGAAGTTGAGTCCAGTGGATCTACCGCCGGGTAGATACCAAGCTCGGAAATTGGACGAGAGAGCACTGTGGTTGCATCCAAGTGCGCAAAGGTTGTGTGCGGAGCCGGGTCGGTGATGTCATCAGCAGGAACATAGATCGCCTGCATTGATGTAATCGAGTGACCACGTGTAGATGTAATGCGCTCCTGTAGCTGACCCATTTCGTCGGCAAGTGTTGGCTGGTAACCAACAGCCGATGGCATACGACCGAGAAGCGTTGATACTTCAGAGCCAGCTTGGGTGAAGCGGAAGATATTGTCGATGAAGAGCAATACATCTTGCTTCTGCACATCACGGAAATATTCGGCCATGGTGAGGGCTGAGAGCGCAACACGAAGACGCGTGCCAGGTGGCTCATCCATCTGTCCGAAGACTAAGGCGGTCTTGTTGATTACGCCGGTCTCTGTCATTTCTAGAAAGAGGTCGTTACCTTCACGGGTGCGTTCGCCAACTCCTGCGAATACCGATACGCCACCAAAGTTTTCGGCAACGCGGTAGATCATCTCTTGAATAAGAACTGTCTTTCCTACACCAGCTCCACCAAAGAGTCCAATCTTTCCACCCTTAACGTACGGGGTGAGTAGATCAATAACCTTGATTCCAGTCTCGAACATCTCAGTCTTTGACTCAAGTTGATCAAATGCAGGCGCAGTGCGGTGGATCGGCCAGCGCTCTTTAATGTCGAGTGAGGACGTTGGTACATCTAGGGATTCGCCCAGTGTGTTGAAGACGTGGCCTTTGGTGACGTCACCAACAGGAACAGAGATCGGAGCGCCGGTATCTGAAACCGATGCACCTCGAACCATGCCATCAGTTGGCTGCATCGAGATAGCGCGCACCAGGTTGTCACCGATGTGCTGGGCCACTTCGAGTGTAAGCATGCGCTTAGTTCCCGAGAGTTCCACATCAATGTGGAGGGCGTTGAAGATCGGAGGCATGGCATCGGCTGGGAATTCAATATCCACCACCGGTCCAATTACTCGAGCAACGCGGCCATTTTTAGATGCGTCTGACATTATTCGCTCCCTGCGCTAGCTGAGGCAAGCGCATCTGCGCCGCCAACGATTTCACTGATCTCTTGGGTAATCTCTGCTTGACGAGCGGCATTTGCAAGTCGGGTAAGTGACTTGATGAGCTCTTCAGCATTATCTGTTGCGGATTTCATTGCCCGGCGACGTGCAGCGTGCTCAGATGCCGCTGATTGCAACATCGCATTAAATACTCGAGCCTCAACATAGCGTGGTAGAAGCGCGTCAAGCACTTCCGCTCCATCGGGTTCGAATTCATACATAGGCATCAGGCCAGATGAAACCTCTGACTCCACGACTTCAAGTGGTAGCAACCGCCGGGCTTCTGGCGTCTGCGTGATCATCGACTTGAATTTTGTAAAGACAATGTGGATCTCATCCACAGCCAGAGATTCTAAAGAGCTATCTGAAAGAAAAACGGTAATCAGAGTGAGAGCTACCTCGCGAGCATGCGCAAAGGTTGGATTATCTGAAAATCCGGTCCAGGATCCAGCTATCTGACGATTACGAAACTTGTAGAAATTGACTGCTTTGCGACCAACTAAATACGAGCTGACCTGTAGCCCTCGCTCTTTGAGCAATTCGCTGAGCTGATCGCCCTCTTTGATTGCCGCATTAGAATATGCGCCGGCCATTCCGCGATCTGCTGTGATGACTAGAACCGCAGCTCTACGCGGATTTGGATGCGCAGATGTAAGCGGGTGATTAGTCGTTGATAGCGATGCAACCGCAGTGACTGCATTAGTCAACTCGTTTGCATAAGGGGATGAAGAATTTACTCGTTGCTGCGCCTTAACGATACGTGAAGCCGAGATTAACTCCATGGCCTTAGTAATCTTCTTGGTCGCCTTAACCGAACGCATTCGGCGGCGATAGATGCGTAGCTGAGCTCCCATGGGTTACTTCTTCACCGAACTAACTTTGCGAGTAATCGTCTCATTATCTTCATCCGACAACGCATCGGCGGCTGGCTCATTGAGCGCCGCAGAACCAGATGTTCGGAATTGTGCTTTGAAGGTAGTGATTGCTTCTTCAAGCGCCGCAACAGTGTCATCAGTAAGTTCTCGCTTTGAAGCGATCACTTCGAAGATTGAAGCGCGCTCACGTGCGATGAACTCAAGGAACTCCGATTCAAAGCGTCGAACATCCGCAACTGGAATTGAATCCATCTTGCCAGTCGTGCCTGCCCAAATCGAAGCTGCCTGGCGCTCTACTGAATATGGTGAGTACTGACTCTGCTTAAGGAGCTCTACCATGCGAGCTCCGCGCTCTAGCTGGGCCTTTGAGGCAGCATCAAGATCCGAGCCAAAGGCCGCAAAAGCTTCGAGTTCACGGTACTGCGCAAGATCTAGACGCAAACGTCCAGCAATCTTCTTGATCGCCTTTGTCTGTGCAGAACCACCAACACGAGATACCGAGATACCGACGTTGATCGCGGGACGCACACCAGCATTGAAGAGGTCTGTCTCTAAGAAGCACTGGCCATCAGTAATCGAAATTACGTTGGTCGGAATAAACGCAGAGACGTCATTACCCTTTGTTTCAATGATGGGAAGTCCAGTCATTGAACCGCCGCCCAATTCATCAGAGAGCTTTGCGCAACGCTCGAGCAGACGTGAGTGCAAGTAGAAGACATCGCCTGGGTACGCTTCGCGGCCTGGTGGACGACGAAGAAGAAGTGAGACTGAGCGATAGGCCTCGGCCTGCTTCGATAGATCATCAAAGACGATCAGAACGTGCTGACCGTTATACATCCAATGCTGGCCGATTGATGAGCCGGTGTAAGGCGCAAGGTATTTGAAGCCAGCTGGATCTGATGCCGGAGCAGCAACAATTGTTGTGTACTCCATGGCTCCGGCAGCTTCAAGAGCTCCCTTGACTGATGCGATCGTCGAACCTTTCTGACCAATCGCCACATAAATACATTTCACTTGCTTCTTTGGATCACCGGTCTTCCAGTTCTCGCGCTGGTTGATGATCGTATCGATCGCAATCGCAGTCTTACCGGTCTGACGGTCACCAATAATAAGTTGACGTTGTCCGCGGCCTATCGCAGTCATCGCATCAATCGCCTTGATACCGGTCTGCATTGGCTCTTTAACTGGCTGACGTTCTACAACTGATGGTGCCTGAATTTCGAGAGCACGAGTTGCTTCAGCCTTGATTTCACCTTTGCCATCGATAGGACGACCA
>CBFHTP010000029.1:0-15418 GCA_965658705.1 Candidatus Nanopelagicaceae bacterium
GGAAAATGGGTGATGATGTGGTCATTGTCTCGAATACAGCAGGGATTCTTGGTGGAGTTCGAGCTTGGTCACTGCGAAATATTTAGGCCCTCGTCGTACAAGGGAGATTCCACGTTGAGTTCGTATAAGTTAACCAGAATGTATCTTTTTGTTGAGATCACCGTGAAGCCAGGCAAGCGAGGTGAATTCCTTGCAAAATTAGAGAAGCATGCTGCTGGGGTTCGGGTAGAAAACGGATGCGAAAATCTACAACTATTTGCCGATACTCAAAACGAGAATCGAGTCTGTGTCTGGGAAATTTGGCGTGATCGTTACTCTTGGGATTTACATATGGAAAACGACCAGAGTACTCGCTGGCGTCAAGTGGCAGCTGAGTTTGTATTGGGCGAAGAGATTAGCGTACTCACCTCTCTATAACGTGCTTACGTGAACTCGATGCCCAGAGAGGATAGATTCTTGAGCGGCAACCGACACTGCGAGCGAACGAATCCCTGCTTCACCGTCTACGTGTACATTGCCATTTCCAGCCACCGCCGCAGTGAACTCATGAATAATCTGTAGATAGAGATTGATCCGTTCGCCAACACCAATCGAAGAAGATTTAAAATCACGCACTAGTGACAGAGTTCCAACCGGGTCACCCGTATTGCAATTTTCACCCACTAGTGCGCCGGTAGTCCCAAGAATATGTACTCCGGTTGGTAAGTGGGGATTGTTGTAGGAGTCATGAGTTTCTACAAGAACTCCTCCTTCCCACATGATGTTGGTCATTACGGCGTCCTCAGGTCCTGAAGAATTATTATCTTGATTTAATGCGAGAGCACTTACAGATTGGGCATTTGACCCAAGAATGGCCGCGATTGCTGCGGCATCATGAACGGTTACGTCGTGAACAACACCGCCTTCAGCTTTTGCATTGATACGCCACCCAGCAAGACGCGGTGGAAGCTGGACTGCATGATGAAAACGAATTGCTCGAACTTCGCCGATCTCACCATTTTGTACCATTTTCTTCATCATTCGATGAACAGGGTTAACTGGCAAGTGATGATTGGTGGCCATAATTACGCCTGCTTCTTTACACGCATTAACCATCGCCCTGGCATCTGAGACTGTCATAGCAAGGGGCTTCTCCGACAATACGTGTTTACCAGCGAGTGCCGCTGCTTCCACATGTGCACGGTGCATCGAATTGAGTGAACTAACATAGACAGCATCGATATCTGGGCGATCAAGAGCTTCTGCAATATCTGTGACGAACTCAGAAACGTTATTCTTCTCTGCCCAGGTACGTCCATGATTAAGATTTCCCGTTCGCACCACTATTGCTTTAGCACCAGACTCACGGATTGCTGGGAGTACACGCGTCTCTGCAATATCACTCGCACCAATTAATGCCCAACGAAGTTTTGATGTCATATTGGAAGTTTAGTGATTAAATAGTGGAGTGCAAGAGAGTGATAGCCGAGTGCTCATCATTGGATCGGGTATTGGTGGGGCCACAACCGCATATGCGCTAGCTAAAAAGGGAATCAAAGTTTTGATTCTTGAGCGTGGTGACTACTTGCCAAATGAGCCAGAGAATTGGTCTGCCCAGGCAATCTTTATAGATAAGCGATATAAACCAAAAGAAACTTGGCTAGA
The DNA here is from genome assembly GCA_965658705.1 of Candidatus Nanopelagicaceae bacterium. Lineage (GTDB taxonomy): Bacteria > Actinomycetota > Actinomycetes > Nanopelagicales > Nanopelagicaceae > PALSA-747. The sequence goes on from CBFHTP010000029.1 coordinate 1,645, forward strand.
TAGAGATGACAAAGAATATGTGCCAGGAGTTCATTACTTTGTGGGTGGAAATTCAAAAGTATATGGTGCCGCCCTGCCCCGCTTTCGAGCCGAAGATTTTGAAGAGATCGTGCATCTTGAAGGAATCAGTCCTGCGTGGCCCTTCAACTATTCAGATTTAGAAAAGTACTACTGTGAGGCAGAAGTGCTCTATAAAGTTCATAGTACGGCTGGTTTGGACCCAACCGATCCGCCAAGAAGTGCCCCATTCCCCTTTCCGGCAATGGAACATGAACCATACGTGAAGGAGTTAGATGCAAGATTAAGAAAGATAGGACTCAATCCATTTCCAAACGCAATGGGAATTGATTATGGTTTAGGTGGAAAATGCATTCGCTGCAGCACATGTGATGGATTTGCCTGCAAACTGAATGCAAAGAGTGATGCACAGTCTTGTGCCTTGGACCAAGCCCTAGCAACCGGCAACGTAAAAATAATGACGAATTGTAAAGTTGAAGAAATTGTCAGTCTTGACTTCGGTAAGAGTATCGATCATTTGCGAGTGGCAACGCCAGATGGGGAAATAAAAATTCGGGGAAGGAAGTATGTCCTTTCGGCTGGAGCGGTTAATAGCGCCGCACTACTAATGAAATCTAATCTAGCAAATTCCTCGGATCAGGTAGGCAGAAATTTCATGATGCACATTAATTCACACGTAGCTACATTCGATTGGGCACGAAGAAATGATTTAACGTTTCAGAAGACACTTTCATTTAATAATTGGTATTTTGATGGTGGTAAGGGGTATCCGCTTGGAGCCGTGCAACTTATTGGAAAAGTGACCGGCCCAATGATGAAGAGCTTTGCTTCTAAGGTCCCACTCTTTCTTCTTAATTACATAGCTGAACATTCAGTTGAGTTTGTACTGATGACAGAGGATCTTCCAGATCCAAATAATCGAGTGGTACTTAGCACCGGTGGAAAAATTAAGGTGATTCGGCGAGAGATTGGAATGAAAACACATCGAGAATTGCTTAAAAAGAGTAGAAAGTATCTAAGGCGAGCAGGCTACAAAGCAATTTTCAGACAACCTTTCGATATTTCAATGAATTCCCACCAATGTGGCACGCTGCGAGCAGGACTTGATCCGAAGACCAGTGTTCTTGATACTTATTGCAAGGCACACGATCTCACTAATTTATATGTGATTGACGGTGCATTCTTCCCATCATCGGCGGCAATGAATCCTGCGTTAACGATTGCAGCCCAAGCCTTGCGTGTAGTGGCAGAGTCCGACTTAGCCAGATTTTAGAATGACAGAGCTATAAGGATTCGCATCTCCGGTGTGAATGATTCCAAGAGTTTGCCCAACCTGAACTTTGAATTCACTATGTGAGATGAAGGTTGTGGGAATCTCTCGATGATGGGATCGATAAAGATCAAAGGTTGTGGCATCTACCTTCTCTTTGAATTCATGGGCTAAAACGAGTTCCGTGACCTCAAGTAAAGGAAGGATTGCATCAAGGACCTGAGGAATTGTGGGGAAACCTTTAATCAATGCTAAGTCAATGAGTTCTACATCGGAATATGTGGGGAAAGGTCCATCGACGATTGCAATGGTATTGACGTGGCGAAATCGTGCAAGTAATGATGCAAGCTGACCGTTAATTACTCCTGTATGAAGCATGAGTTCTCCTTATCGATCATTTAAAAAAGAGAGTATCTCTTCCTCGGTTGGAAGGGAAGGGGTGGCTCCACTTCGAGTGGCGGCAATCGCTCCAGCGGCGCAAGCCATAGGAAGTGACTCTTTTATAGATTTACCGATACCAATACTTGCAACGATTGCACCACAAAAAGCATCGCCGGCGGCAGTGGTATCGATCGCAAGAATCGGGAAAGCATCGTGGATCTGAGTGCCATTGGCGTCCATGAAGATGGCGCCAGCCGCACCCATGGTGATGATGACTGATTTCACGCCGCGATCTAGCAGTAGCTTGCCAGCAACTTCAGCGCTATCACGGTCAGTGATGGGGATACCAGTTAGCAGAGCTGCTTCGTGCTCGTTTGGTATTAAGAGATCTATATTTTTTAGAAGTGTTTCGTCAAGATCTACTGCTGGGGCTGGGTTAAGAACTGTGATGAATCCAAGCTTTTTAGCACGAGCAAAGATTGCTTCAATCACAGCTAGTGGAACCTCCAATTGAGCCAAAATAATTCGTGGTTCAGAAATCGAAATTAGCAATTCGTCAGTGACATCCTCGGGAAGCAAGTCTGTGTTGGCGCCTCCAAAAACGATGATTCGATTTGCGCCAGCTTCATCCACCTCAATGAATGCGGTCCCCGTTGGTGATGGTTTGGTGACAATTGCATGACTAGATATTTTCTCTTGGGCCATCAGATTACGAAGAAACGTTGCATGCGAATCAGCACCTAGTGCACCTGCCATTGACGTCTTAGCTCCTGCTCTAGCTGCAGCAACCGCCTGATTTAACCCTTTACCACCTGCAAAAGTTTTGAATGCCGTTCCGTGGATAGTTTCGCCAGCATTTGGCATACGGGGAACATATGCGACAAGATCTACGTTCAAACTTCCTAATACAAGTACACCCATTTGACCTTACTTGATCTCTTCGAGCACCGGGGGCTGTGGTGCGATAAGTGAAGCTAGACCGAGTTCACAAGCAACAGCAGCGGCAACACCATCATCAACCGTGGCAAGATCTGGGTTTAATTTCCTATTTTTGATGGAATCGATCCATGCTCTAGCCTCATAAATATAGGCGTCTTCAAAACGTTCCATCCAATTTATTCCAAGTTTTCCACCTTTACGTGGCGGCAAAACAAAATCGAAGGCAATCGAAAAATCACCCAGGTTTTCAATAACAAGTGAGCCATTCTCCATGAGCGCCTCCATACCAATTTCATAGCCATAAGTAGAGTTGGCAGCGATATCTACTGTGACGAGAACACCAGATTCAGTGTGCATAATGACCGAGAGCGGATCTTGCAGACCAGCCACGGCACGGGCTGACCGCTTAGTTTTTATTGTTTGGATAGATGTGATCTCTTCATTTAATAACCAGCGACAGATATCAATTTCATGAACAGCAACATTTGTCAGTAGTCCTGTAGTCGTTCCGTTAGGTGATGAGACATTTCTTGACGTAGCACGTATTTGAAGTAGCTCACCATATTTTTTGCTTGCAATAGCGGCTTTGAGAGCGATATACGCCGGATCAAATCTGCGCATGAAGCCGAGTGCGACAATCTGTTCGGAGTCCTTGGCAAGCCGAGCAACCCTCTTTGCCTCTTCGCTCTTTTGGGCAAGTGGTTTTTCACAGAGGACATCTTTTTTTGCAGCAAGCACGAGTTCTAAGTGCTGTGGATGGAGATGGTCGGGTGAACAAATAATTACAGCGTCAATATTTTCGTCTGCGACTAAGGATTCTACGGAAGCGTGTTGAGTGATTGGGGTACCTGAAATTTCAGTTAATTCGGCCGCTACTCTTGTCATTAACTCGGTATCTAAATCAAATAGCGCCGTAACTACTGCACCATCGACTGATGTATTTATGTTTTTGGAGTGCGCAGAACCCATTACCCCGACGCCTATAACTCCAACACGGATGTCAGCCATTAATGCGAGAAAGTGTTTGGTTTTTCGCTTCTACTACGAGTGCTCCAGTCATGACTGCCACAACTTCATTCATGCTGTGAGTTTTAGGAGTCACAACCGCTACCCGCTTACCGAGTCTTTGAATATGGATGCGATCAGCAACCTCAAATACTTGAGGCATATTGTGGCTAATCAAGATAACTGGCATTCCGCGTTCGCGCAGAGATTCGATAAGTTTTAGCACCTGGTGAGACTCCCGGACGCCGAGAGCTGCAGTTGGTTCATCAAGAATAATCACTTTCTGTCCAAAAGCTGCAGCACGTGCGACGGCGACCGCTTGGCGCTGGCCACCCGAAAGCGTCTCAACCGCCTGTGAAATATTTTGAATAGTCCCGATTCCCAGAGCTGAGATATGTTCCTTCGCAGCTTTACGCATCCCACCGCTATCGAGCATTCTAAAAATACTTCCGAGTGGGCCTGCTTTGCGTAATTCCCGACCCAGATAAAGATTTGAGGCGATGTCAAGTGCAGGGGCGACCGCTAGAGTCTGATAGACCGTTTCAATTCCAGAGTGCCGTGAATCTTGCGGGCCTTTAAAGTGCACTTCGGTACCATCTAGCAAGATTTTCCCAGAATCGGGGATCTCAGCTCCAGATAGACACTTGATCAGGGTTGATTTGCCCGCACCATTATCCCCAACGACAGCCAATACCTCACCAGGGAAGAGTTCTAAATCAGAACCATCAATTGCCACAACTCTCCCGTAACCTTTTGTGACGCCAATGGCTTGCAGGATCGGAGCCGTTTTCATTTGCGAGCCTTTCTAATCCATTGGTCCACTGAGACGGCGAAGATAATGAGTACACCAATAGCAAATAGTTGATAATACAAGTCAACACCGGCAAGAGTTAGACCATTTCGAAAAATTCCAACGATAATCGCTCCGATCAGTGTGCCAAAAATAGTTCCACGCCCGCCGAAGAGGGATGTGCCCCCAATCACGACAGCTGTGATGGAATCAAGATTTAATTCACCGCCAGTATTTGGGCTTGCGACGGTAACGCGACCAATAACAACCCAAGCGGCGATGGCGAAAATAAAGCCAGCAACGACATAAACACTCATTAGAACCTTATTTACAGAGATACCTGCAAGCCTAGCTGCAGCAATATCATCACCAACTGCGTAAACGTGCCGGCCCCAGCCGGTATAACGCAGGACGTACGCAAGTACTAGATACATGAAGATCATGAAAAGGACTCCGGTTGTTATCCTAAATGGACCTATATTTACATAATTTCCAAGGATTAAGAGAAACGAGGGCATTTCATTTGAAGGAACTGTACCTTTGGCAAAAATAAGTGTGAGCGCAAGAAAGATATTATAAGTACCAAGAGTTACAATAAAGGGCGGCAATTTAACTCTGGTCACTAAGTAGCCATTGATTGACCCAGCCAACATTCCAACTAAAATTCCAGCTGGGAAAGCAAGCCAAATTGAAATTCCATCGCCAGCAACCGCTGGGACCCCTTGAACAAGTTTTGCCATAGTCATTGAAGCAAGAATTGCGATCGCACCACAAGATAGGTCGATTCCTGCAGTTAAAATGATGAGCGTTTGACCAGCAGCAACTGCACCAACTATGGCAACTTGCTGCAGAATTAACGAAAAGTTGGATGGTGTTAAAAAGTTTTCATTGAAAAATGAGAAAATTATGGAGGCAGTCACCATCACAAAGGAAGAACTAAGCCATGGATACTTATGCAAGCGTGCTTGTGCTTTTTGGCTTAATGAGGCCCGACCCTGGAATTCTGATGCGGCGTCATAGGAAATAGTCTCTCGGCTCAATGTAAACCCTTTCAATAAATCCACGATTAATATGAATAAAGCATAGACGACTCTTATAAAAATTTATAGAGGGCGACTTTTTGAGTCACCCTCTATAAATCTAATACCCTTAGTAATGACTTGCTAAATTACTAAAGAGGTGGGTTTTAACCCCAAGCGTTTGCTGTGCCGTAGGCAGTGTTCTTTGAAGGTACACCCTTTTGTGGTGTATCGGTGATCAAGGTGACGCCTGTGTTAAAGAAGTCGAGGCCCATTGACTTAGCAGGCATCTTCTTGCTTTTGACAATGTCATAAATTGCTTGAACGCCGAGGTCAGCCATCTTTAATGGATACTGTTGTGAAGTTGCATTGATGCAACCCGACTTAACAGCAGCAATACCTGCGCCGCCGCCATCTACAGAAACCATTGCATCAAGCTTGATTCCAGCCGCCTTTGCGGCAGCACAAGCACCGATAGCTGTTGGTTCGTTGATTGTGTAAACAACGTTAATCTTCTTATTCTTTGTAAGAAGCTGCTCTAGGCCAGTACGTCCACCGGCTTCGTTTGCACCAGTTGCTACGTTTCCAACGATCTCGTAAGTACCACCTGAGTACTTACCAGTCTTAGCTTCGTCGCCCATTTTCTTTGGGTCCTTTATGTCAATACCCATGCCGGCGAGGAACCCGTTGTCACGGTTGTAGTCAACTGACACAACTCGATCGTTGAAGATATCAAGAAGCGCGATAGTTGCCTTCTTGCCTGCAAGTTTCTTTGCTGTCCACTGACCAATAAGTTTTCCAGCAAGGAAGTTATCTGTCGCAAAAGTAATGTCAACAATAGATGCTGGATCCGGTGGAGTATCTAGAGCGATCACATAAAGTCCCGCAGCGCGTGCTTTAGTGATTGCTGCATTTACTTCAGTAGAAACTGGGACGATAAGAATTCCAGCTTGCTTAGCAGAGATAGCGTTTTCAATTGCTGAGATTTGACCTGCATAATCTGATTCATCCTTACCAGATGAAACAGTGAGCTTTACGCCCAGAGTTTTAGCTTTTGCAGTCGCGCCCTTGATCATTGCAACGAAGAAGGGATTTGACTGATCTTTTGTGATAAGTGAGACAGCGATATCTTTGGCTTGCGCAGTCTGGACTGGCGAAGAAACCAAAACTAGCGCTGCAGCAGTCACTGCAACCAGGACCTTGTTACGGGTCGAGAGTAGGTTTGCCATGCATTTCCTCCTAAAGGAATTGGGTGTTAGTGCCGACTGAGCGTACCTCGGCTTGAGCGCCATTTCTAGGGGTGGTCCGGCTGAAAATTACAACAAAAAAGATACAGACTCAGGGTCGTTGGACGTGGAGAAGTCGCGGAGCCAGGTCGAGAGCGCCTGAATCCCGTCAAATCTGCCTAACTGGTACCTGTGCTCCGCTTTCGTGGGATTTCATGGCGGCATCAAAGACTCGGTGTGATTCGAGAACTTCCTCAACAGTGGCACACGCAAAGCGATCATCAAGTTTGTCTTCGCGCTCTGCAAAGAATGCAGCCCACATTTGTAGCAGTGCATCGGGAAATCCAAATTCAAAAATCCCACCAGTGATTACTGGCCAATTGGTTTTGTGACCTGGTTGTACCTGAGACCACACTTGTTCTTTGCCATCGTAAGTGAAGCGATCAAAGGTTGCTGGTGTACGAGTTGAGAACGAGGCACCACCGTTCATCCCCATCACATGAATAAACCAAGTATTACTCTCGCCTGGAGCGATCCGCTTCATCTCCCAGAACATTGGAAATTCACGAACTTGCGATGGTGTAATTGTTTTCATTGCAAGAATTGCATTATCAGAGGTATCGCAAGCAATATTCTCACCTGCGCTATTTTTTCGAGTTGAAACAATCTTATCGATCATGGCGTACACAGTCTTTGGAGAGAATCCGAGACGAAGTGGAATATGAGCTGCATGCATTCCTAAATCTCCCATAACGCCAATTTCTCCACAATACATAGTTTGACGTTTCCAGTTAATTGGCTTGTGCACATCAATATCAGAAGAGTGCAGCAATCCGGATCTAACCTCGATGATTTCACCGATTGCACCAGACTTAACAAAATTTATGGTGGATTGTGCTCCCGGAAAAAATGGTAATTCGCTAGAGACGCGCACAAATAATTTAGAATTTTTTACGGCATCGACAATTTTTTGGCAGGACTGCAGGTCAATTCCAAAAGGCTTTTCACCAAGGAAGTCTTTACCAGCCTCGACAGTCGCCAAATAAACCTCTTCATGAAGATTATGAGGAACGGCGATATAAACGACGTCGACATGAGGGTCTGCCAAAAGTGCTCGATAATCAGAGTAAATGTTGGCTACTCCTGCGTTTCTAAACCAACTCTGCACATCTAGTGAGAGGTCAGCAACAGCTGTGATTACAGGTCTAACCGGGTGGTCCACCAAGGCGTCCCAACGGCCAACAAGGGCAAATAGTTCTTTGCCCATGAGGCCGCCACCGATGATGCCTACATTTACTCGTTTCTGATTCAGCATTAGTTTAGAAAAGTAAGGGCAGTATCCACAGAGGCATCATCATGAATCATGGCCATAAGCGCACGTGTCATCTTTGCCGGTGTTTTGTGCTGGATTATATTTCGGCCGTACACAATGCCTGCCGCCCCTATATCAAGAACTTCACGTGTACGTGTGAGAAGTTCATGATCATCAACTCGGCCACCCCCGCGTACGAGCACTGGAACGCTACCTGCAATTTCAATCACTTTACGATAGTCCTTGGGGTCATCCGTTGGGTCTGCCTTAATGACATCAGCACCCAATTCAGCGGCCTGGCGAACGAGTGGAAGAATTTTCGCTAATGAACCATCTGAGGCATATCCGCCGCCTCCGACTTCTTTCATGACCAGTGGTTCCACCATCAGCGGCATGCCGTAATGAGTGCACTGCGCTCGCAGCTCAACAATATTTCTGATGCAGGCCTCTCTCATCTCTGGGCGCGACGGTAGATCGAGAAGATTTGCGACAACAATTGCAGCATCTAGACGTACCGCCGTTAATACCGGATCTGCGATCGAAATACTAAACATGTGATCGGGCAGCTCATTGCCATAAATATTTGCAACATCTGTACGTAACACCAAACTCGGGCGGTTCTTCACATCGATATTTTGAAGGTGATGCGCCTGGCCAACTGTGAGTTGGATAGCATCAGGTGCAGCTTCAACTAAAGTTTTGACAGCCGCTTCCATATCTTCAATGCCCGTTAAAAAAGTTCCTTCACCGAAGAAACCATGATCAACTGCGATATCTAAGCACCGACCTTTATTAAAGAGGCGCAGTAATCGAGCGTCCGAATTTCTCATATTGAAAGTCTATGGGTACGGAATAAAAATAGGTATAGTTTTATTATGGCGGCTGTCGATAAATTACCAGTAAATCAATTTGACCACTTCTATAAGGGCGGAAACAGAATCGGTTCCCTTCGCAATGGGCCAGGTGGACCAATGCGGCCAGAGGAGTGGATTGGGTCCATCACAACCAGATTTGGTGAGAAGGAACAAGGACTCTCAGTCCTAACAACCGGAGAACTTGTTCGCGATGCAATTAAAAATGAACCAGAAGCTTGGCTCGGCGAAGAGCACGTAAGCACTTTTGGTGCGAGCACTGAAATCTTAATTAAGCTCCTTGATCCAGATCAACGACTTCCAGTTCATTTTCACCCTAATAGAGAGTTTGCAAAGAAGCATCTCTCACTTAGTCACGGCAAGACGGAAGCATGGATTATTTTAGAAGCACCAGCTAATGCTTACGTTGGGCTTGGATTTAACTCCCAAAAAAATAAAGCTGAAATTGCAGCGATGGTTGATTCGAAAGATTCTGCGGGTTTATTAGCCTCACTACAAAAATTTACTGTTAAGGCTGGAGATGCAATTTTTGTTCCAGCTGGTGTCCCTCATGCAATTGGCGAGAATATATTTCTTCTCGAGCTCCAGGAGCCTTCTGATATGTCTGCTCTTCTTGAATGGAATGATTTCGCCGTCGATGGTGAAGTGGATGGTCACTTGGGACTTGGTTTCGATAAAGTCTTAGATGCTCTTTGCTATGACCGAATAGAGGCTAAGGAAGCAGAGCGACTATTTACCTCTGGACGAATATTTGGCGAAACCGCGCTTTCAATATTTACAGATGTTGCAGATCCATATTTTCGAGCTGATTATCTACCTGGCAACGGCGATGGGGTTGAGGCGGGATTTGCAATTTTTCTCATTCTCGGTGGGCTTGGAGTTTTGAATTTTGAAAGTGGATTAGAGTTTCACGTTCAAACCGGTGATGCTTTAATAATTCCGCACGCCGAAGGCAACTGGCGTATTTCTGGAGCGATAGGAATTGTTTGTCGGCCACCGTTACCCATAAATGCACCGTTTGCTCACTAAAAATGCGTAATGTCCTTCTTGGTTTGGACGTTGGAACCACAAGCATTAAAGCTGTTGCCACAGATTTTGAGCTGAATTTACTTGGTGAGTATTCTGAAGTAACACCTTGGGTTCATCGCAACAATTTGTCGGACATTGATATGAATCTTCTTGCTAACACTGCGATTTTGGTAGCTAGTGAGGTAGCAAAAAGAGTTGACGGGCAAGCTCGTGCAATTGGTGTGACTGGGTTCTCAGAGACTGGCGCGCTCTTAAACTCAAAGGGCGATCTGCTATGTCATGGATTTGCATGGCATGATCCAAGAGCTGACTTATCCGCTCTAGAAAATGCGATTGGCGATGAAAAATTTGAGAGAACTGTTGCTGCGAAAATTTCAGCCGTGCCTAGTATTGGAAAAATTTTGTGGCAACAAAAAAATATTATGGGGACCAGAAATCCACATCACTTTATTGGAGCGCCGGAATGGATCATGCGAAGGCTTGGAGCCGATTTAGTTAACGAACTCTCTTTGGTGAGCAGAAGTGGCTTTCTAGATATCTCTAAAAAGGCACCGTGGGCAGAAGGGATCGAGTTGGTTAAGGGCGGTTCTGAATTTCTTGGCCGCTTAGTAGGTGCCGGTGAAATTATTGGAGTAGCCGATCAAAGCGCACCATTAAATTTGCAAGGAGCTGTCTTGACGATCGCGGGTCATGATCATCAAGTGGCGGCTTATTTTAGCGGGGCAACCCGCGATGGCTATTTATTCGATTCCATGGGTACGGCAGAGGCAATCGTACGTACTTACAAAGGAACTATTTCACAAGAGGCAATGTCGAGATTGGCCAAAGCAGGTGTAAATGTTGGTTGGACTGTGATACCTGATCACCAGATGCTTTTGGCTGGATTGCCGACTGGGATTTCACTCGAAAGGTTAGGCGCGATGCTTGGTGCTAATTCTCACGCCGAGCGAACAGAATTAGGAAGGGTTGCGTTAGCCACAAGTAGAGAAAATAGTGATGTTGTTATTGATGGCTCCTACGCAAAGCTAGATATTTTGGGCGTCACAGACGGCATTTCGCCAGGATTGTTGTGGCGGGCCGCCGTTGAAGACTTGACGACTTTATATGCAAATACTCTGAGTGCAGTTTCTGCAGAAATTGGTGCACACGAAAGAACGGTAATCGGTGGTGGCTGGATCCATAACCCGATGGTTGAAGAAGTAAAACGTCAGCAATACGGAGATTATTCAATTTCAGAGGCGCAGGAACCGGGCGCAATGGGTGCTGCGGAATTTGCAGGAGTTGCGCTCGGGGTAGTCAAGCCGCGTTGGCTTTAAAGTTTTCTGCCTGGATTCAGGATCCCTTGTGGATCGAATAGTTTTTTAATTCCCTGTTGAATCTCCTTGAACTCCTTGGAGAGTTCAGTATGCACAAATGAATTTTTAATTATCCCAATACCGTGTTCTCCACTTACGGTTCCGCCCAGCGCTTGTGCGGCTTCAACTATTGCAGTAAATGCCAGACGTGCGCGGGCAGCTGCCTCAATATCGCCGTGGTCGTGCACGATTGTTGGGTGCAAATTTCCATCCCCGGCATGACCAAAAACGCAAATATTTAATGAGTAAGTCTCGCCAATCATCGTTACTGCTGAAACTAATTGAGCAATTTTAGAGAGAGGCACGACCACATCATCGAGCAATGTGGCACCACTACGCTCGCAGGCCAAGAATGCGTATTTCCGAGCAGCAATTAAATCCCTTGAATCGGCAGGATCTGTTGAGGAGAAGGCGCTCTTCGCTCCTTTCGCTAACGCGATACCTTCAGCAAGCGAGACAACTGAGTTCTCGTTGTCATCTTGAAAAATCAATAGTGATTCGCCGGCGATTAGGCCCATTGGAAAATGAGTTTCGACAAGCCCTAGTGTCTTCTCGTCGATAATTTCTAACATCGAAGGGCCCAGGTTAATAAGTTCCTGTGCAGCTGCAGCGGCAGTCGTAATATCTGAGAAGGTGGCGACCATGGTTGTTGGTAGCGCAGGAATTTTAGAGAGTTTGACAGTGACTTCAGTAATAATTCCTAAAATTCCTTCAGAGCCGACGAAGAGGCGGGTTAAATCCAAAGTCGAGACTCGTTTTTGCGTGATGCCACCGAGTTCAATCAGGTCACCATTTGCCAGAACAACACGAAGCCCCAAGATGTGATCTTTAGTCACGCCATATTTCACGCAACACATGCCACCAGCATTGGTTGCTACATTCCCGCCAATAGTTGACCATTCTCGGCTCGCCGGATCAGGTAAATAAGCTAATCCAGATGTTCGGGCAGATTTATCTAATTCTGCGTTAATCACCCCAGCTTGGACCCGGGCATATCGATCTTCGGTATCAATAATCAGAATCTCATCCATCTTCTCTAACGAAATCACGATGCAGCTATCAATTGCATTCGCGCCACCCGAGAGTCCGGACCCAGCGCCGCGAACAATCACGGCAATATTGTGATTCGATGCAAATTTGAGAGTTGACACAATTTCATTTTCGTCACGAGCCAGCAACACAGCTAGTGGCATACCAAATTCCGCGAAAACTGCTTGATCACGAAGAAAGGGTGTCTGCATAGATGGATCAGTTATGAGGGTTGCTTGATTTGGTAAGACCGCCCGAAGGGCAGCAATGAGCTCCTGGGGCTCAGGCTTCGAGTTTGGCATTTATCCAATTTACCTCAAGATTGGGTCAGGCCGAGATTGCAACCAAGAAAAATTTAATTGCGGTACCTTTTGAAATGTGAGTGAATTTTTAACTATATTGGAAGTCGTTTCTTTCGCAGAAAAGCTCGCACTTTCTGGTGAGCGCAAAATTCTAGGTATTACAGGTGCGCCTGGGGCAGGAAAATCCACGCTAACCCAAGCGATCGTTAAGGCGCTGGGGCCAAGCAAAGTGGCAGTCGCGCCGATGGATGGCTTTCACTTATCAAATCAAACACTAATGGACTGGCAGATGACAGATCGAAAGGGTGCGTGGGATACTTTCGATGTGGGCGGGTTTGTCGCTCTATTGAATCGGTTGCGAAACCAGAAGGAGCAATTTATTCACGCTCCTGATTATTACCGCAGTATTGAGGAGTCGATTGGATCAGCAATTCCAATCTCATTAGCCGTCCCGCTTATTTTGACTGAAGGTAATTATCTATTGAGCGATAAAGGGCAGTGGACTGAAGTGTGGCCACTATTAGATGAATCTTGGTATGTTGAATTGGATGAGCAGACCCGGATTGACCGTTTGATTAAACGCCACATCGCAGTAGGTAAGAGCCCATCTGAGGCTGAATTTTGGTCACGGGGTTCAGATCAAGTCAATGCAATCATGGTGCAGGAATATGCCACACGAGCCACTCGAATATTCTCAATCAAGAGCGATTCCTCGCTGTGACATCAGGATTTACTCCCGAATCAACTGGGTATGAATAGTAGAAATTCCTGTAAAGTAAGAGCACCACTTGGAGACGTCGCATAGCCCGGTCGAGTGCGCCTCACTGCTAACGAGGTAAGGGGTTAAACCCTTCAGGAGTTCAAATCTCCTCGTCTCCGCTCTATTTACTTTGCGATTGGAGCTCTTTTGCCGCATTACAGAGTCGCAATTGTTGGCGCCGGCCCAGCTGGCTACTTCGCAGCTCAAGCCCTACAGAACTCTCAGAGTGATCAACTAACTTTTGGAATCGACATGTTTGAGCGCCTACCCACCATGTGGGGTCTGGTTCGTTTAGGTGTGGCACCAGATCACCCAAAGATTAAAACGGTAGCAAAGGTCTTTGAGAAAGTAGCTGCCGAGCAAAATTTTAGACTCTTTGGAAATATTGAGCTAGGTAGTGATATCTCTTTGGCAGATCTCACCGGCCGATATGACGCAGTCATCCTCGCAACAGGAACGCCAATTGG
>CBFHTP010000030.1:0-14451 GCA_965658705.1 Candidatus Nanopelagicaceae bacterium
CCAGATGACCATATCCATGAGTTGGTAGATCCACGGTGGGCGGCGCTTTCGGGGCTAGATGGGCCGGGATTTGGTCAAGATGGAGTAGGCAAGGCATAATTGCCGCTTCAGAGCATGCACCCAACACGGGTGGTTATCTACCGGTTCTTGAGACTGTAGCGAAAAAGTGCTCGTAAGAAGGAGAAGGTCCCATGCCAGTCCCAAAGCGAAAGATGTCGCGTTCACGTACGCGCACCCGTAGAAGCTCATGGAAGACCACTCCTGCTGCCGTTGCAACATGCGCGCAGTGCCAGTCACCAAAACTTCAACACACAGCTTGCCCAACATGCGGCACATATAACCGTCGTCAGGTCATCGAGGTCTGACTTGACCGCGTTGGTTACTGAACTCCTGCAAGCGATGGGGATTTCAGTAAAGCAAGAGTTGTTGGATTTAGCGTTAACCCACCGATCGTATTCATACGAACACGGGGGAATCCCGACCAATGAACGCCTAGAATTTTTAGGGGATTCGGTTCTAGGTCTGCTGATTACTGAAAGACTTTACGAGCGCTTTCCTGATTTGGATGAGAGCAAATTATCGCCGCTTCGTTCTGGAGTTGTGAATCAACGTGCGCTCGCTGACATCGCTCGTACATTGCAACTTGGTGCGCATCTGCGCATTGGGCGCGGTGAAGAGAGAACCGGTGGCCGAGAGAAGAACTCGCTCCTGGCGGATTCACTTGAAGCACTTGTCGGCGCAATCTATTTAGAGCACGGCTTTGAAGTGACTGCCCGCGTGGTGCTGATTTGGTTTGAAGAGGCGCTCAGTGCCGCATCTCAGGTTGGCGCAACTCTTGATGCTAAGACAGCACTGCAAGAGTTAACGGCGCAGCGCGGACTCGGTACTCCAGAGTATGAAATTTCAGAGAGTGGCCCTGATCACGACAAGAGCTTCACCGCTGTCGCAATTGTTGGTGGCGAGCGATATGCAAGCGGATCTGGAAAGAGCAAGCGCGAAGCAGAGCAGGTGGCTGCAAAAATTTCATACCAAGGGCTTCTCTCCAACCCTGAGTAGTTCTGCCTGAATCCAAAATAAATCTCTCAACTTTAACTTGAGGGTGGCAACGGCAGCTCAGATTTTGCCAAATGAAGATGAGTGTGCGCTTAAACCGATAGGTTTTGCATGTGTATTTGAAGAGCATCACCCTCAAGGGCTTCAAGTCCTTCGCCTCAGCCACCACGCTCAATTTTGAACCCGGGATCACCTGCGTGGTCGGGCCAAATGGCTCAGGCAAATCCAACGTGGTCGACGCACTCTCATGGGTGATGGGTGAGCAGGGCGCCAAATCATTGCGCGGCGGCAAGATGGAAGATGTCATTTTCGCCGGAACATCGGGGCGGGCACCTTTAGGTCGCGCTGAAGTTTCGGTCACGATCGACAATACAGATCAAAGTTTGCCGATCGATTTTACCGAAGTCACGATCACTCGAGTTCTCTTTCGAAATGGAACTTCGGAGTACCTGCTCAACAATGAAACAACCAGATTATTAGATATTCAAGAGCTACTCAGTGATAGTGGCATCGGCCGCGAAATGCACGTCATTGTTGGCCAAGGGCAACTCGATGCAATTCTCCTTGCCAACCCAGAAGAGCGCCGCGCCTTCATTGAAGAGGCGGCTGGAGTTCTGAAACATCGAAAGCGTAAGGAGAAAGCGCTTCGCAAATTAGATTCGATGCAGGCCAACCTTGCACGTATTCAAGATCTGACGGTCGAGCTACGGCGCAATCTCAAGCCACTGGGCAAGCAGGCAGAAGTTGCTAGGCGAGCTTCAACTATTCAATCAGATGTTCGAGATTCCAGGCTGCGATTGCTCGCCGATGATTTGATCGCACTTCAAGGTACTTTGGATGCCGAAGTTGCAGATGAAACGATATTAAGAAGTAGACGCGATGAAGTTGAGCAGGCACTTCGAGAGAGTCGATCCCGCGAAGAAGAGATCGACAACCAAAGTGCGCGTGAAAACCCACTTCTTGTACAAGCCCAAGAGAACTATTACCGCTTGACTGCGCAACGGGAAAAATTTAGAGGCATCCAGTCGCTCTCCTCAGAGCGAGCCAGATTCCTCTCCGAAGATGCAGAGGAAGCCCGATCTAATGGACGGGATCCACAAGCGTTAGAGGCAGAGGCAAAAATTCTTCGTAATGAAGAGATAGTACTGCGGTCAGAGATTACCTCTTCAGAGAGTGCGCTCTCACTCATCACCGAAAAATTACGCCGACTTGAATCCCAACTCCAATCTGAAGAGAGCGCGGTGAGCGCAGCCCTACGTGCAATTGCAGATCAGCGAGAAGGTACCGCCAGACAAGAAGGTCACATTAATGGCTTGAAATCGCGCATTGATGCAACCAATGCAGAAATTGCGCGAGTTACTGCCGCCCAAGATGGCGCTGCCAAGAGGCTGGCAGAATTTCGTGGCAACTTTGCTGCACTCGAAGCAGAGATTGCTGGACTAGATGCAACCGAGCCAGATCTTGATGCCCAATATGAGCGGGCGAAGAGTTCGCTTGCAACCATCAATGAAGCCTTCGCTGCGCACCAAGAATCTGAGCAAAGCGCGCAACGAGAACGTGCAGGTTTAACCGCCCGTCTCGCAGCTCTCACCGAATCCCTCACTCTGCGAGATGGCAGCGATGCGATTCTCTCAGGCAGAAGCGCTGCCGTCGTCAAGGGCCGACTAGCCTCGTTGATTTCTATCTCGAGAGGCTGGGAAGCAGCAGTTGCCTCTGCCTTGGGGACACTTGCGGATTCGATCGTCGTGCAAGATGTCTCATCAGCTGTAAGTGCGCTCTCATTATTGAAATCAGAATCTGCGGGTCGATCTGAACTGCTCTTAGTTGATGTCGAATCAGAGCCTTATCCGCTCTCCAGTAACTTCACGCCTCTTGCATCTTTGATCACAAGTTCTGAGATCGACTCTGTCATCGAAGGTCTCCTCGCTAAATATGTTGCCGTCGATTCACTGAGTGAAGCGCAAGCTGCTATCAGTACTGATAAGAATCTCATCGCAGTAACTCGCGATGGCGATCTCATTAGCCGCTCCCGTGCTCGGGGTGGATCATCAGGATCTTCGAGTGCTATAGAAATTAGCGCAGCCATTGAAGGGACAGAATCAGATTTGGCGAAGGCGACGGCAACCTGTGAATCGCTCAAATTTGAACTTTCCAGACTCTCATCAGAGGTCGCTAGTGCGAAGGATATTCATGATCAAGCGCTCGCAAAACTCAATGACTCCGATGCAAAAATGTCTGGCCTAGCTGAACAGATGGCGATTGCCGGCCAGAATGTAAAGAGTGCGCAGGCCGAAGTAGAGCGTTTCCTATCCTCGCGCAATGAAGCGCTCGCACAACGCGAAAACGACGAGCGTGATCTCAGTGCGGCACTTTCGCAATTTGGATCGGTTCAAGAACCAACGGATCCTGATCTCACTCACTTAGAAGATCTGCGATCACAAGTATCGGGCACCAGGTCAGCTGAAGTTGAAGCAAGGCTGCAACTTCGAACGCTCGAGGAGCGAATGACAGCACTGTCGGCGCGCGCCACAGAGCTCGAGGAAGGTGCCCGTCAAGAGCGCGATGGCGCCACCAAGGCGATTGCACGCCGCGAACAACGCGCAGTTGCTGCGATCACCGCCCAATCAATTGCAGATACCGCCTTTGAAACGCTGATCCAGATCGAGGTATCCATTTCGAAAGCGACCGCACGACGAGCACAACTTGAGTCTGCACGTGCTGCGCGAGAGGGCGAAATTCTCTCGGTCCGAGGAAAGAATCGTGAACTCACAACGGAACTCGAATCACTCACATCAAGTGTGCACAGAGATGAGATTGCGCGCGCCGAGCAACGCCTACGTATCGAGCAGCTTGAACTCAAGTCAGTAGAAGAGCTGGGTACTGATGTCTCCACACTTCTCAATGAGTATGGGCCAACAAATGATATCCCAACTTTTGTGGAAGATGGCGAAGGAAACTTGGTCGCAGGGGACTTAACTCCCTACCGCAGAGATCAACAAGAGAAACGATTAGCCCAAGCTGAAAAGTCACTTGCGTTGCTCGGAAAGATTAATCCGCTTGCGTTAGAAGAGTACAGCGCACTTGAAGAGCGTTTGAAATATCTAGCAGAGCAGCTAGAAGATCTCAAGAAGACCAAGAGAGATCTGCTCGATATCATCAAAGAAGTTGACGATAAGGTGCAAGAGATTTTCTATCAGGCATACCTTGATGTAGAAAGCGAGTTCAAAGGAATCTTTGAACAACTCTTTCCAGGTGGGGATGGTCGTTTAATTCTGACAAATCCTGATGATCTGATGAGTACGGGTGTAGATGTTGAAGCGAGACCTCCCGGAAAGCGAGTGAAACGTCTCTCGCTACTCTCTGGCGGAGAGCGCTCCCTTGTGGCAGTGGCACTGTTGGTCGCAATCTTCAAAGCACGTCCAAGTCCCTTCTATATTCTGGATGAAGTAGAAGCGGCCCTCGATGATACGAACTTATCGCGCCTGCTTGGTGTTTTTGAAGAGCTGCGGGAGAAGTCACAGCTGATCGTGATTACTCACCAAAGGCGCACTATGGAGATTGCTGATGCGCTCTACGGGGTAACGATGCGCGGTGATGGCGTCTCCGAGGTTATTTCGCAGCGCCTCCGTGAAGTTCAAACCGTCTAGCGCTCGAACGAATATCTCCTATGGCACTTTTTGGTACATTCTTTAAAAAGATTCGGGAAATTGGCGAGTTTGGCGAGTTTGGCGGGTTTGGTGAGTTTGGTGTTGGGCGAATTTCAATCTCCGATTGGCAAGAGCTTGAGCAAAATTTATTGGAAGCCGATCTTGGCACCAGGCTCACCGCAGAAATCTTGAACACGGCTAAATCGGATAAGTCAGCAACGGCCGAAGAGATCGAAGCATCGGTTTTGGCAGCGCTCACTCTGAAATTGAGTCCATTACCCAGGTCACTGAACTCGCAGCCAGGTCGAACATCGACGATCTTGGTTGTCGGTGTAAATGGAACTGGCAAAACAACGAGCGTCGCAAAATTAATGAAGTTTTTAAAAGATGACGAGAAGAAGGTTCTCGTCGCAGCGGCTGACACCTTTCGTGCCGCAGCGATAGACCAAATTCAAACCTGGGGTGAGCGGTTGGGCGTCCCGGTCATTTCAGGCAAACCAGAAGGCGATCCGGCATCTGTGGCATTTGATGGGATCAAACGCGCACAGCGAGATGGCGCGGATTTCTTCATCGTAGATACCGCAGGTCGATTGCATACCAAAGTTGGTCTGATGGATGAGCTGTCGAAAA
This sequence comes from Candidatus Nanopelagicaceae bacterium, assembly GCA_965658705.1. Taxonomy (GTDB): domain Bacteria; phylum Actinomycetota; class Actinomycetes; order Nanopelagicales; family Nanopelagicaceae; genus PALSA-747. The sequence goes on from CBFHTP010000030.1 coordinate 5,331, forward strand.
TTAGACGAGTGGTTGAAAAGGTTTCTCCGATCGATGAGGTGTTGCTTGTCGTCGATGCAACAACCGGACAGAATGGCATCACCCAGGCCAAGCTCTTTGCCGAAAGTGTGGCTGTCACTGGATTAATTCTGACCAAGACCGATGGCTCGGCCAAAGGGGGAGTTGCACTTGCGATCGAGAGCGAGACTGGGATCCCAGTTAAATTCATCGGAACGGGTGAGTCGGCCGAAGATCTTGAAATCTTCGATGCCCCCGGTTACCTCGCCTCACTTCTGGCGTAACTGGCTTTCTTGAGCGATTAATTTAACAAGTCCGTAACAAAGCGGGTCAACAGTCGTAACCCAGGCTGGCCACTATTCCTCTATCTCAACGGCGAGAACTCTATTTGCTTGATTTTGGAGAGTTCATGAATTTTAACACTGGCGATACCGCCTGGATCATCGTTGCAGCTGCAATGGTGCTTCTTATGACACCTGGCCTTGCCTTCTTCTACGGCGGAATGGTGCGAAGCAAGAACGTATTAGGAATGCTTGCGCAAAATTACGTAACCATGGGAGTTGTTAGCGTCCTGTGGGTACTTGGCGTTTACTCACTCGCATTTAGCGGTAAAGGGAAATGGATCGGCGACCTTCATCAATTTGGGCTCAATCACATTTGGCAACAAGCCACTGGCTTTGAAGCTCTCACTATCCCGCCCCTAGTTTTCTGTGCCTTTCAATTAATGTTTGCCATTATTACTCCAGCGCTCATTACCGGTGGAATTGCCGATCGAGTGAAACTTGGTTCATGGGTCATTTTCTGTGGTCTCTGGTTAGCCATCGTTTATGCACCAGTCGCACATTGGGTATTTTCACCAAGCGGATGGCTCTTCAAACTAGGCGCGCTTGATTTTGCTGGTGGAACTGTCGTGCATGCAAATGCTGGCGCAGCCGCGCTTGCGGTGATTCTTGTCATTGGTAAGCGCAAAGGCTGGCCGAAAGATCGCATGCGCCCACACAATGTGCCATTCGTGCTCCTTGGTGCAGGTCTGCTCTGGTTCGGTTGGTTCGGATTTAATGCCGGTTCCGCTCTTGGCGCGAATACACTTTCTGCGTACGCATTTGTCAATACAAATACCGCAACTGGCGCTGCGTTACTTGCCTGGATGTTGGTCGAAAAAATTCGTGATGGTCACGCCACAACCCTCGGCGCAGCCTCTGGCGCAGTTGCTGGCTTGGTTGCAATTACTCCAGCATGCGGATTTGTGAGTCCAATGGGATCTATCATTGTAGGTTTTGCAGCGGGAATTATTTGTGCTCTTGCCGTTGGCCTCAAGCACAAATTCGGTTTCGATGATGCACTCGACGTTGTTGGTGTTCACCTTGTTGGCGGCGTACTCGGAGCTCTTCTGATTGGCCTCCTTGCAACAAAGATGACCAACTCTGCCGGCGCAGATGGCGCCTTTTACGGTGGCGGATGGACTTTAATGGCCCACCAAGGAATTGCTGTCCTCGCCGTCGTTCTCTATTCTTTCGTAGTCACTTATATCTTGGCGCAGATTCTCGATAAGACAATCGGGCTGCGAATCACCGAAGAAGCAGAGTACGTTGGTATGGACCTTTCCATTCATGCTGAAACAGCCTACGAAGGCGCAACCCAAGGAGCTCGACTATGAAACTCATAACAGCGATTATCAAGCCATTCAAATTAGATGACGTGAAGAGTGCGCTCCAAGCAGTCGGGATTACTGGAATGACGGTCTCTGAGGCGAGTGGTTTTGGTCGCCAACGTGGTCACACCGAGGTGTACCGGGGCGCTGAATACACAGTTGATCTCGTACCAAAGCTTCGGATTGAAGTGCTCGTTGATTCCGCTGATTCAGAGAACGTTATTAGCGCAATCGTGAAGGCCGCATCATCGGGTTCAATCGGTGATGGCAAAGTTTGGTCTGTACCGGTCGATGATGTTGTCCGGGTTCGCACCGGTGAACGTGGTGTGGACGCTATCTAAGTAGAGTTACCTCCGTGGGTACACGAGAGCGCCGGGAACGATCTGATCAGATCGATAGAGAGATCACAACTCTCTTTCTTGGCGCTCTTACTCATTCTGGTCTGACGGCGCAGTCAGTTGCTCTCTGCGCAGTCGGGGGTTATGGCCGGGGCGAATTATCTCCGGGGTCAGATTTAGACATTCTTGTACTCCACACAGGCATCGAGAGTGAAGAGAAACTTGGAATTTTTGTTAACGCGCTTCTCTACCCACTGTGGAATTCACATCGTGCGGTGGATCATTCGATTCGAACCCGCGGTGAAACTCGAGAGAGTGCAGCGCAAGACATTAAGGTCGCTGCTGGATTGCTCGATCTTCGTTTCGTTGTAGGAAATCAAGATTTGTATGAAGCGGTCGCCATGGATGCTCGTGAGGATTGGCGAAAAAATTTCAGAAAGCACGCTGCAAAGTTTCGAGAGAGCATTGATGAGCGAGCTCATCGAAGTGGCGAGTTAGCCTTCTTGCTTGAACCAGATTTAAAAGTGGCTCGTGGTGGGTTGCGTGATGTAACTGCGCTCCGAGCGATTGCCCGAAGTGAGGCAGTACCAGTTGCACTAGGTCGACTAGCGGCGGCGGAATCGCTTCTGGCTAATGTTCGAGATGTACTCCATGAAATTTCTGGACGTGGTCGTGACCAACTACTTCTTATTTGGCAAGATCAAATTGCCGATGTTATGAATTACGAAGACGCTGACGTACTGATGTTTGAGGTTGCAAAGGCGGCCAGATCCGTCGATTACTTGATGGATCTGACGTGGCATCGAATCGATCACCTCTCTCACGGGAAAGGCAGATCTCTCTTTCGACGATTTAATGAGCCAAAAGTGGTTCCATTAGGAAAGGGGCTAGAGCTTTACCGCGAGGAAGTCGACCTCGTCGATGGGTATGAGATCACTCTTGATCCAGGGTTGGGACTTCGCGCTGCTGCAATCTGCGCTCAACGCGGTATTCCTCTTTCAGTCGAGGCTTGCATGGCAATTGCTGAAAATTTTGTCGACCTCCCTACTCCGTGGCCTCGCACTGCAAGAGAGGATCTGGTTGCGCTCATTGGATCTGGGCGAGAAATGATCCGAGTTTTCGAAGCGTTGGACCAAGAGCAGATCATCAGCCGCTGGATTCCAGAGTGGGAACATGTGCGATTTTTGCCACAACGAAATGTTCTGCATCGCCACACTGTGGATCGCCACATGCTTGAGACGGCTGTTCGCGCCGCGGCCCTCACTCGTCAAGTTCACCGGCCTGATTTGCTCCTGGTGGCAGCGCTCTTTCACGATATTGGAAAGGGGTTTGCGCAGAAGGATCACTCAGATTATGGAGCAGAGTTGATTTTGCCACTCGCTCTTCGTCTTGGTTTTGATGAACCAGATGCCCAGACTTTGGTCCTGCTCGTAAAGCATCATCTGCTCCTTTCGGCCACCGCCACTCGAAGAGATTTGGATGATCCCGCAACAGTAGCTTCTGTTGTAGCCGTGCTTCCAGATGCACAGACTTTGGAACTGCTCCATGCATTGAGTATCGCTGATGGTGAAGCCACTGGGAAAACTGCCTGGAGTGATTGGAAGGCTGGCCTCGTTCAAGAGCTGGTGAATCGAACACTTGCAGCAATGCAGGGAACCCCTCCTGCACCAGAGGCAGAACTCACCGAAGATCAACAGCGCAAGGCCCGCACCGGAAAGCTCTCAATAGAAATCAAGCCACGTGATGAGAGTTTCGAAATCGAAATTGTCTCTCCAGATAGTGTGGGTCTTCTCTCAGTCGTGGCCGGCGTACTTTCAATTTCGCGAATGGATTTACGATCGGCTCGAACAAGGACGTATGAGGGAGTCGCGGTGATGTCATGGCTAGTTGCTTTGGATGTACACGCTCCCGCACCCAGTGAAGATCAGTTGAAGGCGCTGCTTGAGAGCGCCTTGGCCGGTGAGCTCAATGTGGCTGCAAAAATTGAAGAGCGAATTAAAAGCTATAAGCGTTTTCCAGGTATTCAAGTTGCGCCGCCAGCGGTTTATGCGACAAATGACCTTGCTACAGGTGCAACCATTATTGAAGTTCGGATGCATGATCAACCAGGAGTGCTTTATAACGTGGCGAGGTTGATCTCTAGGTTCGGCGTAGATATCAGGGCGGCGATCGTGGCCACTCTAGGAGCAGAGGCGATGGATACCCTCTACATTACCGACCCGGCGGGTGGTGCACTTTCAGATGAGCGGGCAAAATCACTTGCGAGCCAGATCGAAAAATACATCCTCACCTTATAAAGGTATTATCCGCAGGTGTTTGAATCTCTGAGTAATAAATTTGCCGGCGCCTTCTCGAGCCTTCGAAGTAAAGGGCGGATAAAAAGTGGTGACATAGAAGAGATCACCGCCGATATTCGGATCGCTCTCATCGATTCCGATGTGGCACTGGATGTTGTCGAATCCTTCATCCTTCGAATAAGTGAGCGCTCACTTTCTGCATTAGATGAGATCAACAAGGGGATCAACCCATCACAAGCAATTTTCACGATTGTTAATGAAGAGCTCACGAGTATTTTAGGCGGAAGCGCTCGCCGCATTCGATACGCAAAGAAAGCGCCAACGGTCATTCTTCTGACTGGCCTGCAAGGCGCTGGAAAGACCTCGTTAGCCGGAAAACTTGCGCTCCATCTGAAATCTGAGGGTAACACACCGTTACTCGTGGCCTCAGACCTGCAAAGACCGAATGCGGTGACGCAATTGCAAAGTGTCGGCGCAACGGTCAAAGTTCCGGTCTTTGCCCCCGAACCTGGAAACGGAGTAGGGGATCCAGTCGCGGTAGCTAAGGCCGGTCTGAAATTTGCGCAAGAGAAATTACACAATATTGTGATTGTTGATACTGCAGGTCGCCTCGGTGTTGATGAAGAACTCATGCAGGAAGCGATTCGAATCAGGGATGCGGTATTGCCAGATGAAATTCTCTTCGTGGTCGACGCCATGGTTGGTCAGGATGCGGTTCGAACCGCAATCGCTTTCCAGAATGGCGTTGGCTTTGATGGCGTGGTTCTGACAAAACTCGATGGTGATGCACGCGGTGGCGCCGCGCTCTCGATCGCCCAGCGGACTGGCAAGCCGATTCTCTTTGCATCAACGGGTGAAAAAGTCACTGACTTTGATCTCTTCTACCCAGATCGCATGGCCTCTCGAATCCTTGGAATGGGTGATATCCAAACTCTGGCCGAACAAGCCAAACGGGCGATGGATCCGACAACTACAGCAAAACTTGAAGAGAAGTTCGCCAAAGGTGAGGAGTTCACGCTTTCAGATTTTTTGAGTCAATTGCAAGCGTTGAAGAATATGGGCTCGATGACAAAGATGCTCTCGATGCTTCCTGGCGCTGGTGCAATGAAGAAGCAGATTGAAAATTTTGATGAATCGGAGCTCGTTCGAACTGAGGCGATCGTTCAGTCGATGACGCCAGCTGAGCGCAATGACCCGAAATTACTCAACGGATCTAGACGCTCTCGAATTGCGAAGGGTGCTGGTCGCCAAGTCTCCGAAGTAAACAATGTAGTTGATCGCTTCACGGCAGCTGCGAAGATGATGAAGCAGATGCGAAATGGTGGCGGAATTCCAGGTATTCAAGGGATGCCAAATATGGGCGGCGCAGCTGGAATGGCTGCCCCGGCTCGCTCACATGGCTTCACGGCGCCTAAGAAGAAGTCCAAATCCGGAAACCCAGCGAAGCGAGCGCTAGAGAACTAGCCGCCAACCTTCGATTTGGGCTAGCGACGCCTGACTGGCAAGATTGGGCTCCTGCGAGAGGGCCCTCTACCCCTGGCGCACATATGTCCATCATGGATCGCTGTATTACTCGTCGCTCCCACTGACGAGAAGTGCGTGAACCGAACATTCAAGGAGTACCACTTACGTGGCCGTAAAAATTAAATTAATGCGTATTGGAAAAATTCGCACCCCACATTACCGAATCGTTGTTGCTGATGCTCGCTCTGCTCGCAACTCAAAGGCGATCGAAGAGATTGGCCGTTACACACCTGGCACAGAGCCATCATTTATTCAGGTTGACTCGGCTCGCGCTCAATACTGGCTCGGAGTCGGCGCGCAGCCAACAGAAGCCGTTGCAGTTCTCTTGAAGATCACCGGAGATTGGCAGAAGCACAAAGATCTTCCTGGCAAAGAGGGAACCCTTCGCACCATCGCAGAGAAGCCGCACAAGCGTGTCGCTTACGAAGCCGCCGTTAAGGATGCCATGGCAGAGCCTGCCGATGGCGCAACCACTGCAAAGAAGAAGGCTGCTGAGAAGATAGCTGCCAAGAACGCACCAGCAGTTGAAGTGACACCTGTTGTTGAAGCTGCCGCTGAAGTTGTTGCAGAGGAAATCCCAGCTGTTGAAGAGACACAAGTTGTTGCAGAGGAAACCCCAGCTGTTGAAGAGAGACAAGTTGTTGCAGAGGAAACCCCAGCTGTTGAAGAGACACCAGTTGTTGCAGCAGAAACTTCTGCTGAACTTGTTGCAGCAGAAACTCCTGCTGAACTTGTTGCAGCAGAAACTCCTGCTGAATAATGATTGACGAAGCGCTCGAACATCTCGTAAAAGGGATCGTCGATAATCCTGAAGAAGTTCTTATCACGGAGAAGAATCACCGCCGTGGAACGACGCTTGAGGTTCGTGTTCACCCAGAAGATATCGGCAAGGTAATCGGTCGCAACGGCCGCACTGCCCGTGCCCTTCGTACGGTGATCAGTGCGCTGGCTGGTCGCTCCGTTCGCGTCGACCTTATTGAGGCCGACGAGAGTGCAGAGGCGCGTTAAGAGTGCTCCTCGTCGTTGGCCGGATTGGTCGCGCGCATGGAGTGTTAGGGGAAGCAACTATTGAGGTTCGCACCGATGTACCGGACGAACGGTTCTACATCGGTGCGAAATTATTTACAGACCCAGAGAAATTTGGTCCCCTAACCATTGCCTCGGCACGAGATCACAACGGTATCTTGCTACTTAAATTTGAGGGAGTTAATACTCGTAGTGAGGTTGAGGCGCTGCGGGATACATTGCTAAAAGCCGAGATTGATATGTCCCAAGAGAATCAGCACGAAGATGAATTCCATGTTCAACAACTCATTGGTTTAACGGTGGTGACAGAAAATGGTGAGGAAGTCGGACAGCTCACCGATGTTCTTAATCTTCCTGGTCAAGATGTGCTCGTTGTGGCAGCAGGAGAACGTGAGGTTCTCATTCCGTTTGTCTTAGAGATTGTCCCAGAAATTAATCTCGAGACTGGCGTAATTACAATTGTCCCGCCAGAAGGGTTGCTAGATCATGAGTAAACCGCGCTATGACGTCATTTCGATCTTCCCAACTTATCTAGATCCGCTCAAACTTTCACTCATCGGAAAAGCTCAAGCCGCTGATCTGATTGAGGTAGCTGTCACTGACCTTCGTGATTTCGCAGAAGGCAACCACAAAAGCGTAGATGACACTCCTTATGGTGGCGGTGCAGGAATGGTGATGACACCAGAACCGTGGGCGGCGGCGATCGACTCGCTGGTCACAGATTCAACGGTCTCGCATGATCTAATAATCTTGACACCCGCAGGTAGAAAGTTTGATCAAAAGCTGGCCGAAGATTTGTCCGAGAAGCGCCATCTGATCTTTGCATGCGGGCGCTACGAAGGAATTGATTATCGCGTAACCGAACATTTTCGAAACCACACGAATGTAAATCTCCATGAAATATCTATTGGAGATTTTGTTCTGAACGGCGGAGAAGTAGCGGCGCTTGCAATCTTGGAAGCTGTTATCCGCTTGATTCCTGGCGTATTAGGGAATCCCGACTCGTTGGCAGAGGAGTCTCACTCGTTGTTTGATGGAGACCAGCGTCTGGTTGAGTACCCGTCCTACACCAAACCAGCCGAGTGGCGCGGCCTTGAAGTGCCGCCGGTGCTTTTATCTGGTGATCATGGCCAAATTGCCGAGTGGCGCCAGCAAGCTGCGATCGATCGAACAGAGAAACTAGAAAAATAAGTAATAACCCTCCTTTTAACTCGTGAGTAAAGCCTCTTTCTTGTAGCGTTCGCACATGAAGGAATTTGATGCCCCGCTTCAAGCGCGGCTGATTCGCGAGTTAGAACCAACAGTTGAAATCGAGCTGGAGCGTCACCTTCAAACAACGAAGAACTGGTACCCACACGAATATGTCCCATGGTCTGAAGGTCGCGATTTTGCTGGCCCGCTCAACGGGGATGCCTGGGAGGCAAAAGACTCTCGCCTCACAACGGTTGCGCAAGACTCTTTGATTTTAAATTTGATGACCGAGGACAACCTTCCGAGTTATCACACAGAAATTTCAACATCGATGAGTCGTGATGGCGCTTGGAACACCTGGATTAATCGCTGGACGGCGGAAGAAGCCCGCCACAGCATTGTCCTGCGAGATTATTTGATGGCCACTCGTGGCGTTGACCCAAATGAGCTCGAAGATATTCGTATGGCACACATGGCCGCTGGCTACCAGACACCATTCCCAAATGACATGTTGCACACCGTTGCTTATGTAACCTTCCAAGAGCTCGCGACCCGAATCTCGCATCGAAATACTGGTCGCATCTCAGATGATCCAATCTGTGAAGGAATGCTGGCAAGAGTTGCACTCGATGAGAATTTGCACATGCTTTTCTATCGTAACTTATTGGCAGAGGCGATCAGGCTTGCACCAAACGAAGCGATGCGCGCAATCACCGATGTTCTGGTTAACTTCCAGATGCCAGGTGCAGGAATGCCGGGCTGGGGTAGAAAATCGGTACAGATCGCACTTGCCGGCATTTACGACCCGCAACTTCATCTAGAAGAGGTGGTGATGCCCGTGCTTCGGGCTTGGGGAGTATTTGAATTGACCACTCTCACTGGGGATGGCGCACTTGCCCGCGAAGAGTTGTCGAGTTATTTGTCGAAGAGTTCAGCAGAAGTCAGCACCTTTAAAGATAAGCGCGATGTGCACTTCGATCGTCTTGTGGCCCGTGGCCAAAACCCACTTCGCTTGACTCGCTAGTCTCACTAGTCTCACTAGTCTCACTAGTCTCACTAGTCTCACTAGTCTCACTAGTCTCACCTTAGTGACAGGT
>CBFHTP010000031.1:0-12662 GCA_965658705.1 Candidatus Nanopelagicaceae bacterium
AAAGTAAGAAAGCTGTTTGAGCGCACCGGCGCGATCAGTAGCCCAGGTTGTAGTGGGGGAGTAATCAAGTTCGCTGGCAACTTGCTGGTCGATCTCATCTAGTGCGTGCTCTAGATATGGCGGCCATTCATAATTCTTTGGTGGTGGCAGGCGGTTCTCTTTATCAAAGTTCCATGCGCCACCTTCGGGCTTGCCGCCATCGACCAAGATGCCAAGGCGAGTACGTTGAGCTCGATAGAAGTTCTCCATCAAGAAACTCTTCTGACTTGATGCCCAGCTCTTGAAGAGATCCCTGGGCGTTAAGAAGAAATCGTTGGCAACAAATTCAACGCCGAACTTATTTAATGCTTCAAATTGTCTGAACGATGAAGGTTCGGCGCAGAGAATTGGCAGACCAGCAAACTCTTTATTTAATGTTTTAAGGCCATCAACTGTGGTCTTCGCCTTGATGTATCTGACTGTGAAGCCCTTGGCCTCTTGCTCTGCTGCAAAGTGGCGGGCAGAAGAAATCAAGAAGAAGAGGCGACCCTTGTGCCACTTCGTTGATGTGTTCACGGTCGTCATTCGCGCGCTCTCAACCAGGACAATCAGATCAGTTTTTGGATCAGCCCCAGCCATTACTCCGTAATCGGAATTGAGATGATCAAAGGGAATATAGAGAATTCGCTTCATTTGACTCCTCGACATCTTCTTAAAATAAAAGTAAGGCCCTACTCTTTAGAATAGGACCTTACCTTCTCAGATGCTTGCCGAATATGCGGCAGATTTCACTTAGTCAATATGAACGGTGGCCACTTCCGAAATAGCCTTTGGATTTTTGCTGTTCAAGTAGACAAGAGTGGCTACTCCCAGAATCATCCAAATCCCCATTGCGTAAGCCGCATAAGAGAGGGGCTTCGCTAATGAGACGATGAATTTAAGTCCAGGAACTCCGGTAATGCCAGCTGCATTCATAAAGCCAGGGACCAAGAATAGGAAACCCAGGGCAGGAACGAATACATGAAGGAAGAGCTTCTGCTCTTCCTTTCGGTGCTTCATGTAGTAACCAATGCAAGCAAGATTAGCTACCATGTAAACAACGACCACGACGACTACCAAGCCTGTTGCCACGATTCCGAAGGCAACTTGCGGTGTGTATTTTGCGCCTAGGCCGAGTCCAATGACTAAGCCAACAACGAGTTGGACTACTAAAGCATTCCGAGGTGATTTATATTTTGGATCGAGTTTACCCAGCCAGGATGGGAAGGCGCCTACTCGTCCAAATGCAAAGGCTGTGCGAGTAAATACATTTGCGCCAGCGTTAGCATTTGCAATTGTTGAATTTACAATCGCAAAGATCACCAATACGTAGAGCAACGATGAGACACCGTGCGCCAGGTGATCCCAAGGTGCGCCATTATTGTCGGAGGCAAATCCAGCGAACTTATCGGGGCCAAATGCAACTGTCGCAGCATATGTAGTAAAGATGTATACAGCTGCGATTGCAAAGGTCGCGATCATGATTGCCTTTGGAACATTCTTGCGAGGGTCCTTCGTCTCTTCGGCGAGCGGTGCTGCTGCCTCAAAGCCAGAGAAAGCGAGTAAGGTAAAGACGGAGCCAGCGATTACGCCAGACCAGCCATGAAAACCCGTTGCGTTTGCATGTGCGGTAGTGAAAACACTGAGTGTGTTATTGGAACCGGCTTTGAATACCAAGATTACTCCAAGCAGAACGAATACCGAGATTTCGAAGAACCCGAGCCAGGTTCCAACTTTCGCAGAGGTGGCCACGCCCCGCCAGACCAAGAACGAGACTAGTAAAGTTCCGAGAGTCATGAAAACCCACCAGGAAGAAAGTGGGAAGCCACTCGAATTTGCATGCCACTCGCCAGCAACGGTGTATCCAAGTTGGAGCATGACCAACGGCACAATCAGGATTTCTACGGCCGCGTAAGCCCAGCCGACGAGATAGCCAACCCATGGACGCAGACCCACTGCCGAATAGGTAGCAACAGAACCGGCTGCCGGGATGTGTTTAGCGAGCTGGCCAATACTTGAAGCTGTAAAGAGAATGCCAATAAAGGCGAAGAGAACTGCAAGTGGAAGTGCTCCACCGGCGAGCGGAGAACCGAAGGGAATTGAAGCGGCGATTGCTGCACCGGGTGCCATGGAGCAGATTGATTGGAAGACGACTTCGCGCAGTCCAATCGCATTCTTTGCTAACTTATGTTCTTTACTCATTGTTCTCCGTAACCCAAAGCCATCTGCTTCGATGGCTAATTATGGAGCGCAAGTGGGAAAGAAGGTGTGATTTTTGCTAGATTTTTTCTTCACGAGCGGTCAAATACTGAAGAAAAGTTACAACTTGAGTCCCCTTGCACGCTCACGGAGAGAATTATGCATTCCATTATAAGCGCTGGCATTTGGGAGTAATTCTTTGGCGGCTTTGATAACGACACTGAAATTGGCATCAACTACATTTGCGATTGGCGCCTTCGTGATCTGGGAGAGCAGTTGGTAGGAATCGAGCTGATGCAAGCCGTACAAATCCTGGAACCAACGGACGAGGTCAACTTGACCGATTCGCCAAGAGTCCTCCATCGGCCTTGAAGAGCCGACACTCATGTAGTACTTGTCGTCCTCGATACGCGGCCATGCCGGAGCCGCGCCTTTTATGAGATCGATGATAATGATGGCATCCATTGCGCCCTCGACTGCAGTGCCACAAGCCTCACCTTCACCCTGGCGATAATGACCATCACCGATTGAAAAGAGGGCTCCCTCAACATTTACGCCTAAGTAAATCGTGGAGCCCACGCGAACTTCAGGTGAATCCATGTTGCCGCCGAAACGTTCTGGTACTAGTGCAGATCGAACTTCGTTACCGGCAGGAGCCACACCGATTGTTCCAAACATGCACTCAATCGGGAATTCAACTTTTAGATCGCTGTATCTCGCTTCAAATCCAACGGTTTGTCGCTCTGTGTTGACCTCATAGACCCACGTGGTGTCTGGCAGCGGCTCTTGCAACATTGCGGTCCGGTCGGTTGAGGTCAATCCACCAAAAAAAGGAATTGTGGAAGAGATTCCGTAAGATCGCGCTGGTTTCATATCCACGATATGGATGGCTAACGCATCACCCGGTTCTGCGCCTTCAATGAAGAACGGTCCAGTTTGTGGATTTACAAATCGCATATCGACTTTTTCTGATGCCAGATCATGAATTGATTTAATAGTGTTGTTGAAGGCATCTTGAGTCCAAAGTCGAACTGCAGTACCCGGCTTTATTCTTACGCGTTCGGAGGCACCACCAAATGTGTAGGCGAGTTGGTCGATAGTCGGCTTAAATTCAAAGATTTCCATCTAATTAGTCTATTTGCCGGCCCGACACTTATCGCTGCAATATTTCACTGATTCCCAATCCCTTGCCCACTTCTTGCGCCACTCAAAGGGCAGCCCGCAGCTCACGCAGATCTTGGGGGCAAAGCCATTCTTCGTCTGGGCCTTACGCATGAGTGCATTCTAAATCGAAGTAACTGATCTTGTGCCCTGAACTTCGCTGATCTACCCTTATAGCCAGCAAGAGAAAGAGTAGCGATCGGAGTCAGGTGATGTCAGAAGCACCCAAGAAGCGAGCCGGCCTTCGCGATCTTGTTTTAGAAGATCGCTCCCTGATCCCAGATCGCTTCATCAACACACTTGAAGATATCGTCCATGGTTTCCTTGGCATCGCACTCTTTGTTATTGGGGTCGCAGCAACAGGTTTTGCGGTCAAGCGGCTGATAGAGACTCACCCCTTCTTTCCTATTGGCATGATCCAAGGGATCAATGACATTCTCTTCGTTGTCATCATTTTAGAGATCATGCGTACCGTGACAGGACGCTTCACTGATGGATTCTTCCAACTAGATAAATTCCTGGTGATCGGTGTAATCGCAGCCGTTCGACATATTTTGACTGTCGGAGCGTCACTCACCCTAGAGTCTCAAAAGAGTGATTCTTACTTTAACCGCTCACTTCTAGAACTCGGCGTGAACACTGGGGTAGTAGTCGCGCTCGTCTTTGGCATTTACCTATCGCGCGCCACTCAAGCAAAATTTGGACGCAAGCTCTAAAAACTAGAGCGAATTAACTTTCGAAATCGCCACCGCGCCCAGTGAGTCCTCTTCTCTCTCGCTTAGTTGGGGTCTCAAATCGAAAGATGAGAACCCCAACCAATGCGACAAAGGCAAAGAAGATGCCGAAGCCAATCTTCATTTCTTGATCTGTCTCTGACTACTTAACCAGTACTGCCCAGATGACGAGTGCAAAGACTGCGGCGCTGAGGCCGACCATTGCAAGCGTTGTGAGCTGAAGGAAGCTCTCGGATTCCGAGATCTTCTTTCCGAGTGCTGACTTCTTATCAATCTTACGTAGATCGGCTGCAAGTGATGATGCCTCACGGATTGCTGCATACTGTGAGATCAAAGCAAGGATTCCAGTAGCTGCTGCTACGCCGATTGCTAAGTACTGGACTGCATGTGATGCGCCCATGAACTTTCCAAATGATGCAGTAACAAGGATTGCGATCAAAACAAGTGCTGGTGCCATTTGAGCTGCGATGATCTGGCTGCGCTTTTCATTCCAGAGCGAGATGAGCTGCTTTTCTTCCATTGTGGTGCCCTTCGTGAGAGATTTCAATATGGAGCCAAGCAGCCCCAACATCCCTAAGGGTAGCGAAGGGGAGCGCATGCAGACGGGATCGCCATACTTTAGCCTTGTCTGGTGCCAGAACTTCCAGAGGTAGAGACAGTTCGCGCTGGGTTGGCAGGACTTGTCCAGGGCTACACGATAAAGAGTGGTGAGGGTTTTCATCCTCGTGTTCTCAAACCAACTTCTCTTTCACCCATCCGTGATCTTGCTGGCTCAAAAATTCTCTCTGTTAATCGCCGAGGTAAATTCCTGTGGTTCACATTGGATCGTTCCGAAGCGTTAGTCGCACACCTTGGAATGTCCGGCCAATTTCTGATCAAGCAACCAGATCGACCTGAGCCCAAACATGTGCGGGCCAGGTTTATGTTGCAGAAGGGTCTTAAAAAACGAGAGCTCATCTTTACTGACCAGCGCACCTTTGGTTGGCTCTCGCTAGAGCCGCTCATTGGTGGCATTCCTTTACCAGCAGTCCACATTGCGCCAGATCCCTTTGACCCACTCTTTGAAAAGGCTGCAGTAATTAGAGCAATCAAGTCCCGAAAAGCTTCGATCAAGAGCATTATCTTGAATCAGGAGATCATGAGTGGAGTTGGCAATATCTATGCTGATGAATCTCTCTGGCGAGCAAAGATCCATCCCGAGATCCCGGCCACTGAACTATCGAGTAAAAAGATCACGACTTTGGTTGATTGCGCCACCGAAGTTATGCGTGAGGCAATTGCAGTCGGCGGCACATCCTTTGATTCACTCTACATAAACGTCAATGGTGAGAGCGGCTTCTTCTCGCAATCCTTAGCGGCCTATGGCCAAGAGGATGAACCCTGCCCAAGGTGCGGGGGAATGATTAGGCGAATAAAGTTTGCCAATCGCTCATCACACTTTTGTCCTAAATGCCAGGTCAAGTAATCAGTAATTAAGGAAACAATGAAGCAGATAGATATAACCGGTGATCTTGAGCAGATCGTTGCTCTTAACTTTGATGGCCTGCACTCGGGTGGAGGCCGTAGTTCGATCAAAGGTGGCCAGAGCGCAGCCGATAGAGCGCTGGCAGATTTAAACATCACTGGCTATGCCAAGAAGCGCTCGCAGGTGCAGCCCATCAACACTCGCGGAGCCACCATGTTGTCTCCATACATCAGACACAATCTTTGGACTCTGCCACAAATGTGGCGAGCAGTTAAAGCTGCTCCCTTTTCAGATAAAGAGAAGTTTCAAGATGAACTGCTCTGGCAGGAATACACCAGACATCTCTATGCCCGCTTGGGTACTCGTCTCTTTCAGAACCTGCGCTTTGAACAGATCTGGGATGCACCCGGCAATGGCTGGCCAGAAGGAATGGCCTGCGTTGATTCAGTCGTTGATGAATTGCAGCGAGATGGGTGGATCGTCAATCAAACCAGAATGTGGCTTGCCTCCCAATGGAGCGTTCGCAATCAGATGGGCTGGCTAAACGGCCAAGAAGAGATGTATCGCAACTTATTAGATGGCTCAAGAGCTGCAAACCTTGCTGGTTGGCAATGGACCGTTGGATCTGCAACTGGAAAGCCTTATGGATTCGCTAGGTGGCAGGTAGAAAATCGCGCACCCGGACAATGTTTCAGGTGCGCGCTCAAGAAGAATTGCCCTATTCAAGAGTTCCCTGATGAAGTGCAACTTTCTGACACTTCAATGGAGCCACTACTTGTTTCAGATCCAGATCCATTGGGTACCGCGGGACCAGTCATGCCAATTCAAAATCGCAAACCAGATTATGTTCTACTCACAGTTGATTCGATGGGCGATACTGACCCGGCGCTAGAGACAAATCCTGATCTGCCTGTCGTGTTTGTCTTTAATGAGAAGGCACTCGCCAAGCTACAGCTTTCGAGCAAGCGCATTTATTTCTATCTTGAGACGCTGCAGGATCTTGCTACTCGCCGGGATCTGCGGGTATTTATGGGCAGCCCTTATGCATTTGCTGCCGAGAACTCAGTAGCAGTGACCTTTGCGCCAGTACCTAGTTTTAATAAGTTCACCAACCTGGCCGAGATCCATCCATTCTTATGGCTTCGCCAACCACACGGTGCATCAGTGCGATCCTTCTCTGCTTGGCGTGGCAAATTGTCTTCACAGTAGCGGAACTGCCTACTCTTAACCCCTAGGCTCCTCAGAGAGCCCAACCCGGCCGCTACAAGTAGACTGCAGCCTTACCAATCCCTAGGAGCCATTATTTTGTCTAGTGCATCAACTACGCCCAAACCAGATATCAGGGTTGGGCTTCTGGCCTATGGCGCCATCGGCGATGAACACAACAAAGCGGTCCTCGCTACACCCGGAATGGTTCTGACTGCCGTCTGCGATACCAACCCCGATCGCCTGGCCGCAGCGCTCGTATTGGCCCCTGATGCAAGAACATTCACTGACGCAACTGCAATGCTGGACTCTGGTCTGATCGATCTTGTTGTCGTCTCAACGCCACCGAACAGCCATTACTCCTGGGCTAAAGAAGCACTCACTCGCGGCATCAACGTCGTCCTTGAAAAACCAATGGCGCTTACTGCTGAGCAGTGCGATGAACTCATGGCTCTTGCCAAAGCATCAAAACTTCTGCTCGTTGTCTATCAAAACCGCAGATACGATGCTGACTTTCTCACCATGAAAGCTTTGATTGAATCTGGTGAGATCGGTGATGTCTTTCACTATGAAAGCTTTGTTGGTGGCTACCGCCGGCCCTGTTCACTCTGGCACTCTGATGTCGCAGTCTCTGGTGGAGCGATCTTTGACTGGGGTAGCCACTTCATCGATCAGATTCTTGCCACGATCTCTTCACCGCTGCAGCACGTCAGTGGCTTGAACCAGAAGCGCGTCTGGACCCACATCACCAATGCTGATCATGCTCAAGTGACACTTACCTTTGCAGATGGCGTTCAAGCGACCTTCACTAATTCTGATTTGGCCGCAGCGCGCAAGCCAAAATATTTTGTGCTCGGAACAAAGGGTGCAATCACCGGCAACTGGGACCCAGCTGCTGGCCAGTTGGTTGCAGATCTGCCTGCGATTTTGACGCTGCACCGAGAAGATGGCAGCAGTGAAGTGATTGTCAATCACAGCGTCACTCCGTACTCGTTCCACCAATCACTCGTTGCTTACATCAACGATGGCACACCGATGCAAGTCACTGCGACCCAATCCAGAGACGTTGTTGCAATCATGGAAGCTGCCGAAGAGTCAGCGCTCGCCAACGGCCTGCCAATCACACCAAAGCTTCTTCGCCCATGACAATTCGCTGGGGCTTTCTCGGAGCCGGCTTTATCGCCGGCAAAGCACTTGCCCCAGCTGTTCATGCATCAACAAATGGTGAGATCTACGCCGTTGCCAGCCGCGATCCCAAGAGGTCTGCTGCGCTAAACCCCAAGAAAGTTCATGCCACTTATCAAGATCTACTTGATGACCCTCAGGTAGATGCTGTCTACATCAGCCTTGCCAATGATGCCCACGCCGAGTGGACCATCAAAGCGTTGCAGGCCAGCAAGCATGTGCTCTGCGAGAAGCCACTAGCGATGAACGCCCAAGAAGCAATTGCGATGAACGATGCTGCAATCGCGAATAACAAATTACTGACCGAAGCCGTTTGGAGCCTATGGCATCCACGATTTAAGCGAATCGTCGATTTAGTTCAAAGTGGCGGGATCGGTGAAGTTCAATCCATTGACTCTGCCTTTACCTTCCCTGGATCCCTCGAAGGCAATTACCGATTAGACCCAGCCAAAGGCGGCGGGAGTCTTTTCGATGTCGGTCCTTATGTCTTTCACTCTTGGCTTGCTGTTGCCGGAATCGATCAGAAATTAACAGTCAACGATTTTGATCAAAGCATGAGCACCACTGGCGTTGATATGACCACAACAATCACAGGCAATCTAAGCACCATCCACGTTTCAGGGCTCACTTCATTTGAACAACCAGAGAATCAGCGCTTCAATATTGTTGGCAGCGAATCAACAATCCAATGCGTCGGCACCGATGCCTTTATGTCCTGGCACGCGCCAAGCAAGCTGGCTATAGGGCAGACAATCGAAGAGTTCGCACCGATTGATCCCTACCAAGAGATGGCTCAGCATTTTGCTGCAACAATCAAGGGCGAAGAGAGCTGGCTACTGCCAAAGTCTTCAAGTATCCGCGTGATGCAGATCTTTGATCAGTTGCAGTTAATGGATAACCGGTAGACCAACATCCGGTTTGCGGTGTTCGCGATGAGCCTGGAGCGAAGCGCTGTGATAGAGCTCGATCTTTGCCATCAACTCTGAGTCGGCATATGGGCGACCATCGATGATTGATCCCTGAGTTTGATTGATGACGCTTGCCACATCTTCACCACTTAACGTTTTGTGTGTTTCAAGAGCATGCGCCAAGGCAAGGACGTGGCTTCGATTCTCCTTGAGAATCTGCTCTGCCTTAGCCAGCAAGGTACCCAAGTTGGATTCGATCCGGTCAGCCAGTGCCATGCGCATCTGCGCCTCTTCATCCTTGCCTGTCTTACCGCCACCAGGGGCGCCTAATTCAAAGCGACGATTTGATGCGTGCGAAGAGACAGTTGACCCCATTCCCCAATGGCCTTCCATGAGAGATGCAATGGTGGTGGCCGACTCTAGGTCGCCAGAGACACCGGAAGAATTGTCGGAATCAAAGAAGAGACGTTCACCAGCAAGTGATGCGACCGAGACCAAGATGTCCGCTTCGTACTCACTGCGCCAGCGCGTAAATTGATCATCAGGTGGAATCGAGGAGACCATCCCTAGGTAGTCAGATCCCTTTTCAATCGTGGCAATATCAATCTCCATGTGATGGCGGACTCGATAGGCCATCACTGCGTGGCACGATTCATGAACCGCAACAGCATGACGCTCGCGTTCGATGTACTCGACATCCTCGGATGGTCCAAGCTCTTTCTGCTGCTTGGCCTTGATCATGTCTTGCCATTCGATCGATGTACGACCATTTCGAATCGCGGTAATCAACGCCTCATTGATTGTGTCCTTGATCGTTGCACCAGTTGCATAGGGCGTGATGGTGGCGATCTTGTCGATGTTCTCGGCGGTCAAAGAGTGCGAAACTTTCTTTAAGTAGCCCTCATATGTTCGAACTCTGCCAGCCTTGTTTGGATAACCGACTCGATACATGCGATCAATACGACCTGGACGAAGCAGAGCCTCATCGAGCGCCTCGGGCATATTCGTTGCCATTACTACCAAGATTCGATACTTTGGTGGATTCTTTGGTCGCATGCCAAGAGTCCTTCGCACAATTCGGTTGAAGAATCCACGCGGCTTCTTGAGACCAGATAATTCTGTCAGCAGAGCCTGCAGGGTTCCCATTCCACCGCCGCCACCGCCACCACCAGCACCGCCCATCACAAACTTGTCACGAACAAGTTCAGATTGCGCAGCAGGTGAGAGGTAATTACCGCCATGGCAGGCATTGCTCCATGCTGTTGCACGCGGCTGACCAGCGCCACCACCCGAGATAATGCCACGGTTGCCAAGTGAATCTGCTTCATCGAAGAAGACAACGACGCCGCCATAGCGAAGAGCAAGTTTGCGTAACTTCCGGAAGAGACCTTTAACTTTTAAGACTCCCACGCCAAAGAACATATTGGTAAAGGCACCTGGATCTACAAAGACGAATGGTTTTCCAGTCTCACCTGCCATTGATTCGGCCATCAGTGTCTTACCAGTGCCAGGTGGACCCCATAAAAGAATTCCGCCCGGCACATAGCCGCCGTGCTTCTCAATATCTTCTGGCTTCTCCAAGAACATCAGATTTTCACGAATCCGGTTGAGCACGTGATCCTGCCCCCAAACATCGCTAAAACGAGTCTTGATGTCATCGGGGAAGTAGGTATCGACGCCGCCCCGGCTTAAGAACCAGAAGATCGCACCAAATTGGATGATGACAAAGAAGACGCCAAAGAGAAGTTGGCCGAGCAGTGGCAGCGAGCTGAGAAGTGCCTTTGGCGCCAGAAAGAGCGCGGTGATCGGACTCTCTTTATAGATCGCACCTAGAACCACAGCAAGAAGTGCGATTAAGAGCAGACCCTTGATCGCGCGTGAAAGTCGGAACCTGGTCCAATCAGATAAGCGATGGACAAGGCGATCTACAAACGAAAAATACTTCTGCCAAATGCCGTGGTAAGGAGCCAAGATCTCCGAGAGTCCAAAGTGAATCTGGCGAACGACCTCAATGCCAATCAGAACGAGCAACCATGAACGGTTGTTGGTCGTTGCGACCAACGAATCCTTAAAGGAGAGGAGCGGATTATTGGCCATATCGGCCCACGTGAGCACAGCCACGGTGATTGCGAAGAGCAAGATGAATTTAGTGCGATCAAAGAGTGAGAGATGAATTCTCACTTTGCGATCAGAGTCCCTCACACGGCTGGTATTTTCTAGGGTCATTTTTTACCTTTCACAGTGAAGGATGTGACGATGCCATCGATTACTTTGCGATTTTTTGTGTAGCAATCTGAATTACAACGAGAGAGCAGGACATAGAGCGTGCGCCGGTCATTGCTGACCATCGCAACTTGGTCGAGTGTGATGTTGACATTGTTTCGATCAAAGCTGTAGATCGATCGAACCCCGCGAACTCCTTGATCCATAATTTCGTAATCATTGATCAGATTAAATCCAGCCGGAGCCGCTGATGGCGTCGTCACCCATGACTGCAATGGCAGAAGAATGTCGCGCAGGTTGTTGTACGAAATAGATTGAGTCTCGGCGTTGCTCAAGGGGCGAACCCGGGCGACAACAACTGGCTGATCAAATGTCTGAATTGAATAAACCTGAGATATTTTTATATTTTTAAGGGGTGTATAGGCAATCTGCCACGTCACAGTCGGGACTGTTGAACCCGCTGGAGTGCTCTTCTTCTCAAACTCGGTAAGAGCTTTCTCTGAAATTTCATGCCAACCATTTGGGACAGTGAAATAAGTTTTCGCTTTATTTGACGCCGCGTATTGCTTGCTCTGTGTGCCGCACCCAGTAAGAAGAGTTGCCAGGCAGACCGCACCAACCAGAGCAGCAAGCCCGGGCCTACCCGATGACTGAAATGTGATCCCTCGCACTCCCAAATGCTCTTACATTCTTCCAAGAAGCGCGAGACCAATTCTGGGCCGTGCCTATGCCGTGAAGGACTCCACGGGCAGATCTTTGGCACCACTTAGAAGACCTTCGATGATTTTGGTAGCCACAGTTTGTGGAGTTAAACCCTCAGGTAAACGCGGCGCAGCCCCAGCAATCGGACGGGTTGCCAGGCCGGTCTCAGTGTGAGGCGGCCGGGCGTCGATCACATCGATCTGCATCCTCCTAAATTCGCGAGTCGCAGCGATCATCGCCCCCCAAGCAGCCGCTTTTGAGGCGCTATACGCGGCCATGCCGGCCATCGGCGCTTGGGCAACCACAGCCGAAATGTTAAGGAAGAAACCACCTTCACCCATATGTTTTGCACTCTCACGCAGCATCACGACGGGTGCAATGGCATTGATAGCAAATAAGTCAGTCAAGGTCTTGTTATCTAAATCTTTGATGTCACCAAAGGCAACGACACCAGCAGCGTTCACGACACCATCAAATGGAGCAAGTTGGGAGAGCGCAACACCAATAGCGCCCGCATCTGTGATGTCTGCAATCGCGTGGCGAGAGACCACATCCGGGTTGAGGCGAGCAGGATCTCTAACGACACCACTCACTACGGCGCCCGCCGCTTTCAGTTGCGCGGCGAGCTCGCCACCTAGGACTCCGGATGCTCCGACGACAACTACATGTTTTCCGTTTAGATCTCGTTCCATATTCAGCCAACCTTTACTTTGAGCGCCTATGAATAAATTTAATTAAGGCCTTTAATCTATCGAATAAGTGTGACTTAGGCCTTTTGACTGCGCTTTCAGGATCAAGGCGAGTAGCCTTGCCTACACGCAAGAAGAAATTGGAGAGACTTATGGGCGCATGTGGCTGCGG
>CBFHTP010000032.1:0-11803 GCA_965658705.1 Candidatus Nanopelagicaceae bacterium
ATCGATTTTGCTGAAAGTGCGAGTATTCCGCTTACTTCCATCTCTCAACCAGCCTACGAGATGGGTTATGCATCAGCAGAATTAATAATTTCTGAATGTGAAAACCCAGAAAGACATGTGCATCAGCGGATAGAATTTCAACCTAAGCTCATAATCAGATCTTCCTCTGGGCCGGTTAAGCAAAATGGATGACGTTCAGCAATTGCACTCATTAGGAGGTCACATGCCCCACTACAAGATCGCAATCGTCGGTGCCGGTCCTGCTGGGTATTTTGCTGCGCAAGCACTACAGAATTCGCAAGGAGAGGAGCTCTCTTTTTCGATCGACATGATTGAACGGCTGCCGACCATGTGGGGTTTAGTTCGCTCCGGAGTCGCGCCAGATCACCCCAAGATAAAGACCGTTGCCAAGGTCTTTGAGAAGGTTGCGGCAGAGCCAGGCTTTCGCCTCTTCGGCAACGTTGAACTCGGTAAAGATATTTCACTGGCAGATCTGCAAGAAAGGTACGACGCAGTTGTTCTTGCAACCGGTTCATCGGTGGGCAAGGAGCTTGGCATACCAGGAGAGGACCTGCCTGGGTCTATCTCTTCTGCTGAGTTCGTTCCTTGGTATAACGCGCACCCTGACTTTGCTGATTTAGAAGTTGATCTATCGCATGAAGTAGCAATTGTGATTGGCGCTGGCAATGTGGCGATGGATTGCGCGCGAATGTTGGCACTTGATCCAACCGAACTTGATCCAACAGATACTGCAGACCATGCGATAGCTGCTTTTAAAGAGAGCGCAGTACGGACGGTTTATATCGCTGGTCGCAGAGGCGTCGAGCATGCAGCGTTCACTGCGCCCGAGCTACGAGAGTTGCCTAAGTTGGAACACACCGATGTCCATATTGATGCGGCGCAGGTTTCAGAAGCACATGATCGGGTAGTTCAAGAATTTGGTGACAAAATTGAAAAACACATCGCATCCAATCTAGAGGCTTGGCGATTAATTGCCGAGCATCCAAAAAATGGGCACGCACGCCAGATGGAGTTTAAGTTCCTTTCGACTCCGCTTGAAATCAAAGGTAATGGTAGAGTCGAAGAAGTTGTTTTTGGTATTAATAAAGTGCAAGACGGCAAAGTCATTGATACTGGTGAGAGGTTCTCGATTAAGTGCGGCCTTGTGATTACGGCAATTGGCTATACCCCTGCTGAGATTGCTGGCGTAAGTTTTGAAGGCGGAAAGATAAAGAATAATGATGGCCATGTTAGCGAGAATATTTACACCGTCGGCTGGGCCAAACGTGGGCCTTCTGGAGTGATCGGAACCAATAAGAGTGATTCAACCGAGGTTATTGCCTCACTGATTGCCAATCTTGGGGCACCAAAGGATGGAGCAGATCTAGCAGATCTCCTTGCCGGTAAAGAGATCGTTGATCAAAGCGCTTGGATAAAGATCAATGCCGCAGAAGTCGCTTCAGGAGAACCGCTTGGAAAACCACGACGCAAAGAGCCCTCGCTACCCGCTCTCTTAAAGCTAGCTCAAAGCTAATTTAGATAAAGGTCACTTGGCGTTAACCGAAAGTTTAATTTCGCTGAGCGGGCTGCTGGTTCCATTGGGGCATGAAACGCACCCTGAAACCTCGTAATTTGCTCGGCGCTGGCGCACTTGCCATTGCTTCTGCCCTATTAGTGTCACTACTAGTACCTACAGCAAATGGTGCGACATATTCGCTACCGAATGCGCCAACGAATGTCACTGCTTATCTAAATGGTAAGGGTGTCGTTGTTAAGTGGACTCCTGGTGAATCAGTGGATCCTGCAATTAGTGGTTACGTAGTCTCCGCAGGCGCCGGTTCTTGCCCAATTTTTGTCGCGGCTACAAAACATACTGTTGTAACGATGCCGGTTGTCGTTGGGCAACCTGCTGGTACTCCGACAGTGCAGGCGGTTAACGCTTATGGCTTCTCGAAACCGGGTATCTCAAAGAAGAGCTTTACGAAAGCAGAACTTGCTGGAGTTGCATCTACCGAAAATAAAAACGTCCAACTGCTTCAGCTAAGTGACTTACATGGCGCGATCGAAACTGGGTCGTCATTTGGTACTTCACTATTAGTCAGCAACTGGGCAGCAGATCGCAAGGCTTCAGCCGCGACTATTTCGCTTTCCTCTGGCGACAATATTGGTGCTGCGCCTCCTATCTCAACAGAATTTGAAGAGTTACCAACGATTGAATCACTGAACTTGATGAAGCTAGATGTCTCAACTTTTGGAAATCATGAGCATGATCGTTCATTGACTCACGTTCAAAAAGTTATCGGTGCTTCTGATTTCCAATGGGTTGTGGCCAACTACGGCGCTGAATCTTTGGCAGTGCTTAAATCATCAACTGCAGCGACAAAGATGGCCAAGTCATTCACTCTTATTGATCGTGGTGGCATAAAGGTTGGTATCGTTGGTGCGAATACACCAGAGACAATCGAACAAGTATTCCCAGGAAACCTTGATTACAAGGATGCTTCTGGAGCTAAGAAGACAATTCAGATCCAGCCAGGCGTTACTGGTATCAACAAAGCAATTGTTGATGCAAAAGCTGCAGGAGCAGAAATTGTCGTCGTTCTTATTCACCAAGGCTGGACTGAGAACTCAGATGGTGTGGCGAAGGGGCTATACAACAGCTTGGCCTCACAGATTAAGGGTGCATCAGTAATCTACGGTGGACACAGCCACCAAACCTTCTCAACTTTGATTCCAAGCGGATCAAGCCGTGTTGCACCAGTACTTCTTGGTGAGGTTCGAAATGCAGGAGTTGAGTACACCCGTTCTCAGATCTGTATTAAGAATGGCAAGGTTATTGGTTCGTCACTAGAGCACGTCCTTAAGGCAGCAACACCAACAATTAACACCGGGGTAGTGAGCACTGTGACGACTCCTGATGCCGATGGCGCTGCCTTGGTGAAGAAATACAAGGACTTGCTCACCCCCAAACTTGATGTAAAGATCGGCAAAGTCTCGGGTGTATTCCCACGTGGTGGAACACCAGCCGTAGAACGCTCAGGTGAAAACCCAATGGGTATCTACATTGCAGATCTTCTGCGTGCCAAATACAAGACGGATTTTGCACTCACAAATGGTGGTGGAATTAGAGATACATTCCCAGCGAAGACCTACATTCCAGCAGATACAACTTTGGTTCGATCTGGAACAGGCGCCCTTGATGTAACTCTTGGAGATGCTTTAACCGTCTACCCATTCGGCAACCAGGTAGCAACAACCGTTGTGACTGGTGCAAATCTCTGGAAGGCACTTGAAAATGGTGTTGGTGGAAACTATCCAGCGGATGGTCGCTTCCCACAGGTGTCGGGTCTGAAGTTCTCCTTTGACTCATCGAAGCCACTAGGTAGCAGGATCGTTTCCGTTACGAAGAATGATGGAACAGCGATTGCAAAAGATTCGACTGAGTACACCCTCACCACTTTGGATTACATCATCTACGGTGGCGATGGATACGTAGATGTATTCTCACCAGCGAAGGCTAAAGTTTTTGGAGCACTACTTGATGTCTTTGTAGACGCGCTAAAGGCAGATCTAGCCGCTGGAAAGGTAACTCAATTACCGGCTCTCGATGGTCGCGTAAAGAAGGTTAACTAGCAAAAAGTCAGTACCGGGAGGATCGGTACCAGAAGTAAAGTAGTGAGCGGGCGCCAGAGAAATCAGGCGCCCGCTCTCGCTTTTGTTGATGGTTTGGGGCTCAATTAGATAGCAGGTACTATTCACTCTCCACCAAATACGCGGCTGTAGCTCAACGGATAGAGCATCTGACTACGGATCAGAAGGTTAGGGGTTCGAATCCCTTCAGCCGCACTCTTTGCTCCCGGGCCAACGGTTGAAAGAGCCAAGTTCGCAACTGGGAGTCAAAGTAAAGCAATCATCTCCCGGTACTTGGCCGAATTAAAATCTCGCTGTACATCTTCATACTTTTCCAGACCCCAACTCCAGAAATCAAAATCTATCTCGGAGACTTCATTTTGAATCGCGGCCCAGAGAGTCCACCCATATTTAGCCATCAGCGCATAAAGCCAAGCCCGCGCTATTTTGTCTGGCGATACCTTTCCGAAGTAAGAGTTAACCAAGAGCTCTAGCGCATCAAAATCAAGTTTTGCCTCAGACCAGATATTTCCCAACTCGAAACAAGCATCATTATTTCCGGAGTACTCATAATCAATCAGCCAGATTTTGGTTCCATCATCAATGAAGTTTGCTGGAAGTAAATCGTTGTTGCAGGGGACTAAACCTGTAGCGCTCCTTTGCAATGCAATTTGTAGCTCCTTTTTGATTGGCTCAAAACTGGCGTAATCTGCAGGTATTCGAAATTTTCGATCTAAAACTATGGTCAAATAATTCCTTTGTACCTGGAACATATCAAAATCTCTGAGAAATGGCGGGCCCGAGTGTAGAACTTTTACGCTCTTTGCAATTCGATCTAGATTATGAAGTACACCGACAGAATCTAAAGTTTGCCCCTCAATGAATCCAATAACCAACAGCCCTTCACCTGGTAAGTAATCATGCACTGGTGCGCCAATTCCAAGGCTTGCCGCAATTTTAGAGTTCTTGTATTCAGATTCTCTGTCAATTGCTAGCAACTCTGAGCCATTACTAGAGATTCTGGCTACATATTTTCCAGTCGGAGTAGAAACTTTCAGGTTTCGATTTGTCAACCCCCCAGATAATTCCGAGAGATCTTGCCGTTCACGAAAGATTTCAATTCTGTTCAGTAAAGAACCAAATGATCTTTCTAAATCATCTGCTGACAAATCCATTCCGTAAGGATACATTTCTCATTATGAATAGCAATATCGCTGGATCCGAAATTAAACTACCGACTCGCGCAAAAGTTGTGATTATTGGTGGTGGCGTGGGTGGAACTTCAGCTGCTTATCACCTGACTAAATATGGTGAAAAAGATGTTGTTCTTTTAGATCGTAGTGATCTCACAAGTGGTTCAACTTTCCACTCGGCTGGATTGGTGGGCCAGCTGCGGGCTGACCCAACGTTGACCAAAATGAATATGCATTCGGTGGAGTTATATCGGGAATTGGAAGCGTCGCAGAATCCGGTGGGCTGGCGCGAAGCGGGTAGCATTAAACTTGCATCCTCACCAGAACGGTTGGAGGAGATTCGTCGTCAAATTGGTTGGGCGAAAACTTTTAACCTTGACCTGCACGAGATATCACCAAAAGAAGCTCAAGATCTTTTCCCACTTATGGATTTAGCAGGAGTGGTCGGTGCGAGTTACATCGCCTCTGATGGCCAGGTCGACCCATCGCAACTTGCTTATGCGCTGGCAAGTGGGGCCAGAAAGAATGGCGGCCGAATCTTCACTCACACACGTGTTCTATCTATAAAGCAAGAAGACGGAAGAGTTGTTGGAGTTGAAACGGATAAAGGATTTATCGAATGTGAGGTGGTCCTCAACTGCGGGGGCATCTTTGCTGCAGAAATCGGCAGAATGGTTGGCATTCGAATTCCGATTGTTCCAATGAGCCATCAATACATGATCACAGAAAACTTTTTGGAACCAGGACAGCCACTTTTACCGTCGCTACGCGACCCTGATCTATTAATTTATTTTCGTCAGGAAGTTAGTGGTCTACTCATGGGGGGCTATGAGCGGAATTCTAAAGCCTGGAGCACAACTCGGGATTCACTTGACTCGATTCCCGCCGATTTTAATGCGAAATTATTGCCAGAGGAGTGGGATCGCTTTGAAGAGATCGCGGTAAATGCTCAACGACGTGTGCCCAGAATGCAAACCCTGGGTGTAAAGAACTTTATTAACGGCCCAGAAGGATTTACGCCAGATAATGAATTTTGTTTAGGAGAGACCGAAGTGGGCGGTTTCTATGTAGCAGCTGGGTTCTGCGCCCACGGGATTGCAGGCGCTGGGGGAATTGGCAAAGTGATAGCTGAGTGGATTATTGGCAAAGAACCGCCCATGGATCTTTGGCACATGGATATACGTCGATTTGGTAAGCCTTACGAAGCTCCTAGCTTCACGCTCGATCGTGTAACCGAAAATTATGAAGAGTATTACGACATTCATTACCCACTAGAAGAGCGCAAAACCGGGCGTAACGAATATTCGTCGCCAATATTTGATTGGCACAAATCCCACGGTGCAGTCTTTGGCGAAAAGGCTGGTTGGGAGAGAGTTAATTACTATTCCACCAATATTGGTAGTGAAGCCCTTCGTCCCTTTGGTTGGGCTGGCAAGAACTGGTCGAGTGCAGTTCAGATTGAACATGAAATCACGAGAAGTGCCGCTGGTCTATTTGATGAGTCTAGCTTTGCGAAACTGGAGGTATCTGGAGAGCAAGCTGCTCAATTTTTAAATCTGGTTTGCGCAAACGATGTTGTTAAAGGGGTCGGACGAACTGTTTACACGCAGGCGCTTAACTCCAAAGGCGGAATTGAGTCGGACTACACAATCACGCAAATGACTGAGGAAAAATTTTTGATTGTCACCGGCACTGCATTTGGTGGCCATGATGGTGGCTGGCTTCGTAAGAAGCGGCGTGAGTTAGGTTTTAAAAAGTTACAAATAGTAGATGTAACGCGCTCACTAGCGGTCTTTGGAATATGGGGACCAAAAGCTCGCGAAATTTTGCAGCTTGCCACTACGGCAGATTTGAGTGCGGACGGGTTTAAATTTATGCGCTCTCAAGAGATTGAAATAGCAGGGGTCGCAGTACGAGCTACCCGAATAACATATGTAGGGGAGCTGGGATGGGAAATTTATCTTCCAGTTGCCAGTGGCTTATTAGTATGGGAAGAGTTGATTCGATTGGGTGAGCCATTAGGTCTACGTCCTTGTGGGTACCGAGCGATCGAATCATTGCGGCTGGAAAAGGGATATCGAGCGTGGGCGGGTGAAATTAATTCTGAGACCAACCCGGTTGAAGCGGGACTCGGCTTTGCACTCGCGCTGGGCAAGGAGGCGTTTATAGGAAAGGAGGCGTTACCCCAGGCTTCGGCACTCAAGCGAAAGTTGGTCGTCTTTACCTTTGACGACATTCGTCAAGTCCCTCTCGGAAATGAGCCAATCAGGATTGATGGTCAGGTAGTAGCCCGTGTTAAAAGCGGGGGTCAGGGTTACTCCATAAATAAGGGAATTGGCTACGCCTATCTACCAATTGAGCACTGCGATGCGGGAACTCACATCGAGGTGGAATTCTTTGGTGAGTGGAAGGCTGCACAGGTACAGAATGAGCCGCTCTTCGACCCCGAATCGCTGCGCGTTAGGGCGTAACAGTTAAGCGATAATCGCACAATTTGTACGGGCAAACGGTGAGGGGTTTTAATCCCTTCAGCCGCACTTTTTGCTCCTATTTTGGGGTTTCTTCGGATTGAGTCTGATCGCCTGGAAGGTTAAATTCAGCTCACACTCATCTTGAATCACCTTTAAAATTCAACGGTGAAGCGTTCAGTTACCCTCCTCTCATTCCTACTGATTGCCACAGCGATACCCCAACCGGCTTTTGCCGCACAGAATTTAATCACCCAAGGTGCCTGCTCGTCGACGGTTAAGAGAAATACATTTACCACGATCAATGAGCAGAGAAAAGCCTTGGTAAAATTGGATTTTAGTTCGGCGATTGCATTCTCGTCTGCGAGTTTTAGGTCATCAGTCTCGTTGGAAAACTTCTCACTAATAATCAAACAAGGTTATAGCTTCCTCATCAATTCAAAATCGCTTCAGGTCAATGAGTGTCAGCAGATGGACCAAGAAATCCGCCTTGCCGTTACCGTGACTGCTACTTCAAACAAAAGTTATGACATGATCTACATTCTTCAGAGTCAACTTAAAAATCAGTTGCTAGCCCCAAATAAGACTGGATACGGGATCTCATCTGCCATATCAAGTACTAAGCAGCCACAGGCATAAGGTTTGGACAGTCATTACCGGATCTAAAGTTAAAGTGACAGAAGATGAAGTGATTTTTCCTTTAAATCCATTCTATGGCTAGCAAAATGGTAAATATTCGCATAATATTCCGAATGGTCACGATTACCGATATCAAACCCTGGCTTATCGGTCGGCAACCCTCCACAGCGGTGGGGTGCCCCAGGTGAAGACCAGGTCAGAAAGTCTGACAAGCGCATTCAAGCGTTGACCCTAATGGGAGTTCGTTATGAAAAATAAAGCCATCTCATCAATTTCACTCTTTGCCATAATCGGGTTGATTACTTCAACCGCAGTTCTATCAGTCCCTGCAGAGGCAGCTGGTCTTAGCACCGTCAATAAAGGCGTGCTCACGATAGCCACAGATAATCCTGCATACTCACCTTGGTTTGATAACAACACACCATCAAACGGAAAAGGCTTTGAGTCGGCGATTGCTTATGCAGTTGCAAAACAACTCGGCTACCCAGCTTCAAAAGTGAAATGGGTTAAAGCGGCATTTGATAGCGTCATTCAGCCTGGTAAAAAGCCTTATGACTTCGACATCAATGAAGTATCAATCACGGCAGATCGCGCGAAAGCAGTAGATTTTTCTTCTGGCTATTACGATGTAGCACAGGCTGTTGTCACCATCAAGGGATCTGGAATCGAATCCGCAAAGACGATTGCTGAACTTGCCAAGGTGAAGCTTGGTGGTCAGGTAGGTACAACATCACTTGCGACGATAAATAATATTGTTAAGCCAAAAACCGCCGCAGCGGTCTACAACACAAATGATCAAGCTGTAGCAGCACTTAATGCGGGGCAGATCAAAGGTCTTGTGCTTGATTTACCTACGGCGTACTACGTCGCAGCAACTGTAAAAAATGCAACGCTCGTCGGGCAATTTGAATCTGCGAAGGGAAGCGAGCAATTTGGACTTGTCCTGACTAAGGGAAGTCCAAATACAAAGATTGTTTCAGCAGCGGTGGATGCACTTCGGGCAAAAGGCACGTTAGCTGCCATTGCAGCCAAGTGGCTTGCAGCAGCTGGCGCACCAGTCTTTACCAAGTAATTCTTAATTCAGTCGGCGAGCACCCTAATGTCTTATCAACCTTCAGAGCTGCGACTGCTGCGCGAGGAATGTAAGCGAAAGGCTGCTCGCCGGTCTGTTTTAACCGCACTGCTCAGCACGCTCGTTGCCGCAATTTTCTTATTGCTATTAGTTACTCGGGCGAAGGGATTTCACCTTGTAGCGCAGACATTTTTTAATTGGCATTACGCAAAACATGCTCTTCCTAGTGTGCTGAGTGGCCTCTGGCTCAACTTGCGAGTGCTTTTAATCGCTCAAATATTTGTCCTCATTTTTGGTCTCTCGTTAGCACTTTTGCGGACAACAAGAAATCCCCTTCTTTACCCACTCAAATTGTTAGCCACGCTATACACCGACATTTTTCGTGGGCTTCCATTGCTCCTAGTTCTTTTACTTGTGGGATTTGGCGTGCCAGGTCTTCAAATTTCTTGGATTCCCAATTCAGCGGTCTTCCTAGGAATTACCTCACTTATTTTGACCTATTCAGCATACGTGGCTGAAGTAATTAGAGCCGGAATTGAGGCAGTAAACCCAACGCAACGAATGGCAGCGAGGGCGCTCGGTCTATCGGTATCGCAAACTCAACGTCACGTGGTTTTGCCTCAAGCACTTAGAAAAATTACGCCACCTTTACTCAATGATTTTATTTCCTTACAAAAAGATAGTGGCCTTATATCGGTACTTGGCGCAGTTGATGCGATCAGGGCGGCACAGATTGAAACCGCGCAATTCTTTAACTTCACCTCTTATGTTGTCGCGGGTTTATTATTTATTGCCCTGACCATCCCACTCACTCGGTTCACTGATTGGCTGGCACGCCGGGACTCAAAAGCCCAACAACAACAAGGTCGCTGGTAGCCGTGAATATTCTCGATGTAAAGAGTCTTCGAAAGTCATATGGTGAGGATCTAATTCTAAAAGATCTTTCCTTGAGCATAAAAAAGCATGAGGTAAAGGTTGTCATTGGTGCAAGTGGATGCGGTAAAAGTACTCTTCTGCGCTGTATCAATCTTTTAGAGGAAATAGACGATGGCCAAATTATTTTAGATAATCAGGATATAAGTACTGTCGGAATCGATATTGACCGAGTTCGGGCAAATATTGGCTCTGTTTTTCAGGCTTTCAATCTCTTTCCTCACCTGACAGTCTTAGAGAACATCACGCTTGCTCCCAGACTGGTGCACCACGTGAGTAAGGACGAGGCTGAAGATCAAGCTCTTAAACTTCTAACAAGATTCAATCTTTTGGATAAGGCACATCAGTACCCTGATCTATTAAGCGGTGGGCAACAACAGCGAGTAGCAATTCTTAGGGCTGTCATAACCAAGCCCAAGCTCTTGCTCCTGGATGAGGTCACAAGTGCTCTCGATCCAGTTCTCATTTCTGAGGTCCTCGCACTGATCTCCGATCTGAAAAAAGATGGAATGACGATGCTGATAGCTACTCACGAGATGGGTTTTGCAAAGAAAGTAGCTGATGAGATTATTTTCTTAGTTAAAGGTGAAGTCACCGAATCTGGCCACCCAGAAGAACTGCTCTCCACACCTAAGAGTCCAGAGTTACAATCTTTTCTGCGTTCTTTACAGGAGGCTGGTCGACTTTAGGGTTAACGGATTACTAACCTAGCGCTGAGGCTGTAGAGCTCTAGTCAGATAGATGTTCCAGTTAAATCCGGAAGGTTAGGGGTTCGAATCCCTTCAGCTGCACGCAGCAACTCAAAAGGAATTCGACCCTAAACCATTTGTAAGGCAGCCTCATCTGCTGCTTTATTGATTCTTATTCATCTACTCCGACATAAAGATCATGGGAATGCACCTTCACAATTTCTTCTTCCATCATTTTCTTTACCCAATCTTTAAACCCTGGTGTGTCCGCAAAATTCTCGTTCACTGCACCATTATCTGCAAGGTTTTTGAAAGTTTGAATAACCATAATTTCTCTGAGCGCCCCGATCGAACCTTCTAGGACAAGAAACTCTGAGGTACCCCCAGCAAGGGATATTTTTTTGAATTCAGCAATGAGAGCCAGAACCTTCTCTCGCTTGCCCCATAGTGGTTCCCATACTGTAACTTCATAAGCTTTTGGCATTTTAATTCCTCTCAAGGTTAGTCCGAATGGACGATTCAAACTTTATCCCTATCATTAGGAAAAAAGAACAGAAATTTTGTGAATTCTTTCCGGCGCATCAAATTAAGTGCCATAGACTCTGGTCATGCCTGAGAAAAACCACGACCGATCGGCCTTCTTCCCGGCCATCGAAAAGAAATATGGCCAGCCGATGTCGTACTGGCATTCTCGGATGGCCGAACTTAAAGATGCCAAGTATCAAGAGCAGTTAGATTTCTTAATGGAAGGCCATGGCTTTAGCCGGGCTCATGCAAACGCCCTGGTGATGTACTCACGAGGATCAACAACCTCAAAGAAATTTAATACCGTAGAAGACTATCTGAAGCCATTTGATGAAGAGAAGAAGGAAACCGTCAGGCTAATTGTTAAGGCAATTACGAAGAAGTTCCCAAAGGTGGAATCAATCATTGCCTGGAATAAGCCAATGTTTCGCATTGAAGGTATGTACGTCTTCGGTATATCGGTTGCGACCAGCCATATCTTGATTATGCCGTTTAATGCGGAAGTTCTAAAAGAGCTGGCGCCATTACTCGAAGGCTATGAAGTAAATAAGAAGACGATTCGAGTTCCCACCGATTGGGATGTTGATGTGAAACTCATTCAAGAGCTGGTGAAGACAGCTATCTCAGCCTAGTTTTACTTCCGCTTTACTCGCT
>CBFHTP010000033.1:0-2720 GCA_965658705.1 Candidatus Nanopelagicaceae bacterium
CGGATAAGACTGGTGGACTTGGTGCATCAGATTGGATCAGTAGTAATCCACCTTCGTACGGAGTTGGCTTAGCAAAACCTTATTTGCCCGGTGGCAGATTTAGCGTCAAGGTAAAAGTTGCGCCAATGATCGGCAAGCTTGATTGTCGAAAAGTTGCCTGTGCAATCTATACCCGCGCTGACCATACGCGTGGTGAAGATCGATCTTATGACCTAGCAGTTCCGATCACATTTCAAAAATAGTTAGCGAGTAGAAAATGAGAGAAATGAAGAGAGCACTTGTAGCGTTGATGTCGATCGCACTCTTGGCCATCGCGGTTCCTGCTCAGGCAGCGACCATGGTGCAGGGTGGACCGCTGACAAACCTGAGCGGTGATAAGCCGACAAATATTCACTTGGCACTATCTGGCTATCCAACAAAAGCCGGGCTTTACATTTATGAAGCGGTAAAACCAGTGGCAGGAGCTCGTCCAACTATAAGTAATACAGCGACACAGTTGTGGGTTGGGGTTGCGGGCACTGGTGCTCCGACAGATATTAAAGGCGACTTAGTGCTTGTCGTAGATAATGGATATTCATGGGGCGCTGATTGTGGGACCCAACAATGTGGAATCTTTATTCGATTGGACCATAACGCTGGGCAAGATACTTCGGAAGATCAATTCATTCCCCTATCTTTCCAAGCGATCACAACCCAAACAGTGGCTCCGATTTCTGCTCCAATAACCACCTCCTTAAGCGTTTCGATCAATGGCGTCGCCACCGCAGCTAACACTGTTGGTACAGCAACATATCGCCAGGTGCTCACCTTTACTGGTGTAACGGGTGACGGAAGCAAAGCCAGCGTTAAGTCATACACACCGGATCTTTGCCCAGTGGTTGATAATGTCGTGGCGCCGTTAAAGGGAGTCGGTACCTGTGACATCGCGGTCTTAGCAACAGGCGTCGTCCAGCATTATCCGATTCAACTTAAGCCAGCGGCGCAGAGTTCAGATGTAGTCACGCCTAGAGCTATCAAATTAGGAAGTACCTATATCAAACTAGTTTTGCCGAAAGAGACCTCGGTTGGCGAAACATTGATGTACAAGAGTGCAACACCAAAGATCTGCACGATCAGCGGACAATCGTTTAAGGCGATCAAGAAAGGTATTTGTCGCTTCACGGCGACTGCTCCAGGATCTGCAAATTACAACGCGTTTAACGCGAAGGTTATTTACACAATCAAATAAGTGCGCGTAGCCCAGCTAATGCAAATTTAACAGCGTTTTTAATTTCGACTTCGGCGCTATTACCGGCATCAATTCGAATAGAAGCAGCATCGGTAGCGCTTTGCAAGAAAGCCCCGGCTGCAATCGGATCTTTGACTCCAGTTGAGACTAGTGCGGAACGTAGTGGCGCCATCATCTTGCGGTGGCCAAGTGTGATCTCTTCTTTGCGAAAATCTGGCGTTGAGATTGTATTGAGGGATTTCACGAGCATGTGTCGGCCATCAGCCACGTAGCGAAGGCCTTCGGCAATCCACAGTTCGATCTGAACAAATGGATCTGATTCATCTTTGATCGCATCTGCAAGTCTTGCGGTGTAATACGAAAGCTCTTCAATCACAAGGTCGGCGACCAAATCTGCAGAGCTCTCAAAATATTCGTAGACTGATGATCTGGCTAATCCAGCCTTGCTTGCAACTGCTGCCACAGTGATTGCATGTGCACCATCGCTCATCGCTAGTTCTAGCGCAGCTCCCATGAGCTGCTGGCGACGAAGTTCGCGGTGAGCAGCAAGGGTTGGGGCAGATATCTTTGGCATGAGAGCCCTAGTTTAACGCTTTGCTTCGTAGTAGCGCGAGGTGGCGATAGCCCCGATCGTCAGGACGGTTCCAGTGAGCAGATAGCCGCTGATGCTGGTGTTTGCTGCGGGGGCGAGCCAATCTAGTAGAACTGCGCCAATCAATTGGCCCGTAACTTGAAAGAGTATGAAATTGAGAACGCCAAGATGCTTGATGGTGAATGCAGCCACTGAGATGAAAATAACCCCGACGATGCCACCGCAATAAAGCCACCAGTGATGAGGCAATGCGCCGATCGTGCCACCATTCTTTAGATCGATTGCCAGGGCAATCAGCAGGACCATGAACCCCATTAAGAAATTGAGAAAAGCTGTGGCAAGCGGTCGTTTTCCAATAACATTTACCCGACCGTTGAGCGCTTGTTGTACTGCGATCACGCCACCGACCAAGATCACGAGTACAACTGGAACCAGTGAAAGCGTTGCATGACGAAGATTTGGAAATACTGCAACGGTCACGGCAATCAGAGTCATTGCTGCCGCAAAAACGCGCGGAGCAGTGATCTTTTTGATACCTGATGGGCCAATCCCAAATCTATCGACAAGAAGTGAAGATGCGGTCTGGCCGCCGACCACACAGATAGTAAATATCGCTACTCCGATTTTAGGAACTGAGATTGATTGGGTTGCAACAAAGAGGCCTCCGCCGATGCCACCAATTACCTGCCACCATTTCAGAGTTCGATTGCGGGTCGCCTTATAAATCTGGGCAAGTGCTACGCGCTCCTGCTTCATGCCGAAGCAGAGAATCCAAAGTATCAACCAACCAGAACCAAATGAAATTACTGCAGCTGCGATGCCGTTATGGATATCTTTTGAGAGTTGTCCATTTAACCGCGATTGAACTGCGGTGAGAGCACCAACAAATACGGCTAATAG
>CBFHTP010000033.1:2730-5391 GCA_965658705.1 Candidatus Nanopelagicaceae bacterium
TAACACATGGAATCTTTGATCCATCGACTGATTTACCGTTTGATTGATTTGATTGATTTGACTGATTCGTTGAGCTCTTCTTTACAGATGGTGATGGTGAAGCCGAAGGTGGCGCGGTTGGCTTAACTGGATAGAAGAGATCGTGGGTAAATGTCTTTACTGCAACTGGGTCAACCAGGTTGACGCTTTGCAAATTGCGCACCCCATATCCAAGAATCGGAAGTGTATGGAAAGTGATATTTCCACCAGTCAGAGCCTTTGCATTTGGCAAGAAACCAAGGACATCCCAGCCAGAATCAATGACGACATCTTTCTTTGCCACATTGAGCAGCCCAGATAATTTACTGATATCGCCGAAGATTCCTTGGGTTCTAAATTTTGTAATCACACCAGTAATAAACGCTTGCTGGCGATGAGTTCGATCTAAGTCACCATTGGGAAGCCCGTGGCGCTGTCGTACAAATTGAAGTGCTTGAACTCCAGTAAGAGTTTGAAGCCCAGCAGGGAAAACCGCCCCGGAGTATTGGGGGTCATTAACTGCTTTGTTGAGACAAACTTGAACCCCACCAAGGGCATTTGAAAGATCATAGAAACCAACCAGATTCACCTCTGCAAAGTGATCAATCGGAACACCGAGCAGCTCGTGGATCGCTGCAATCGTGGCGGTCCGTCCTGCTTCGCGCGCTTGCGCTTCTAGTTGGGGATTTCGCATTCCTAATTTATACAGGCGCATATGCTCTTGATATTTTGCGTATCCATAGGCTTCCTTTAGCTTCTTCATACCTTGACCCGGCACATTGACATAGTCATCGCGCGGGATCGAAATAGCTACGGCTTTCTTGCCACCTGACGGGATGTGAATCAAAATCATTGTGTTGGTGTTGTAGCCACCTACTTGAGAGGTAGAACCCACATGCATCAGATCAAGGAGTGCGCGAGGTAGGTCGCTGCCATCGTTGGCCCGGCGCGAGTCAAGACCGAGCAACAAGATATTGGTATCTCCGCCACCTGATTGAGGTGCACCGTTGAGCGCCTTTGAGCGGGGAATTGATGTGGCGGCGGTGTGGGCGAAGAGTGCGAAACCGAGTGAAAGCACGACCACAGTAATTGAAGCTGTGATTGTGATCCTTCTTGGCCATCCGCGCATTTAGCGAATCATACTCGGGTAGCGTAAAGGTATGAGTAATTCATCAAGCCAAGCAGAAGCCAAAACGAATGGCCTGCTTGCTCTTGTGGGTTCGGGTGAATATCTGCCGATCATGAGTGGCTTTGAGGCAAAGTTATTACTCGCAGGAAACTCTCAAAAATATGTCCAACTTGCTACGGCAGCTGGTCAAGAATCTGATGATCGGCTGCACTATTGGCAAAAGGTTGGCCAAGAACAAGGCGATCGAATTGGCGCAGATGTTGACTTTATTCCGGTATTCACAAGGGATGATGCAAATAATCCAGATTTTGCGGCACGCATCGATGGCGCAGGGCTGATCTATTTGAGTGGTGGAAATCCAAGCTATTTGGCGGCAACCCTCAAAGGAACACTGGTGTGGGAGGCGATTGAACGCAATTGGCGATCTGGTTCTTCACTCGCTGGCTGTAGCGCGGGCGCAATGGCGATGCATGACTTGGGCGTGATTCCACATATTCGCGTGATCCCGCACTATGACAAATATTTCAGATGGTTTCCTGATGCCGCTGCAAGAATTGTGGCAAAAATAATGGATGGTGTCTGGGTAATCGGTATCGATGAAAAGACTGCAATTTTCACGAGTGATCAGCGCGAATGGGAAGTCGTGGGCAGTGCAAAGGTGCATCTTTTGCATGGCGGACCTGCCGGAAAGTATGAGTCAGGAAGTAAAATCACTTTATGAGTCAAGGCCACGAATGATTCGGGATCTCGAGGGCCGTGGTAAGTGAACGATATAAAGGAGATTTTTGCTAGGCCCTATGTAAAGCGATTCTTTATCGCCCGCTTTGTCTCCAATTTTGGCAACGGCATGGGGCCAATCGCCTTTGCCTTTGGAGTTCTCAATATGCGGGGTGGTTCGGCTACAGAGCTCGGCGCTGTCGTTGCCTCTGTGACTGTCGGGTTTCTTGTGCTTAGCCCCTTTGGCGGCGTAATCGCCGATCGTTATGGCCGAGTGCGAATGGCGGCCTTTACCGACATCTGGGGCGGCTTTGGCCTCTTGATCCAGGCGATCTGGTTTAGCACCGGACACGTTCCACTCATCGTTATGTTGATTGTAAATATAAATTTTGGCTTTACCTGGGCAATTTTTTGGCCAGCACTCACGGGGTTGATGCCAGCGCTGATCGATGAAGACCATCTTCAAAAGGGTAATTCGATTAATCAGAGTATTGCGAATGTGGCACTCATGGGCGGAACAGCGACTGCTGGGTTTTTAGTATCTGCGTATGGCAGTACAACAGCGCTAATTATTGATTCCTGTACATTTATTTTTGCTGGTACGGTCGTCTCAACTTTTAGGCATATTGTTCCAGTAGCTTCAGAAACTGATAACAATATGTGGGATGACTTAATCCATGGCTGGCGGGTCTTTCTCTCCTTTCGCTGGATCGTGGTTGTCGTTGTGGGATTCTCACTCGTCATCATGGGCTGGGCCGCTTCCGATTCGATTCTGGGACCCCTGCTATCACTACAGA
>CBFHTP010000033.1:5401-11465 GCA_965658705.1 Candidatus Nanopelagicaceae bacterium
AACGGCGCTAAGTCGGGGGCCTTTATTGCAACGGCTGAGATGTTTGGCTATCTCGTTGGCTCATTAATATCAATAAAAATCAGACCGAAACACCCGATGCGATTCCTGCTCTTCGGTTCATATGCCTTTGTCTTTTATCTCCTTTCACTCGCCTGGAGCAACAGTTTGTGGGTGATCGCCTTCTTCGCCTTCTGTTTTGGCATCAACTTTGATATGTGGGGCGCAATTTGGTCTACTGCGCTTCAACGCGAAGTCCCCAAGGAATCACTCTCTAGAGTTTCGGCATTCGATGGAATGGGATCACTGCTCTTTCGCCCCATTGGAGTCGCACTGGCACCGCTTCTTTCACATGCCTTTGGCCTAACGAGGGCCTTTGAGATATTTGCTGGGATAGGCTTTTTAACAGTAACAATTACACTCTTTTGGCCCGAAGTATGGAAGATGCAATACACGCCAACCGATAAGATTTAGGAATGTTTCAAAGTAATACCTGGTGGCGAGATGCGGTTATTTATCAAGTTTATCCCCGCTCTTTTCGCGACTCCAACGCAGATGGTGAAGGTGACCTGCAAGGTGTAATTCTTGGCCTTCCTTATTTGAATTCATTGGGTATCGACGCAATCTGGCTCTCTCCTTTCTATAAGTCTCCCAATAAAGATGGGGGATACGATGTTGCTGATCCACGCGATGTGGATCCTCGCTTTGGGACTGTGGCAGATGCAGAAGAACTGATAAAAAGTGCCCATAAATTGGGCATCAAAGTGATCTTTGACATCATCCCAAACCACTTCAGTGAGCAGCATGTCTGGTTCCAGGCAGCGCTGGCCGCAAAACCCGGATCTCCTGAACGTGCCAGATTCCACTTCTATGATGGAAAGGCCGACGGCACGCCACCCAATAACTGGAACTCTATTTTCACTGGAAGCGCGTGGACTCAAGTGGCTGATGGTCAGTACTACTTACATCTCTTTGATTCTTCACAACCCGATCTCAATTGGGATAACCCAGAAGTACATGCTGACTTCGAAGAGACGTTGCGATTTTGGTTAGATCGCGGCCTTGATGGATTTCGTATCGATGTCTCTCATGGACTTGTGAAAAACGACATCTTGGTTGATCACCGAGATCCAGATTTATTGACTAAGGCGCTACGAATAGATGGTGCAGAAGTGAGTGCGCAAGTCAGAGCCGATCTATTGAGTGATATGCCATTCTTTGATCAGCCTGGTGTGCATGAGATTTACAGGTCATGGCGCAAAATATTTGATAAGTACGACGACCGAATGACAGTTGGTGAGGCATTTGTTTACCCAACCTCAAAGTTAGCCAACTATGTTCGAGCTGATGAACTGCACCAAATCTTCAACTTTGATTTTCTACTGATCGATTGGGATGCCGCGAAGATTCAAGAGGCTGCTTCACGAGTCATCGCAGAGCTAGCTACTGTCGGCGCGCCTCCAACCTGGGCGCTTAATAATCATGACTCCTCAAGGTTGGTATCGAGGCTAGATTCACCTGCAAAGGCGCGGGCGTTGGCCTTACTTACTGCGGCGCTGCCAGGCTCGCTCTATATCTATCAGGGCGAAGAGCTAGGTCTGCCAGATGGTGAAATGCCGGGGGAAGCGCGTCAAGACCCAATTTATATTCGAAGTAA
The DNA here is from genome assembly GCA_965658705.1 of Candidatus Nanopelagicaceae bacterium. GTDB lineage: Bacteria > Actinomycetota > Actinomycetes > Nanopelagicales > Nanopelagicaceae > PALSA-747. The sequence continues at coordinate 7,056 of CBFHTP010000033.1, forward strand.
TGGCGCTGACCTTGGCCGTGATGGGTGCCGGGTTCCGCTGCCCTGGATTGCGAAGGCAGACAATTTTGGATTTGGTGATGGTCCTTCATGGCTGCCACAGATGGCTAGCTACAAAGATTATGCGATGGATGTTGAAGCAAACGATCTGCAATCATCACTTAATTTCTACAAGCAAACTCTTCTACTTCGTAAAGAGATTCCAGCACTTGGGGGCGAAGGTGAAATCATTTGGCGAGATGCACCAGCTGGTGTCATTCACTTTGAGCGCGAGCCTGGGCTCACTGTTCTTGCTAATACAACTGATGCGAGAGTGGCTATTTCGCTGGTCGCAAATGCAGTGTTACATGCCTCGGGACCAGGTGTTGGATTTACAGCAGAGTCATTGATACTTCCACCGCACACAACGGTTTGGTTACAGCGCTAAATTATTTAACTGAACCCGCCAGCAATCCACGTACGAAGAAGCGCTGCAGGCTAAAGAAGACGATCAACGGAATGATGATGGAGAAGAGCGCAGCTGGAGCAACGTTCTCCCAGTGTGAACCAAGGTTGCCGCTGAGGTTGGCTAGGTGGAGCGTGAGCGGCGCAACATCATCAGTTCCGCCAGCAAACACCAGTGCAACCAAGAGGTCGTTCCAGATCCATAAGAACTGGAAGATCGCGATTGATGCAATTGCAGGAATCGATAGCGGAAGTACGATGCGGCGGAATACTTCGAAGTGATTGGCACCATCTACACGGGCTGCTTCCATGATTTCTCGAGGAAGCGATGCGACAAAATTGTGTAATAAATAGATCACAAGTGGCAGACCAAACATTGTGTGAGGTAACCAAACTGAAGCAAGGGTGCCAACAATATGAAGTTGTGGGATTATCGTATGGCCAAAGAGTTGGACGCCGGTTGCAAAGAAGGTAAGCAATGGCAACAGTGAGAGCTGCAGCGGAATACCTTGCAGCGCAAAAAGGCCATAGAAGATCTGATCACTGAAGCGGAACGGAATCCACGCCAGAGCGTATGCCGCCATGAGGCCAAGGCCGACTGAGAGAAGTACCGCGGGAACAGTGATTGCTAGAGAGTTGATGGCAAACGGGATCATTCCGTGTGCGCCAATCGAGCCAGCATTTTCAGTGAAAAGTACCGCTCTGAAATTATCTAAAGTGAAGTGAGGGTTTGTGAAAGAGGTCCACCAGCCAGAAGAGAGGATGTCCTCTTTCTTGCGAAATGAGGTAACAAACAACCCCAGCGTTGGAACAGTCCAGAGAAGAGCAATCACTGTCACAACTGCCGAAGCAATAGGTGAGGTAAATGGGCGGGCTGATCCACCAGCCTTCAGAGCTTTAGGTGGCTTGACTTCTGTAGTGGCCATTAGTGGTGGGTCCGTTCTCTACGAAGTGATCGAACGTTGTAATACGTGATTGGGATAACGCCTAAGAAGATAAGAACTGCCAGAGCGGAACCGCGGCCATAGTTGAGATAGACAAAATTCTCATCGAACATGCGATTTGAAAGAATATCGGTCTTGAAATTACCGCCAGTTGTCGTGTGAACGACGTCGAATAATTTGAGCGTGCCGACCATTGCAGTCGTCAGAACGACAATGACGGTGGTGCGCACCATTGGCACAGTCACGGTTCTAAACATTTTGAATCCAGTTGCGCCATCAAGTGAGGCTGCCTCTTCAATATCGGTGGGTATGCCCTTGATCGCAGCTGAAAGAATAACCATGGCAAAGCCGGTGAATCCCCAGATGTAGATCACCATCAATAGCAAGTTGTTCCATGGTGACCATAGAAGGAGATGCTTAATATTCAAGCCGAGTCCATGGACAATCGCGTTAACGAGGCCCGTTTGAGGTTGGTTTGGCTCTTGGTATGAGTACATCAAGTTCCAGATGAGGGACCCACCAACAAAAGAGATTGCCATCGGCATAAAGATCAAAGTCTTCGCGATTGCTTCGCGCTTCATTTTGTTGAGCATCGTCGCCAGAGTCAAGCCAAGTGCTGTCACGACGACTGGACAGATTGCGACCCAGAGAAGAGTGTTGGTAAACGCCAGACGCATTTCCGGGTTTTGAAAAGCTTGGGTGTAATTTTTGAAGCCGACCCACTTTGAAGAGTCAGCGTTCTTAAATGATTCAAGGAGAGTTTGAATAGCTGGAACACCGAGTCCGGTCATCACAAGAATCAGCGCCGGAACTAAGAAGAGTGAGAGAGCGAGCCAGTTCTGCTTCTTGCCTTTAACGCGGGCGCCGGCAGCAAAGGCGATGCCATAGAAACCGAAGAAGACGATGATCACACCCAAGATCTGTACGATCTTTGGCCACGAAGTGGAGATGACGTTCGACCAGATACTCAAGGCAGACTCTCTTCAGATTAAATTAAACTTTGAATTAGTTCTGGATCTTATTAGAGAAGCCGGGGCCCGCCACAATGACGAGCCCCGGCTTCTTCTACTTACTTTTTACTCTTTTGATGGTGATTAATTACCAGTTAAGGTCGATTGCCGCAGCAACGTCCTTCATTGACTTACCTTCTGCGTAGTACTTAGTGATTTCCTTCCAGAAAGCACCGTTTACAGCAGTTGGCATCAAGTCAGAAGCGTCGAACACGATCGCACCAGACTTAGCCTGGAGTGATTGTGCAACGACCTTAAGAACTGGATCTGTGTATGCAGATAGTGGGACGCCTGAGTTAGCTGAAGTCCAACCACCAAGAGCGGCACGCTCTGTCGCATATGCAGGTGAAGAGAAGTAGTCAGCGACAACGCCGGCTTCCTTCTTCTTTGAGAAGAGAACTGGGAATTCGCCAGCGCCTTCGATTGGCTTACCAAACTTGTCGTTGGTAGGAGGTAAGTAGAACGCGTTTGCGTCTGCATCAGGACCGAATGTAGTTCCTGCTGGGAACATTGAGGAGTAGAACGAAGCCTGCTGCAACATGCCGCATGTTCCGTTCTTGAGTCCTGGTACGCCGGCATCCTGGAACTTACGTGTTGCTACAGATTGGAGATCTCCGACCTGCTCTTTAGTTCCGACCCATGCTGCAACCTTGGCCATTACGCCTTGCATTTCTGGTGAAGAGAACTTGAGCTTGCCTTGCCACCACATGTTGTACTTATCTGGACCTAGCTCGCGAAGAGCCATTTCTTCGATCCAGTCAGTTGCAGCCCAACCAGTTGCTGCGCCAGATTCGATACCGGCACACCATGGGTTAGCTCCAGCAGCCTTGAACTTTGCGCCGATGGCAACCATTTGATCCCAAGTTGTTGGAATGGTTACGCCAAGCTTCTTGAACTGTGCTGGTGAGTACCAAACAAGTGACTTAGATGAAGCACCAAAAGGTGATCCGTAGACCTTTCCACCAACAGTGGTGAATGTCTTCCAAGCTGGGTTGTAGTACTTGTTGATGTTAGCCAAAGTGTTAGCAGTTACCGGAACTGCCTTGCCAGTTGCAACCATTGTTGCAACAAGACCTGGCTGAGGAATGATCGCGATATCAGGTGCGTTTCCGCCCTTTACGCGAACCGGAAGGAGAGTTTCGAACTGGTCAGTGCCTTCGTAGGCAATCTTGATTCCAGTACATGCTGTGAAGTGAGCGAAGACCTTCTGCATAACAGAAGCTTCAGGATCGCGGATACCTGCGAATACCTTCACTGTTGGGTGTGATGCAAACTTGCCGAATGATTCAAAACCCTTACAGGTTGGATCAGCGGCTGATGCGCTTGTGACGGTAAGTGTTGATGCAGCAAGTGCAACAACGCCCGCGACTACAAGAGCCTTCAAGGATTTTTTCATGTAACTTCCTTCGGGGGTAAACGGTCCAGATTCCCCGTGAAATCTGATGCCCGTTGTGTCCCGAATCTTCGCCTAAATCACCCGTTCGAGCAAGATTTTGCCCTCAATTATGGTCACGGAAAGGTAACGATTTTCCCCGGCCGGTACGGTTTTGGGACAACTGCGCTGGAGTTAGAAGCCGTTTGCTCGCATGACCTCGACGTACCACTTGGCCGAATCTTTGAGGGTGCGCTTCTGGGTGGCATAGTCCACATAGACGATGCCAAAGCGCTTGGCGTAACCCAGTGCCCACTCAAAATTGTCCATCAAGGACCACTGGTAATAACCCTTGACCGGGGCGCCGCCGGCGATCGCCTCATGGACTGCGCTGATGTGGTTCTTCAAGTAGGCAACACGGCGAGCGTCGTGAATCTCACCATCTGCTCCGGGGCCATCATCGTATGCCGCGCCATTTTCGGTGATGTAGAGGTCAGGGCAGTCTGCACCTAATTCACGGTGCCAGCGAAGCAAGAGATTTCGAAGGCCCCATGGAGTAAGTGGCCAGTTCATATCGGTGAGCTCCCCGGAAGGAGTTGTATCGATATCGAGACCAAAGAGTGAGGAGACGTCGTATCTGGCG
>CBFHTP010000034.1:0-11393 GCA_965658705.1 Candidatus Nanopelagicaceae bacterium
AATTATCGAGCGAGTGCGGTTGGCAATGCCTTCCTTAGCGATTCTCGTCATTGATGACAACTCACCAGACGGGACTGCTGATCTGGTCACATCACAAAACTTCGATAATGTGAGGATTCTTTCTAGGTCAAAAAAAATGGGTCTTGGCCCTGCCTATATTGCAGGATTTAACGAAGCAATCAAAGCTGGCTACCAATTTGTGATTGAAATGGATGCTGACGGTAGCCACCAACCCGAACAACTGCCGGCGCTCCTTGAGGCAAGCATGGGCGCCGAGCTCGTTCTGGGCACTAGATGGATGGCTGGCGGTGAAGTCAGTAATTGGCCAAAACACCGCAGGGCCATCTCACGCGCCGGAACTTGGTATGCCAAATCTATGCTGCGCTTGCCCTACAAGGACCTCACAGGCGGCTACCGAGTGATCAGTACATCGCTACTTGAAAGGATTAATCTCGGCCAAATTTCTACCGTGGGCTATGGATTTCAAATCGAGATCGCAATGCGAGCTCACGATCTTGGCGCCAAAATTGCAGAAGTTCCGATTACCTTTATTGAACGCACAATGGGTAGATCGAAGATGAGCAAGGCGATCGTCCTAGAAGCTATTGTGAAGTGCACCGAATGGTCGCTTTTAGCTCTGTTCAATCGCCGATAATCTACATTATGTAAAGTGAGAAAAGGAACCCACTAATTGATTGCGAGTTCACCGATTGGCGCGCAGCTGCAGACCAGGTTCCTATCCCCGTAAACACCGTCAATCCGCCCCACAGTCGGCCAGTACTTACCCCTGCGAGCGATCTCAACATCGTTCCCACTTGGGAAACCTCCGACCTCACGAGAGTATTTGCGATTCCACTCTGAACGCAATAAGTCAGCGCCGGTATGAGGTGCGAAATGCAGAGGAGATTGCAAGAGCTCGATTTCTCCCTTTTCGATATCTGCAATCTCCGCTCTGATCTCAATCATTGCGTTTATAAAGCGATCGATCTCGGCCAAATCTTCGGACTCTGTTGGTTCGATCATCATAGTTCCGGCTACTGGAAAGCTGACTGTAGGTGAATGGAAACCATGATCCATTAGGCGCTTAGCCACATCATCGACCGAGACGCCGGTTCGCTTCGTTATATCTCTTAAGTCGATAATGCACTCATGTGCAATACGGCCATTCTGTCCCTTGTAGAGAACTGGATAGTGCTCATCGAGCCTTGCGGCCATGTAGTTGGCAGAGAGGATCGCAACGTGAGTTGCGCGAGTTAGCCCTGCTCCCCCCATCATTCGAATATACATCCACGAAATTGGCAGAATACTTGCCGAACCAAATGGCGCACTTGAAACTGGCCCAGGCCCGCTCGTTGGACCGGATGTTTCATCCAATGGATGATTCGGTAGGAACGGTGCTAGATGCGCCCTAGCGATAACAGGTCCTACACCCGGTCCCCCGCCACCATGAGGAATACAGAAGGTTTTATGTAAATTGAGGTGTGAAACATCTGCGCCAAATTTTCCGGGTTGGGCGGTTCCAACCAGGGCATTCAAATTTGCACCATCAACATAAACCTGACCACCTGCTTCATGGATCAGTCCACAAATTTCTGAGATTGCAGATTCAAAAACCCCGTGAGTAGAAGGATACGTCACCATAAGAGCTGCGACCTTGCCATCGTACTGCGCTATCTTTGCCTTAATATCTTCAACGCTTACATTGCCCTCATCGTCGCAAGCAACAACAACTACCCGCATGCCGGCCATTACCGCACTAGCCGCATTAGTACCATGGGCACTGGAAGGAATCAGACAGATATCGCGATCAGTCTGGCCGAGTGAATCAAGATAATTACGTATTGCCAAGAGTCCCGCAAACTCACCTTGTGAGCCAGCATTTGGTTGAAGCGAGACGGCGTCATAACCAGTAATTCTGACGAGCCAGTCAGATAACTGTGCAATCATTTCGCGGTAGCCAATACTTTGATTGGTTGGTGCGAATGGGTGAATCGATGAGAACTCTGGCCAGGTAACTGGAATCATCTCTGATGTTGCATTCAATTTCATGGTACAAGAACCGAGCGGAATCATGGTTCGGTCAAGTGCAAGATCCCTATCTGCAAGTGAGCGAATGTGGCGAAGCATCGATGTTTCTGAATGGTAGGAGTTGAAGATTGAATGTGAGAGAAACCCAGTAGTCCGATGGCCGTTTACTGGTGACTCTGTATTCAAAGGCACTAGCGCTTCTATCGCAAAGAGATTTGCGAGCTCAGTTAGATCCTCAGTTGTTACTGTTTCGTCGAGTGATATACCAATGCGATCGCTACTGATCATCCTTAAATTAATCGAAGATTTCGCGGCCTTAGCAAGAACAGCGGATAGTTCTCCCTGCACAGTGAAAGTGTCGAAGATTTCACCGTCTGTGACCGTGAATCCATTCTCGACAATTGCGCTTCGCAGAGAGTGGGTCTGATTTCTCACGCGTGATGCGATTGCCTTCAGCCCTTCTGGTCCATGCCACATCGCATAAAAAGCGGAAATTACAGCCAACAGAACCTGTGCGGTACAAATATTTGATGTCGCTTTATCTCTGCGAATGTGTTGTTCGCGAGTTTGCAAAGCTAATCGAAATGCTGGATTTTGGTGGGTGTCTACGCTCTGTCCGACCAATCGGCCCGGGATCTGGCGTTCTAGACCATTTCGTACTGCCATAAATCCAGCATGAGGCCCGCCAAAACCAACTGGTACACCAAAGCGCTGCGCGCTGCCAACGGCAACATCTGCGCCCCACTCCCCTGGACTTTTGTAGAGAGTGAGCGCCAACAGATCGGTATCGATAATGAAGAGAGCGCCTTGCGCTTTCAAAAATTCAGCGACATCGGCAAGTTCTGCGACTTCACCGAAAGTACCAAACTGTGCGGCGATTCCGCCAAAGATCGGCGTTGAAATTTTTGCTAGTGCTTCCGTTGAAATCTCACTCTCAATCACGGTGATCTTCAAAGGTGTTGCACGGGTCTGAATAACCGCTTTAACGTGGGGATGCAGATTCACATCAACCAAAAACGCACTCTCGTCACAGCCTTGCCAATTTCGGCTGGCCAGTGTCATGGCTTCTGCTGCAGAAGTTGCCTCATCCAACATTGAAGCGTTGCTAATCGGTAGACCGGTGAGATCCGCAACAACTGTCTGAAAAGCAAAAATTGCCTCCAAGCGGCCTTGGCTAATCTCAGGCTGATATGGAGTGTAAGCAGTGTAAAAAGCTGGATTCTCCAAAATATTCCTCAGCACAACTGGTGGGATGATCGTGCCGTAATACCCGGTTCCTATGTAATTCTTCTTCACGATATTTTTTGTTGCAATCTCGCGAAGTTCCTTGATCGCTGCCTCTTCAGAGATGGCGGTTGGTAGCACTTCGTGAAGAAGGTTGCCCATTGCGATATTGCTTGGGATTACCGAGTCGATAAATGATTGAAGGTCTGGGCTTCCGACCTCTTTTAACATCACATTGATCTGATCTTGATCTGGACCAATATGGCGATCTTCAAATTTATCCCGAATACTCACCGGGTAAGAGTAAGTTAATTCAGGCGCCTTTGCGCTTTCTACGCTCGGACAACTCATCTGATGATTTGTGACCTGGGACAACGTGGCCATCAGTGCGTTCACCTTGCAGATGGGCGAGTTCCCCCTCTACTTCGGTCCAGACCTTGGAAATCGCGATCCCGAAAACGCCTTGGCCGCCCTGGAGCAGGTCAACAATCTCATCTGCGCTGGAGCACTCATAAATAGTGGTGCCATCGCTCATTAGAGTCATGCTCTCCAAGTCGCCCACTCCCCGCTCGCGCAGATGTTCAACGGCTGTACGAATATTTTGAAGCGAAACCCCGGTGTCGAGCAGACGCTTTACGATTTTCAAGACAAGGATGTCACGAAACCCATAGAGCCGCTGTGAACCAGAACCAGTTGCCGGTTGAATTTCCGGTTCTACAAGTCCGGTCCTCGCCCAATAGTCGAGTTGGCGATAACTGATTCCGGCAGCTTGGCACGCGGTCGCACCGCGATAGCCAATCTCGTTCATGCCTTCATCTTTCACGGGAAACTCGCTTCTATCGGGGAATACCTAAAGTCTAGGTTGAGAGTTTGATTTAGACAATAACCGACACGAAATGAACTCTCAAGGGAAGATTTAGGGTCAGCTGACGAAATCTTCTGGGTTAATTCCATCCAAAAACTCCTTAAATTTCTCGACTTCATCATTTGAGTCATCAGGGATCTCAATACCGGCCTGGGCAAAGAGCTCCTCTTTCGCAAGAATCGGTGCTCCGGTTCGAATCGCCAGCGCGATCGCATCACTTGGCCTAGCGGAGACCACAATATAACCCTCAATATCTCCCTCAATATCTCCCTCAATATCGCCCTCAATATCTCCCTCAAAGAAGAGAGAGGAGTAGAAGACCCCATCGTTCAGTTCAGTGAGATGAACTTTCAGAAAGGGCTTGCCTAAGGAGTCAATGATCTCTTTCATGAGATCGTGAGTGAGCGGCCTTGGCGGCGTTAAACCTTGTTGGGCAAAGGCGATCGCGCTCGCTTCAACTGCGCCAACCCAAATCGGAAGGTACCGAACTCCACCGATCTCTCGCAGGAGAACAATCGGCTGATTTGAGGGCATCTCTACTCGAACCCCGATTACTTCTACCGGAAGAAAATTCTGGGTAGCCATCTACAGCGCTAACATCGTTCTTATTTGCTGCGATGCAGGCCAGCGCGAACGAGTGCAGCGTGGAGGCGAACCGATAATGAGGCTAGCTCATTCGCTACTTCTTCTGCTCTCGCTTTTGCATCTGATCCGCGCTGTCGAAGTAAAGGAGTAATGACTTGTTCGACTAGTCCGACTTCGCGATCTGCTGCCGATTTGAAACTACGTAGATGGCGAGGTTCGATTCCAAAAGCTGCAATCTCTGCGACGGCTCGCGCAACGGTTAACGCATCAGCATCATAATAGCGTCCCTTGATTGATATCAATCCAAAAGATTCCAGCTCTTTAAGTGCCGCATCTTCAAGTTCGGAGCTCTGCAGGAGCTCTGCTCTTGAGAGACGGAGTTCGCTTTCATGAGCGAAATGCGAAGCGGTGAGATCTCCATCTACGGAGGCAAGTCGAGGCGTGGGTTGGCCGCCGGAAACTGCTGCGGGGGTGAGTCCACGATCCATCGCATCAAGATTCTCTTTGATGACTCGAAGTGGTAAATACTGATCTCGTTGGGCGGCCAAGACATACCTTAAGCGCTCTAGATCGATCGCTGAGAATTTACGGTATCCCGAAGGCGTTCGCTGCGGCTCGATGAGACCTTCTGCTTCCAAGAAACGAATTTTGGAGATAGTCACATCTGGAAAGTCACTCCGTAATTTTCCCAGGACTTCACCGATGCTGAGGTATGCGCGAGCTGGAACGCTCATGAATTTCCCTTCCCTGAGAAATAAGTTAATCTAAATTTTCCAATATGAATCTCATCGCCCACAATTAACTCTTCCGTGAGAAGTGGTTGCGAATTAACGTAAGTGCCATTGAGGCTGCCAAGGTCTCTAATTGAAAAGCCAATTGAGGATCGCTCAATTACAGCATGTTTTCGGGAGACAGTGACATCATCCAGAAGGATCTCGGACTCTATATCGCGACCGATTCTGGTCTTCTCATCTTTTATCAGGTAACGAGCGCCACGGTTGGGTCCGGCTATCACAATAAGCATCGCCGAATTTCTTGGTAGTTGCGAAATAACCGCCCTATCCTCGGCGTTCAAAGAAGCGAAGATCTCCTCGATGTTGCGCTGATTTCGCACTGAGCGAAGAGCTGAAAGATGAATAGTAGAGGTGAGGTCTGGTGCCTTGGTAGCGGCGTGCTCATCAGCTGGAGGCGTCTGTGAAATTTTCTCTGACATACGACTCCTCTCGCCTTTCGCTCGCCCTATTCTGAAAAAAACCTTGAGATCAACTAGAGGCTGACACTATTCCCCTGAAAGAGTCAGGTCAAGCGGTAAGTGCTTGGTACTCCGCAGCGTTCAGTAGTTCAGAGCTATCCCCTGAAATCTCAACTTCGGCGATCCAGCCAGAACCGTAAGGATCAGAGTTCATTACTTCAGGGCTCTTATCTAAATCATTGTTGATTTTTATGACTGAGCCGGTAACCGGTGCATAAATCTCTGAGACGCTCTTCGTTGATTCGACTTCGCCGCAGACTGCGCCAGCGGAAATCGCTTGACCAACTTTTGGAAGTTGAATGTAAACAATATCGCCGAGAGCTCCTTGCGCGAAATCGGTTATGCCAATGCGGACCACATTTGTTCTCAGCGTTTCAACCCACTCATGCTCTTTTGTGTAGCGAAGATGCTCTGGAGCGTCTGACATCGATTGGTCCTGCTTCCCTTTTTATCTCGTTCTTCCCTGACAAACCCTTGCGTTAAGAACCTTGCCATAAAAACTTTGCCCAGTCTGAGCAACCACTCGACCTATTTTTTGGCGGTAAGTGCCTGCCGAGAATAATGAAGTGCAGTAAGGAGATACAACCCTATCCCCCAAATCGAGAAACTCCAGCCCAGAATGTGGCAGAGCCGGGCAAACCCATGGAGTGGGCGATCGCTACCTTGCAGCAGAAGAAAGGGGAAGGCGTAGAGAAGGTTGAAAGTAGCTGCCTTGCCTAAGAACGCAACCTCAAAAACTTTCCCGGTGCGTCTTTTGTAGACCAAGACTGTTCCGGCCATCCAAATATCCCGGGCAAGAAGGGTGATGACAATCCACCACGGGATGAAGTTGCGGATTGCGAGCGCGACGACTGTGGCCGCTATGTAGAGACGGTCGATGGTGGGGTCTGCTATTGCACCTAGACGGGATTCCTGGTGGAGCGCTCTAGCGACTTTGCCATCAAAATAATCAGTGAGTGCGCCAAGAGTCAGAACAATGAAACTGAGCGTCGCATTGTGCTTGCTGAGGAAGAGCCAGAGAAAGAGCGGCACTCCGATCGCGCGAAGGGCGGTTAGCCCGTTTGGGAGTGTCCACACTCCGGCGTCTTGCGGGTCATCCATGTTAAGCCGGATCCCGTTCTTTAATCTTGAGCGCGACTTCAACTGGGCTGCCATCAAAGCCAAATTCTTCGCGCAGGCGCCGTTCAATAAATCGTCGGTAAGAAGGTTCTACCCAGTCACTCGCGAAGACCACAAACTTAGGGGGCATGATCGCCGCTTGCGTAGCAAATCTGATCTTAGGCTGCTTGCCACCGCGCACAGGTGGCGGGGTTGCAGATACCAGAGCGCCAAGAAAAGCATTGAGCTTTGACGTTGGTACGCGCTTCTCCCAACTGGTGAGGGCGGTTCGAAGAGCCGGCGCAAGTCGGTCTCGGTGCCATCCGGTTTTCGCAGCCAAATTAACACGTTGCGCCCAGGGGTATCGCTCGAGCTGACGCTCGATCTCTTTATTCAGTTGATTCTGGCGATCTTCATCCACTAAATCCCATTTGTTCATGACGATCACAAGCGCTCTTCCAGCCTCTTCCGCCATCGTGACAATTCTTAAATCTTGTTCAGTCATCGGCTCTGAAGCATCAAAAACAACGACTGCAACTTCAGCGCGGCTAAGCGCTGTTGCTGTTCGAAGCGATGCGTAATAGTCGGTTCCCGAATCTTGATGGCTTCTACGACGGATTCCGGCGGTATCAATGAAGCGCCAGGTAGAGCCACCAAATTCAATTAACTCATCCACTGGATCGCGAGTTGTTCCAGCCACATCATCAACGAGGACACGATCTTCACCTGCCAGGGCGTTCAGCAAGCTGGATTTTCCAACGTTCGGGCGACCAACCAGTGCAACTCTTCGGAAGCCATCATCAAGCGGCTCGCTGCCAACTTCTGGCAACTCCTTAATTAATAGATCGAGTAAGTCACCAGAGCCTCGACCATGCAGAGCTGAAACAAAGCGCGGCTCCCCTAAGCCAAGATTCCACAAACCATGCGCCATGGTCTCTTCAGCTGGGCCGTCAACTTTATTTGCAGCCAGCAGAACTTTCTTACCCGACTTACGCAACAATTTTAAGAGCGATTCATCTTCATCGAGGGCTCCGATCTGAGCATCCACAACGAAGAGGACGAGATCAGATTCGGCTATTGCAATTTCAGATCCTGCGGTGATTTTCTCAGAGATCCCTTCTGGCTTCACTTCCCATCCCCCAGTATCGATGAGAAGAAATCTTCGACCGTTCCACTCAGCCTCATACTTCACTCGATCGCGAGTGACGCCAGGGGTATCTTCTACGATTGCTTCACGACGGCCAATAATTCGATTAACGAGGGTAGATTTACCAACGTTAGGCCTACCAATAACTGCAACCTTCGGCAGCCCCAACAGATTGCGTTCCTTCAGCCAACCCCACATGACTTCAACTACCTCATCCAAATCAAGTGATGTCGAATCAATTTCGAGCGCGTCCTCGGCCATCCGCAACGGTGATATTTTTCGCTGCGAGTCGATGGTGTCGCGAGATGAGAGTGACTTTTCAATCTCTTCAGTTGTTCCTTCATCACTTTCGCTTTCGCGACGATGTGTTCTCGCCTCTAAATCTGCATAGAGGAAGATCTTCATATGGGCCTCTGGGGCTACAACTGTTCCTATATCTCTGCCTTCGACAACTATTCCGTGAGGAGCATCAGCGATGATGCGACGCTGCATGTGGAGTAAGAATTCTCGAACTTGCGGCATCTGGGCATAAATTGAAACTTGATCCGTTATCCGAAGCGATCGGATTGCCTCCGAGACATCAGTCTCGCCAACAAATATTCTCGGGTCAGATGGATCCTCATTGAAAGAGATTCCATCGCTTTGACATTGAAAAATTAATTTATCTGGATCAGAAATTTTTGAGTTGATCGCCACCCAGGTAACTGCTCGATAGAGTGCGCCGGTATCTAGATATTTCCAATTTGCACGGATAGCAATGGCCTTGGCGGTGGAAGACTTCCCTGAACCACTTGGACCGTCTATCGCAATCACAGTGGTTGACATAAGAGAACCTTACTAGGGTTGTTAAAAGGTTGTTAAAGGGTTGATAAAAAACGATTAAGCACTCGATCTAGGCAAATGCGCTAACCAGCCATTTGCTATCAAATGTGGATGCAATTTATCAGCATCAACCTGAGATAACGAAAGCGTCACGAGTCCAGTTGCTTGACCTGGGCTATGCTCAATCGAAAGATCTTCAATGTTTACGCCGACAGTGGTGCACTCTTGAATGATTCGCGAAAGTTGTCCGGGTTTATCTTCAATCACGATAGGTAATAGTTGATAATCCCGATTGCTGCCCCCATGTTTGCCAGGAATCTGTAATCGCCCCTCATTCCCCCGCACCATAAATTCATAAATCTCTTCTTCATTTGCCTCTCGAAGAGCGGTGGTAAGTCGACTTAGATCCTTAGCAATATCCTCCAAGAGTGGAAGAAGTTCGGTCGCATTGGCCTTGAGCAATTGGCTCCATAGGTCTGGATCAGCACTTGCCAATCTCGTTGTATCACGTAATCCTGCACCTGATAGTGAAAGCTCTTCGCTATCTCGGTCTCGCATAGCCCCGCTGAGCAATGATGAAAGAACTTGTGGCAAGTGCGAGATCAGTGCGATTCGTTCGTCGTGCTCTTCGGGGTCCAAACGGAAGACGCTGGCTCCCAGTGATTCAATGAGTTCAATGACCAGATTCTCAAAAGCTGGTTCGATCTGAAGGCTCGGAGTAAGTATCCAAGCACGTCCCTCAAAGAGATCAGCTCTGGCTGCGGCTGGGCCAGAAACTTCACGACCAGCCATTGGATGCGTGCCCAAAAATTTCGCATTTAAACCTGGAATACGTGCAACCTCAAGTAGAAGATTGGACTTTAACCCTCCGATATCTATAAACCTTGATTCAGGATAATGAGAAAATTCGGTTTTAAGCACTTCAATGGCGCTCTCTATAGGAGTCGCAATGATCACCAAATCGGGTGAAGCGATTGCTTCTGATCCGACCAGGTCTTGCGCCAAACGCTCATTCTTTACATCAATATCGACGATCTCGAGGAGATGTCCTTTGCTTTTGAGGGCTAGAGCGATCGAGGTTCCAATAAGACCAGCGCCTACTACCCTTACGCGCAAGGTCACTGCGCGATATCCCGGCGGAGCGCCTCTGCGCCACGCGTGTATACGTGGGTGATTTCAAGGCTCTCGCGAGCTGAGTAAGCGTGGATCATTACCCGAATAACCCGAGGAAGTGCCCCTTTTACATCAATTTCTACTGCACACATCAACGGGACTGCCCCAAGATCTAGCGTTCTTGCAACCTTGGCTGGGAATTCAGAGGTCAAGTCTGGAGTAGCGGTAAATAGGATTGAGACCAAATCGCTTACTGCCAGCTCATTTTCCCTAAATATTGACTCCAAGAGTTCAACAACGGCCTCCTCCATCTCAAGCACATTATCGGCTCGAAGTTGAGTGGCGCCTCTGATTGCTCGCAGCTTCATGGGCGAACTCTATCTCTTCCCGGACTCCCAGCGATTATATTTGAACCGTTTAACGTATAAATTGTTTTATCAATAAACCAATAATTATGAGTGTCGATAATTGACAATCTTCTGCCATGTCCATTTCCAATAATCGACAAAACTATTTGTAGTCAAATAATTATGCTTGTTTTTATCGACTTATTGTTTAAAATTTTGGACCATAAAACAGTTTTATTTATAAAACGCTTCTTTGCAATTAAATTTATAAACTTAACTTTAAATCTTTAAATAGCTTAGACAATTCTCCGGAATTGAGCTGACGCCATCTCCCCTCTTTGAGGTCTCCGATCGAAATGGGTCCAAAATCAGTTCGAATCAATCTCATGACAGGAAGCTCGAGTGAAGCAAACATCCGGCGAACGATGTGATAGCGACCTTCGTGGATAGAGATCTCGGCCCAAGAATGCTGTAATGATATTTTGCGAACCGTTTTCACATCTATGGCGCGAGCAATTCCGTCCTCTAAATGAACCCCCTTGGAGAGCTCGGCAATATTCGCCGCAGTCAGAAGTCCCTCAATCTCCACGAGGTATCGTTTGACCAAACCATAAGATGGATGGGTAGCCCGGTGGGTCACATTTCCATCATTGGTTAGAAGAATTAACCCTTCCGACTCCTTATCAAGGCGCCCGACGTGAAAGAGGCGATCGCTGCGCTCGGTAAAGTAATCACTCAAATTCGAGCGACCTTCTGGGTCGGACATGGTAGACAAAACGCCTGCTGGCTTATAAAATGCAATGTAAGTGTGAGACTTTTTACTGTTTATTTTCTCACCATCAACCTCAACTATAGAGATTTCAGGATTAATCTTTACTCCGAGTTCAAGGATTTGGATTCCATCTACGCTCA
>CBFHTP010000035.1:0-11243 GCA_965658705.1 Candidatus Nanopelagicaceae bacterium
CGTGTAGGAGTTTTCCTCCGAAGCGCTGGAAGGCCGCAGAGACCAGGCTCAAGCGACTGTTTACCAAAAACACAGGTCCGTGCGAAGTAGCAATACGATGTATACGGACTGACGCCTGCCCGGTGCTGGAAGGTTAAGGGGACTGGTTAGCCGCAAGGCGAAGCTGAGAACTTAAGCCCCAGTAAACGGCGGTGGTAACTATAACCATCCTAAGGTAGCGAAATTCCTTGTCGGGTAAGTTCCGACCTGCACGAATGGCGTAACGACTTGAGCGCTGTCTCATCCGTAAACTCGGCGAAATTGCATTACGAGTAAAGATGCTCGTTACGCGCAGAAAGACGGAAAGACCCCGGGACCTTTACTATATCTTGATATTGGTGTTCGGAACGGTTTGTGTAGCATAGGTGGGAGACTTTGAAGCGGGCACGCCAGTGTTTGTGGAGTCATCGTTGAAATACCACTCTGATCGTTTTGAACTTCTAACCTCGGTCCGTAATCCGGATCAGGGACAGTGTCTGGTGGGTAGTTTGACTGGGGCGGTCGCCTCCTAAAAAGTAACGGAGGCGCTCAAAGGTTCCCTCAACCTGGTTGGCAATCAGGTGTCGAGTGTAAGTGCACAAGGGAGCTTAACTGTGAGACAGACATGTCGAGCAGGTACGAAAGTAGGAACTAGTGATCCGGCGGTGGCTTGTGGAAGCGCCGTCGCTCAACGGATAAAAGGTACCCCGGGGATAACAGGCTGATCTTGCCCAAGAGTCCATATCGACGGCAAGGTTTGGCACCTCGATGTCGGCTCGTCGCATCCTGGGGCTGGAGTAGGTCCCAAGGGTTGGGCTGTTCGCCCATTAAAGCGGCACGCGAGCTGGGTTCAGAACGTCGTGAGACAGTTCGGTCCCTATCTTCTGTGCGCGAAAGAAACTTGAGAAGGGCTGTCCCTAGTACGAGAGGACCGGGACGGACGAACCTCTTGTGTGTCGGTTGTTCCGCCAGGAGCACGGCCGATTTGCAACGTTCGGAAGGGATAACCGCTGAAAGCATCTAAGCGGGAAGCTCGCTTCAAGATTAGGTTTCTCACTGATTTATCAGGTAAGGCCCCCAGGAGACCACTGGGTTGATAGGCCGGAAGTGGAAGTCCAGCGATGGATGTAGCTGACCGGTACTAATAGGCCGAGGATTTAACTACAACAATAATTTTTGTTCGCGTTCACTGTGTGGTTCCCGAGTTACGGTCGGGACACAACTAAATAACTTACGTTGATGTTCTGCCATCTCGAAAGAGTTTCGGCGGCCATAGCGAGAGGGAAACGCCCGGTCCCATTTCGAACCCGGAAGCTAAGCCTCTCAGCGTCGATGGTACTGCAAGGGGGACCTTGTGGGAGAGTAGATCGCCGCCGGACATCATTTATGAAAGAGCACCTACTCCTCTCCTTGTGAGAGTCGAGTAGGTGCTCTTTTTTTATCTACATCTATTCTTTTCCACATCTCACACCTGCTTCACGCTCTCTCTACTGAGCACCGACTTTGATTATCTCTACATCAGAAATTTCCTTCTGAGAGTTTAAAATAATTTAAAGTGAGGGTTTCGAAATGGCGTCAGTACTCAAGCAAGAGAAATTATCGAGTCCAGCGAAGGCGGTAAAGGGCGAGAAGAAGGTTCTCACTACTCACGAGGGGATCAATGAGGTAATTCTGGTTGGACGGGTGAGTAGCGCAGCAACCGAAAAAGAGCTACCGAGCGGTGACAAAGTAGTTGAATTTCGAATAGTTGTCGATAGAAGAACCGTCAGGGGAAAGAAACGTGAGGTCGATACTCTCGATATTGCATCCTGGAGCGCATCTGCCCGGCGTAGCGCACTTTCGCTCAAACCAGATCAATGGGTCGAGGTGAGCGGTGCCGTGCGGAGACGCTTTTGGCAAGCGCCAAGCGGACTAGCCAGCCGCTGGCAAGTTGAAGCGAGCAGCATTACAAAGTTGTGATCTTTCGCCAATTCTCTCCGCAGTAGCGCTTCGTTGCGGCGCGTAGAACTTCTTTTTAGATAGCGTAGCCCCATGGAATTTCAGTCGAATCAGAGCAGCTCTTCACATCCGACCCTTGAAGCGATCCGAGAAGTCATCGCGGGGCTTCAAAGCTTGGATCTTGATGAGCATTGCGATGCCTACGATGGGATTCACAGCGCTCTTGGAGCGAATCTCACCGCAATCGATGGGGCTTAATCTCTGATGAAGACCCGACTGGATGCAGAGTTGGTCCGTCGAGGGCTTGCACGTTCTCGCGAGCATGCGGCGGATCTCATCGAAGCAAGATCCGTCCTTGTGATTGGAATCCCTGCTTCCAAACCTGCGACACAAGTGGATGCGCAAACTTCAATTACGTTGCAGGGCGATCGAGATGATTACGTGTCAAGGGGTGGACATAAATTGGCTGGAGCACTTGATGCGCTCCCCGAGATCGTGGTCAAAGGAAAACGTGCACTCGATGCAGGCGCTTCAACTGGCGGCTTTACCGATGTCTTGCTCAAGCGAGAAGTTGGCGAAGTTATTGCTGTCGACGTCGGTTATGGGCAGATGGCTTGGGAGATCCGCAGCGATAAACGGGTCACTATCCTTGATCGAACTAACGTGCGACATCTCACGATTGAACAAATCGGTGATCCCGTTGATCTGATTGTTGCAGATTTGAGTTTCATCTCACTCTCACTCGTACTTCCAGCACTTGTTTCGGTCTCCCGAACTGCGGCAGATTTTCTGGTGATGGTGAAGCCACAATTTGAAGTGGGACGAGAAAAGCTAGGCGCTGGTGGAGTGGTGCGAGATTCGGGGCTTCGAAAGGCCGCTGTTCGTGATGTCGCTGACTCGGCTTACGATATGGGCTTGGGATGTCTTGGAGTAGTGGCAAGTTTACTTCCTGGACCTTCCGGCAATGTCGAATATTTTCTCTGGCTGCGACGGGGGAGTGAAGAGATTAGTGAAGCGCAGTTAGAGCAAGCGATCCTGGAGGGTCCACAGTGAACCAACGCAAAGCGGTCCTAGTTATTCACCCAACCAAGGTAGAAGCTTTTGAATTCGCAGCAGAAGTTGCAAAAGAATTGCTCGCGATCGGCTTCACCGTAACCTCCAATTCAGATAAGAAGATTTCTGGTGTTCAATCCCATGGCGATGTCGCTGGCGCAGAGGTTGCGATTGTTCTGGGCGGAGATGGAACCATCTTGCGCGCCGCAGAGTTGGTCAAGGATCTTGAGATTCCAATCCTTGGAGTGAATCTTGGCAACGTAGGTTTTCTCGCTGAAATCGCACGGCCTAGCGCAGCTTTTTTGGCGCAATCTGTGGCCTCAAAGAAGTACCGAGGCGAGTCCAGGTTGATGCTCTCTTACTCGGTTGAACGCTCCGGAAAATTAATTGACGATGGGTGGGCGCTCAACGAATTAACTATCGCAAGGCAGACCGCGCAAATGATTGAACTTTTTCTTCAAATTGATGGTCGCCCTCTCTCTAGATGGGGATGTGATGGCGTTATTTGTGCCACGCCGACGGGATCAACTGCCTATGCTTTCTCGGCCGGCGGTCCGGTTCTCTGGCCTGAAGTAAATGCCATGGTGCTATTGCCTCTAGCAGCTCACGCCCTATTTTCAAGACCGATGGTCATCTCACCTGAGTCAACGATTGCCATCGATATCGAATCAGATAACGCCGAACTTTCAGCCGATGGAATGAGATCTCTCAAGGTAGCAAGTGGTGACCGAATTATCATTACTCGAGCTAAGAATAAAATTGAGCTAGTCCATATTGATGGATCAAATTTCACAGATAGATTAGTTGCAAAGTTCAAACTGCCCATTGAAGGCTGGCGCGGTGAGTGAGGTTCGCCGAAATTTGCTGGAAGAGATCTCAATTCGCGGGCTTGGGGTCATTGAGGCTGCGAATGTGGAATTCTCTCCCGGCCTCACTGTTCTGACTGGTGAAACCGGCGCTGGAAAGACCATGGTTCTGAGCGCGCTGGGCTTAGTTCTAGGAAGCAAGTCAGATGCAGATTTAGTAAGAAAAGGCGCGGAACGCACAGCAGTCTCGGCCAAGTTCTCTTTAGCTCCTACAACAGAGGAGTCAGTACTAGATGCAGGCGGTGATGTTGAAGACCACTCTTTGGTGATCACTCGCACAGTGACACCTGATGGTAAATCTCGAATTCTCTTGGGTGGTTCGCTTTCGACAACCTCAAAGGTAAGTGAGATAGCCACATCTTTGATTGAAATTCATGGACAGTCCACCAACCAACGGCTATCTAAAGCCTATGTACAGCGAGAGGTTCTCGACGCATTTGCGAACTTAGCACCAACTTTGGATCTCTACTCTCATCTTTTTGACTCCCATAAAACTCTAACAAAACGAATCAACGAGCTCCGTAAAGAATCAGCGGAAAAAGAGTCAAAGATTGCGCTCCTGAAACTCTTCGTTGATGATTTCAAGAAGCTCATGCCGAAAGTAGGCGAGCTCATTGAAATTGATAATGATATTTCCAGACTTGGAAGTGTTGAAGAGCTCAATACCGCAATCTCGTTAACACTCAATCTGCTGGATTCTGAAGATAATTCGGTGGTGAATCAGCTACAAAGCGCCCGCCGATCTCTAGAGGCGCTGAAAGGAAAGGATGCTGCCCTTGATCTGCTGATTGAGCAATATCTGAATCTGCTCTTCTCCTTTACCGATCTGGCTGGAGACCTCACCACATATCTGGCGCGGTTAGAGGCAGACCCAGCAAGGTTTGACGCACTTCAATTGAGAAAAGCTGGAATCAATACCTTGATCAAAAAATACGGAAAGGGTTCCGATCGAGATCAAGCATTTATTGAGATGATCACTGAATTCGATAGTGCTGATGAAAGCTTAAAAGATCTAGTAGGTGGTGATGCACGGATTGCCGAGCTCGAGAGTGACCTCTCACTTGTTTTTAAAAATTTACAAAGCGCTGCACGTGAACTTTCTGCTGCTCGTCAGGTTAGTTCGCAGACGCTCTCTGATTCAGTCACCAAGGAACTGTCGGCGCTCTCTATGCCGCATGCCAAATTCGTCTGCCAAATGAGCGCAAGCGATGACACTGTAATTTCTAATTTCACTCCAACCGGAATCGATGAAGTTTCATTCCTCTTTTCAGGGCATAAAGGCGCCGCCGCCCTGCCGCTCTCAAAGGTGGCGAGCGGTGGTGAAACTTCTAGAGTGATGCTAGCAATTGAAGTGGTCATTGCCGCCAAGAATCCAGTAGGTACCTACATCTTCGATGAGATCGATGCTGGCGTTGGCGGAAAAGCAGCGATCGAGGTCGGCCGCAGGCTTGCCCTCTTGGCCAGTAAAGCGCAAGTAATTGTCGTGACACACCTTGCGCAGGTCGCCGTTTGGGCTGACCAGCATCTGGTTGTGCGAAAAGACCAAAGCGGATCTGTAACTGCAAGTGATGTGATCTCGCTTGGCGAAGAAGATCGGACTGTTGAGATCGCCAGAATGTTATCTGGGCAAGAGGAATCAGCCACTGCTCAGGAACACGCCAGTGAGTTGATCCTGATGGTTCGTGAATCGCTGCGTTCACTGATAAGTTAGTGCTCCATGACCAGCCCTCATGTCACCAAGCATTTATTCGTCACCGGGGGCGTTGCCTCTAGCTTGGGTAAGGGTCTCACGGCCTCAAGTTTGGGAAGGCTCCTCACGAGCCGTGGAATTCGAGTAACTATGCAGAAACTCGATCCGTACATCAATGTCGACCCTGGAACCATGAACCCATTTCAACACGGCGAAGTCTTTGTGACTGATGATGGAGCAGAGACCGATTTAGACATTGGGCACTATGAACGTTTCTTGGATAGAAACCTCCACGGCTCAGCAAATGTTACGACTGGACAGATTTATTCAAATGTTATCGCCAAAGAGCGGCGCGGTGAATATCTGGGAGATACCGTTCAAGTTATTCCACACATCACAAATGAGATAAAAGAGCATATTCGCTCGATGGCTAGTCCAGATATTGATTTGGTTATTACAGAAGTTGGCGGAACCGTTGGTGATATTGAGTCGCTCCCATTCCTTGAAGCGGCCAGGCAGATTAGACAGGATGTTGGTCGCGACAACGTCTTCTATTTACATGTTTCGCTCGTCCCATACATTGGTCCATCAGGTGAGCTAAAGACCAAGCCGACGCAACATAGCGTCGCTGCGCTACGGTCCATTGGAATTGCGCCAGATGCAATCGTGATTAGATCAGATAGAGCAATTCCGGATTCGGTGAAGCAAAAAATTTCATCGATGTGTGATGTGGACTTAGAGGCAGTTGTTGCAGCGGTTGATGCGCCCTCCATTTATGACATTCCTAAAGTCATTCACTCCGAGGGTCTCGATAGTTATGTGGTGCGCCGTTTAAATCTTGGTGGCACCGAAGTTGTTTGGGGTGAATGGGATCAATTGCTCCAGAAAGTTCATCACCCAAAGCATGACGTGAGTGTTGCCCTGGTAGGCAAGTACGTCGATCTACCTGATGCATATCTCTCGGTCACCGAAGCTCTACGCGCGGGTGGTTTTGCAAATAACGCCAGAGTAAACATTAAGTGGGTGCCAAGTGATGAGTGTGATACTCCTGCTGGAGCAGCAGCTGCGCTATCAGCGGTCGATGCAATCTGCGTGCCGGGCGGCTTCGGGGTCCGAGGTATTGAGGGAAAACTCGGAGCGCTTACCTTTGCTCGAGAGAATAAAATTCCAACGTTAGGCTTATGTCTCGGTCTTCAATGCATGGTTATTGAGGCAGCTCGAAATCTTGCCGGCTTAGTTGGGGCAAGTTCTGCTGAATTTGAACCAGATTCACCTCACCCAGTCATTGCAACGATGGCGAGCCAAGCTGACATTGTGGCTGGTCGCGGGGACATGGGTGGAACTATGCGCCTTGGACTTTATCCTGCTGTGCTTGCACCCGGCTCTTTACTCTCCAAAATTTACGGCTCGGAATTGATCGATGAGCGACATCGTCATCGCTATGAAGTCAATAACAAATACCGTGAGCAGATCTCCGCAACTGGGTTAACCTTCTCGGGACTTTCACCCGACCAACACTTAGTTGAATGTGTAGAGCTTGCCCAATCTACACATCCGTATTACGTGGGCACACAGGCGCACCCTGAGTTTTTGTCCAGACCTACCAGGGCGCATCCACTATTTGCTGGCCTTATTGCGGCTGCCATCGCACAACAGTAAGTTCGTTATGACTCACTGTGGCTAAGAACTCCTCACTTTTAGCGAGGGAGTACCTTGCCTTTCTCTCTGTTGAGAAAGGATTGGCCAAGAACACCCTGATCGCTTACGAACGAGACCTCATGCGTTTTCTTGGCTTTCTCACTCAGGAGGCAGTTGAACTTCATCACATCAATCCGGAGATCATGGGCAGGTATCTCGCTACGTTGCGCGGTGGCAGTGGAGTAGCGAGATTAGCCGAGAGCTCGATTTCCCGGGGGGTTGTAGCGATTCGAAATTTTCTAGACTTTGCGGCGAAAGAGGAGCAGTTTTTAAATCCCATCAAGGAGTATGCCCCGCCAAAGATTCCACAGCGCTTGCCGAAAGCGCTCACCGTGGTTGAAGTTTTGGAGTTATTGAAAAATGTGGAGAGAGAAGGTGATCTGAACTCACTTCGTGATGTTGCCCTTGTTGAACTTATGTACGCAACTGGGGGTCGGGTTTCAGAAGTGGTAGGCCTGAATATCAATGATGTCTCCAAATTGGAGGGCGAAAACGCATTGTCGCTCAAATTGCGCGGCAAGGGTGGATCAGAGCGAATTGTTCCTGTGGGAAAATTTGCTACACATTCACTCGATCAATACCTCATCAGGGTCCGCCCATCGCTCTTAAAAGGCGGACGGAGCGAGGCTCTCTTTCTCAACGCCCAAGGTAAACGCTTAAGCAGACAGAGCGTTTGGTCAATCATTGGATCTGCAGCTAAAAGAGCTAATCTCTCGCAGGTAGTCTCCCCGCACTCCTTACGCCATTCCTTTGCGACTCACCTCTTGGATGGTGGTGCGGACATTCGCGTAGTACAGGAGCTACTAGGCCACGCATCGGTTACTACGACACAAATTTACACACTTGTCACGATCGATCGCTTGCGAGAAAGTTATGCGAGTGCGCACCCCCGAGCTAAATAGGAGAGCTAAATAAGACTAGTAAGAAAAGTAAGAAAAGTAAGAAAAGTAAGAAATAGCAGGAGACGTTCTCTCGGAAGTCCTATCTGCCGCGAAGGCGACGCGCGATGATTGATTGATCACCTTTAGATTCTAGATCGGCGATGATGATCGCGAGTGATTCACGAACAATGCGACCACGATCTACAGCGAGGCCGAGATCTCCTCGGAGCGCTAATCGAGCTTGCTCTAAATCATAGAGCTCATCAGGGGAGAGGTAGACAGTGATCTTTTCGTCATGTCTCTCTCTTCCACTTGGGGAACGGTCAAATGAATTAACGCGCCTTCTAGGAGTTTGGCGCACTGCTTTTTTGGTGGCGACAGAATTAATCGGCGCATTGGGTTGATCTTCTACGGGAGTTGGCGCCGCATTGGGGACTGCGCTTAGAGTTGTTGATTGTCGGAATAGTTCGTCCGCACCTGGAAGTTGTACGCGTCTACTCATTTACTGCCTCCTCGGGCTATTAATTCACGTGCTAATCGACGGTAGGACATAGCTCCATGAGAGCTACTGGCAAAGGTTGTGATCGGTTCGCCTTGAGACGTTGACTCGGAGAAACGAATTGTTCTAGAAATGATTGTGTCAAATACTTCTGCAGAGAATTGATTCGCAATGAGCTCTAAAACTTCACGGGAGTGCGAAGTTTTGCGGTCAAATCGTGTCGCTAGGATTCCCAGAATTTCAAGGCCTGGATTTGTATTCTCTTTGATCGTCTGAATCGTACTCTTTACAAGTGCTAAGCCGTGAATTGCGAAGTACTCACACTCCATTGGAATGATTACGCCAGATGATGCAGTAAGTGCGTTAACAGTGAGCGTTCCAAGAGAGGGGGAACAGTCAATGAGAATTACGTCGTACTCATTGATGAGTGGAGCTAGTAATTTGCGCAACTTATGTTCTTTCGCTATCTCCGAAACAAACTTTGCTTCAGCAGCAGCCATGTCTTCGTGACCACGAATAAAATCCATACCTGGGACGTTTGATTTAAGAATTGCATCCCGCACGTCGGCTTGCGCATCATTGAGTAGGTACCAAATGGAGTTGTACTGCTCATTTTCGTAAGGCTTAATTCCAAGTCCGATCGTCATCGACGATTGGGAATCAAAATCGACAAGCAGTACCCGACGTCCAATTTCAGCGAGCGCTGCGCCTAAGTTGATTGTTGTCGTTGTCTTTCCGACCCCGCCTTTCTGATTGACGACTGAAATAATTCTGGCTGGTCCATCGGTGGGTGCCTGCACGATTTCTGGGAAATTGATTGGCTTTTTGCCGAGCAAAGTAGAGGTTTGAGCGAGATCATCATCGCGATTTGTCGATTTAGCGTCGAAGCGAGAAACCTTCGAATTAACTTTTGCCATGCTGCGGACTCTAATTGGGCGTG
The DNA here is from genome assembly GCA_965658705.1 of Candidatus Nanopelagicaceae bacterium. Taxonomy (GTDB): domain Bacteria; phylum Actinomycetota; class Actinomycetes; order Nanopelagicales; family Nanopelagicaceae; genus PALSA-747. The sequence goes on from CBFHTP010000035.1 coordinate 9,584, forward strand.
TAGGCGAAAGGCAAGCGACTAGCGGTTATTGTTCTCCCATGTCTAAGGTGAGCAAGAGTATGAGCAGGAGCACGAGAGATGTGGGCGTAACCGAGGGGGTTACGCCTGGCTTCTCCGTTCATCTCTCAAACTTCGACGGTCCCTTTGATCTGCTTCTTCAGCTCATCTCTCGCCACAAGATGGATGTAACCGAGATCGCTCTTGGGGCGGTTACCGATGATTTCATCTCTTACATCAGGGCGTTAGACGGGGCAAGCGAGGGGTGGGATCTAGATCAGACAACTGAGTTCCTTGTGGTCGCTGCAACCCTGCTAGACCTTAAAGCAGCGAGATTACTGCCATCTGGTGAGATAGAAGATGAAGCTGATCTGGCTCTACTTGAAGCTAGAGATCTTCTCTTCGCCCGTTTGCTGCAATATCGCGCCTTCAAAGAGATTGCCGCAATATTTCTTGGCCGGGTCGAACTTCAGGAAAAGAGATTCCCGAGGACCGTGGCCCTCGAGCCTCATTTTGCGGCGCTACTTCCAGAAGTCCTGATAGGCGTCGGCGCGCAGCGCTTTGCAGCAATTGCGCAACGTGTTCTCTCGCCAAAGATAGAACCTGCCTTACCACAGGCTCACCTCCACAGCCCGCTGGTGAGGGTGGCTGAAGAGGCGGTCAAGATGGTCGAGCTTCTTCGAGGCTCTGGACGCTCAAGTTTTCGGGCATTAGTTGCAGGTGCAGAGTCGACACTCGTCGTCGTGGCACGCTTTTTAGCCCTTTTGGAGCTTTACCGCGAGGGCATGGTCAGCTTTGAACAGGTTGTCTCATTAGGTGAACTCCACGTCACCTGGGTCGGGAGCTCCACGGGTGAGGTTGAAGTCAGTGACGAGTTTGATCTCCCTCCAGTACCCCTTGAAACGCAGATGAAAGAAGAATAAATGTCTAAACCAGAACTTTATAGATCGATTGAGGCTATCTTGATGGTAGTCGACGAACCACTTTCAGAGCTGGTTTTAGCCCAAATCACAGAAACGCCTACTGAGGAGATCTCTGCAGCCCTCGTTCAATTGGCTACCTCCTATGAGGTTGAGGAGCGAGGATTCCAGCTTCGCCAGGTGGCTGGCGGATGGCGTTTTTACAGCCATCCTAATCAAGCCGCACTCGTTGAAAAATTTGTCTTAGATGGGCAGCAGAGCAGATTGACGCAGGCTGCTCTGGAAACGCTGGCGGTCATTGCCTACCGACAACCGGTTTCCAGAGCGAGGGTTTCTGCCATTCGCGGGGTAAACGTTGAGGCAGTGATGAAGACCCTGGTTAATAGGGGATTGGTTGAAGAGGCTGGAACCGAACCTGATTCTGGCGCAATCCTTTACCGGACTACCTCTTATTTCCTAGAGAAGCTTGGCCTGAATGCGACCTCGGATCTACCTGCGTTGGCACCCTTCTTGCCAGATATTGATAGCCTAGACGAGGTTTTGGCTTCCCTGACCGATTAAGCCGATCGCTTCAGGGGAGGGTACAATCTGCCTCCCAACTACCCATGAATCGCAGAGATTCCGGAGACCCTATGAGTGAGAATCGTTCAGTTCAGCCTGAAGAACCACAACAGCCACAGAAATTAGTCCGACTCCACAAAGTTTTAGCTGATGCCGGCATTGCCAGTCGTCGCGCCAGTGAG
>CBFHTP010000036.1:0-11048 GCA_965658705.1 Candidatus Nanopelagicaceae bacterium
TGTGACCATCGAATACTTAACCGCTGGTTTGTAGCCGGCAGTTTTAAGGACAGTAAAACCTGGTGCGTACTGCGTAGCAAGGGTGGCAAGGAGCATAGGCAAGGCTAAGTTGACGGCGCTAGCAACCGTAAAGTGCGGATGAACCAGAACCGGGTGAACGAGTCCAAAGTGAGTGCTCTGAAAATGGAATTTGCCGAGTACGGCGGTCAGTGCAAGCCCGACGATAAAGACCGGGACGACTGGTGTGCGGCTCTTTAAGCGACGGGCAATAAAGAAGATAAGCACCATGATTGAAACGAGCCATGGTTCTGCCGTGAACGAGGTAAAGATATTGATTCCAAATTGGAAGAGAACACCGGCCAGCATCGCCATAATCACTTCGTGCGGAATAAATTTCATGATGCGATCCATGGCACCAGTGAGCCCAATCAAAATGAACCCAACTGCAACGATGATGTAGGCAGCGACCGCTTCGGCGAGTGAGTGAGTTGAGAGGCTGGTTACGAGCAGAACCATTGACGCAGTTGATGGTGAACCGATCATTGGCATTTTGAATCGCAGTGAGAGGAATAGTCCAAAGAAACCAGCAGTAGCCCAGGTGATAAAGATCCAACTTGTGGTCTCTGCGGCGCTGAAGTGGCCGTTCGTTGCCGCAGTAAGTTGGATAACGACGGGTCCAGTAACTGCAACCAAAACAACGAGGAAGCCAGAGATCAGCGCAGAGAGTGTGAGGTCTCTTGGATAGCTCTTGAGATTGGCGAAGATGGCAGCAAGAGGGTTCTGCTTGGCACTGCCCTTATAAAGTTTCTTGGCTTCACCCATAGGTGGTGAGTCTAGCCCCGCTCTCTTGCTAAAATTAAGGCCTTGCATTCCTGCAGGAGAAGTACAACCCGACAGCCAGCCGGAGGAGAAAATCGTGGCAGATGAAAAAAAGGGCAAGACCGATCGCTTAGAGACAATTGTGAGCCTGGCCAAGCGAAGAGGTTTCGTCTACCCATCCTCTGAAATTTATGGCGGGCTTCGCGCTGCCTGGGATTACGGCCCGCTCGGTGTTGAGTTAAAAAACAATGTAAAACGCCAGTGGTGGAAGTCGATGGTTCAGGGCCGCGAAGATGTAGTCGGCCTTGATTCCTCAATCATCTTGGCTCGTGAAGTGTGGGAAGCATCTGGTCACGTCGAAACATTTAGCGATCCGCTGACCGAGTGCACCGAGTGCCACAAGCGCTATCGCGCCGATCACTTGCAAGAGGCCTTTGAAGCCAAGAATGGTCGCGTACCTACTTCGATGGATGAAGTGAATTGCCCAAACTGTGGCAATAAAGGAAAGTTCACGCAGCCTCGTCAGTTTTCAGGTTTGTTAAAAACATTTCTTGGCGCAGTAGAAGATGAGTCCGGCCTGGCCTACCTTCGCCCCGAAACCGCGCAAGGTATCTTCATTAATTTTGATAACGTCGCGCAGACATCACGAAAGAAGCCCCCATTTGGTATCGGCCAAATTGGTAAATCTTTTAGAAACGAAATCACTCCCGGAAACTTCATCTTCCGTACTCGTGAATTCGAGCAGATGGAGATGGAATTCTTCGTAGTTCCTGGAACCGATGAAGAGTGGCATCAATACTGGATCGATACTCGCCTTCAGTGGTACAAAGATCTTGGCATCAACCCAGATCGTCTGCGCCTCTTTGAGCACCCGAAAGAGAAGCTCTCGCATTATTCAAAGCGCACTGTAGATATTGAGTACAAGTTTGAATTCAACGGTACTGAGTGGGGCGAGCTCGAGGGCATCGCTTCTCGTACTGACTTCGATCTCAAAGCACACTCAAAGGCATCCGGCAAAGACCTGACTTGGTTTGATCAAGAGAAGAATGAACGCTGGACACCATTTGTGATTGAACCAGCGGCTGGTGTTGATCGCTGCACCCTTACCTTCATGATGGATGCATTCACTGAAGATGAAGCGCCAAATTCGAAGGGCGAGATGGAGAAGCGTGCGGTCATGAAGCTAGATCACCGCCTGGCTCCCATTAAAGCGGCGGTTCTGCCATTGTCTCGAAACGCTGATCTCTCACCAAAGGCTCGCGATTTGGCTGCCGAGCTGCGCAAGAATTGGTCAGTTGATTTCGATGACTCTGGCGCAATCGGTCGCAGGTATCGTCGCCAAGATGAGATCGGAACACCGTATTGCATCACAGTGGACTTCGAGACGTTGGAAGATAACGCAGTAACAATTCGAGATCGTGACACGATGGCGCAAGAGCGAATCAGCCTTGATCAAGTCCAAGCGTGGTTAGCACCACGTCTGTTAGGTGCTTAAGACGGCAGTAGCACCACTTCGACTTCCGATCGCCAATGGTGGATTTGAAAATAACGAGGTGGTGCTCACAACACCAGTAGTCCTCGCCCCCATGGCTGGAATTACCAACTCTGCATTTAGAACGCTTTGCAGAGAACAAGGCGCAGGTCTCTTTGTTTCCGAGATGGTGACTGCCCGCGCATTGATCGAGCGACATCCAGAGACGATGCGCCTCATCACTCCTGGCGTTGGCGAAACTCCTCGTTCGGTCCAACTTTATGGAGTGGACCCTAATGTGGTCGGCCAGGCAGTAACCCTTTTAATGAGAGAGAACTTAGCTGATCACATTGATCTGAACTTTGGCTGTCCGGTTCCCAAGGTGACCAGGCGAGGCGGCGGAGCTGCGCTACCTTTCAAACGAAAGCTCTTCGAAAATATCGTTACCTCAGCGGTGAAAGCAGCGAAGCCTTACGGCGTTCCGGTCACGGTAAAAATGAGAATTGGTATTGATAGCGATCACCACACATTCTTGGAAGCTGCTTCAGCAGCAGCGCGTGCTGGCGTTCTTTGGGTAGCGCTACATGCTCGCACTGCCGAGCAGTTGTATGACGGCGCGGCAGATTGGTCGAAGATTGCAGAACTTGTTGAGCATATGAAACCAACAGGGGTACCAGTACTTGGCAACGGCGATATTTGGTCTGGCACTGATGGTGCGCGCATGATCGAAGAGACTGGATGTGCCGGGGTTGTTGTGGGCCGTGGTTGCTTGGGCCGGCCGTGGCTATTTGCCGATCTGGTCAGCGCCATCAATGGTGGCAATACCGTTCTTGAGCCGACGCTTGGGGAAGTTCGTCAGATGATGACGCGTCACGCTGACTTGTTGATTGAATACTTTGAATCTGAAGGTCGAGCGATGCGCGACCTTCGTAAGCACATGGCATGGTACTTAAAAGGATTTACCGTTCCTAAAGAGTTGCGAGCAGGCCTTGGCATGGTTGCTTCTCGAGGTGAACTCGAATATTTGTTAGCAGGAATCAATGATCAGCCATATCCGACTTCGGTCTCTGAAGTGCCTCGCGGTCGCAAGTCACATAGCCGCACCGTCACTTTGCCAGATGGCTGGCTAAAAGATCCAGATGAGATCCCAGCGATCACTATTGATGATTCAGTATCGGGTGGTTAAGAAATGTTAGGCCTTGGATTACTCAATCCTTTTAACTGGATTCGTCGAATTTTTACCTTGCTACTTTTGATCGCAATCTTTTTCCCAGCCTACTTTGCCTATTCAATTTGGAATGAAGCGCATAACGCGCACCCGGTAAAGAGCGACGTCATCGTTGTGCTTGGCGCGGCGCAATACAACGGGAAGCCATCCGACATTTTGCAAGCGCGGATCGACGCGGCAGCAGCTGCCTACAAAGCCGGATTCGCTAAAAAAATTATTACTGTTGGCTCCAATGCCAAGGGTGATAATTTCACTGAAGCCAGTACTAGCTACCGTGCACTTATTGAACAGAAAATTTCAAAGTCAGCGTTGGCCTACCTGGGAATCGGTAGAGACACTTTAAGCAGCACCTTGGCCTATGCCGGATACGCTAAGAAAAATAATTTGACTAGCGTCATCATCGCGACCGATCCTTATCATTGCTACCGGGCAGAGGCAGAAGCTAAAGATCTTGGTCTGTATGCATCCTGTGCACCATCTGTCACTGGGCCGGCATCAATAGGTGAAGCAAACTGGCGTTATATCCTGCGCGAGACTGGTGCATATTTGTCCTATAAGACGCTCGCTCAATTTGGTATCCACCTGACCGATCAAGTGAAGAACTAGAGTTCACCTATGGTCTTGCAGGCAGCTCACGAACATAGCGGGTACAGCGAATCTGACCGCGAACGATTTTTAGATGAGCCGGCTAAGAGAGCGGGACGTACCGAGTTTGCGCGCGATCGGGCTCGCATTATTCACTCCTTTGCGCTTCGTCGGCTGGCCGCAAAAACCCAGGTAGAAGTTCCGTGGGCCTCAGATTTTCCACGTACTCGGCTCTCGCACTCACTTGAATGTGCGCAAGTTGGCCGCGAACTTGGTGAAGCACTTGGCGCAGATCCAGATCTGATGGAAGGTGCATGTCTTGCCCACGACATTGGCCACCCACCATTTGGTCACAATGGTGAGGATGCACTCAATGAAGTCGCAGAAGATTGCGGCGGCTTTGAAGGAAATGCACAATCATTTCGCTTACTTGTACGGCTAGAAGCAAAGACCGTAAATGTATCAGGCAAATCAGTCGGGCTTAATCTGACCCGGGCTTCACTTGATGCGGCAACTAAGTACCCATGGGCTCGCGCAGTTAACACTCGCAAATTTGGCGTCTATAACGATGATGTCGAGATCTTTGATTGGGTGCGACAAGGTGCACCAGCTGGTGCGCAGGCGATGGAAGCGCAGATCATGGATTGGTCAGATGATGTTGCTTACTCAGTTCATGATTTTGAGGATGCCATTGTCTCTGGCCAGGTTCAGTTAGATCGGTTGCATGGGGATATTGCCGATCTCTTCGAGGTCGCGCAAGAGAGTTACTTGGATGACATCACAGAAGTTGAAGCGGCAAAGGCCTTGGGTGAATTACAGAAACTCTCGTGCTGGCCAAAATCCTATGATGGATCGCACGAGAATTTAGCCCGGCTCAAGGATTTAGCCTCGCAATTGATTGGCAGATTCGCACTCGCGGCTGAAGCTGCAACTCGCGATCAATACGGTGATGGTTCCCTCACTCGATATAGCGCGAATCTGATTGTGCCTCGCGAACAACGAGTCGAAGTTGCGGTACTTAAAGCGATGGCTGGTTATTACGTCATCAACGCTGATTCTTCTCAGAGGCGCTATGCCGAACAACAGATCTTGATTAAGAATCTGGTCGAAATTGTTTACACAGGTGCACCTGCAACGCTAGAGGGATTCTTCCTCGATGATTGGCGGATAGCTGGCAGTGAGTCAGAGCGGCTTCGGGTAGTGATTGATCAGGTTGCCTGCTTGACCGATCCTGGGGCGTATGCGCTTCATGCGCGCCTGACTGAATAATCCTAAATAAAATCAATTAGGATCGCGTTATGGCCGGCCGGATAAGAGATGAAGATGTCGCGTATGTCCGCGATCATGTTCGAATTGATGAAGTGATCGGTGATTTTGTTCAATTAAAGAGTGCAGGTGGCGGACAGAAGAAGGGGCTCTGCCCCTTTCATGATGAGAAATCGCCCTCTTTTCACGTCACGCCATCAAAGGGATATTTCCACTGCTTCGGCTGTCAGACTGGCGGGGATGTCATCGCCTTCTTAATGAAGTTGGATCACCTCACCTTTACTGAGACGATCGAACGGCTGGCTGAGAAAATTGGCTACACCCTTACTTATGATTCGAGCGGACCTTCAGCCACACCTGGCATCAATCGCTCGCGTTTGGTCGCAGTAAACACTGCGGCAATGAAGTTTTATCAAGAAGAACTTGGCAAGCCAGGGCCAGCCCAAGTTGCTCGAGAGTTCTTGACCGCAAAGGGTTTTGATAAGGGCGCTGCCGATCAATTCCAGGTTGGTTACTCACCGGATGAATGGGATGCGCTTTATAAGCACCTCACAAAGCTTTCTTACTCCGATGCCGAGCAAGAAGCTGCTGGACTAGTAAAAGTTGGCAGCAAGGGCGGCTATATCGATCGCTATCGAAATCGAGTGATGTGGCCGGTTAAAGATATTACTGGCGATGTTGTGGGTTTTGGTGCTCGCAAATTGGCGGGTGATGATAAGGATCAAGGCCCAAAGTATTTGAACACAGCCGAAACGGCGCTCTACAAGAAATCAAAGCTGCTCTATGGTCTTGATCTGGCGAAGAAGGAGATTGTTAAGAAGCGCCAGGTTGTTGTCGTAGAAGGCTATACCGACGTCATGGCCTGTCATTTAGCTGGCGTCATCACAGCTGTTGCAACCTGTGGGACTGCATTTGGAGATGATCACATTCGAGTGATTCGACAACTCTTGATGGATAGCGATGCATTTAAAGGCGAAGTCATCTTTACCTTTGATGGCGATGCGGCGGGTCAAAAAGCTGCACTCAAAGCATTTGATGATGACCAAAAATTTGTGGCGCAGACATTTGTTGCAATTGCGCCAGAAGGCCAAGACCCTAATGAGCTGCGACAGACTGGGGGAGATGAGGCAGTTCGAGATCTGATTGCTCGCCGAGTGCCGCTCTTTGAATTTGCGATGAAGTCTGTCATCAAGGGTTATGACATCAATACGCCAGAAGGTCGCGTCTCAGCGCTCAACCACGTTGCACCTCTTGTTGGAAAAATTAAAGATGCCTCATTACGCCCCGAATACATTAAGTCCATTGCAACGTGGCTTGGCATGGAGATGGATATCGTTTCGACTGCCGTGAAGCGTCTTTCTGGACGCGCGGGATCAGCGGTTGTAGAAGTTGCACCGCAGGGAGTTAATGTGAAAGACCCGCGCTTAATGCTGGAGCGCGAAGTTTTAAAGGTGAAGTTGCAGTACCCAGATTTGGCGCAGGGTTGGAGCGAGATCGAAGCCGGCGCATTCACCTATCCGCCTTATGCTGATCTGCGAGCCAGAGTTGATGAAGCCCCAGACCAAGCGATCTCTGACCTGTTAGACCGCACTCAAGACGAAGCGATCCGAACTCTGATCACTGAGTTGACGGTTGAACCGATTCGCCTAGATGGCGCAATTTCAGATCATTACATTGCATCCATCTTTGCCCGGCTGCGCGAAGTGGCTCTCACCCGCCAGATCGAAGAGATTAAATCGTCGTTGCAGCGGTTAAATCCGGTAGAGAATGAGCAGCAGTACAACGAGACCTTTACCCGCCTGGTTGGCCTAGAGGCGGCCAAGCGAGCCCAGCGCGAAATTGCGGTCGGAGATATTTGATAGGATTTGGGCTCGTCCGCAGAAGTCAGTAGAAGTAGTCCCTCATAGCTCAATTGGCAGAGCAGCCGACTGTTAATCGGCAGGTTATTGGTTCGAGTCCAATTGAGGGAGCCAGTTTTTGAGGTTCCCCTGTTAAATTGCCCTTATGAAGTCAAACATTGGCCTGGCCACTTGGAAGAACCAACCACTGCCGATCACCATCCTGCGCCTGTGGCTTGGTGTCACTTGGATTTATGGCGGCTGGACCAAGGCGATCGACTCGGTTTACTTCGCACCTAGCGGGCCAACATCCTTTGCCGGTCAGACCGCTGGTTATATCGGTCACTCGCCAATTTCTTTCATCCTTAAGCACATGCTCGAGCACTCAACACTCTTTGCTTGGTTCGTCATGCTCTCAGAATTTGCGATCGGTATTTGCGTAATCGCCGGCATCGCGATGCAGCCAGCAATCCTGGGCGGCTTTGGCATGGCGATCGTTCTCTGGCTCTCGGTGACCTACCATGTCTATCCATATTTTCTTTCCAGTGATCTTGGCTTTGCGGCATCTTGGCTAGCGTTCTTCTTTATGTGGCGTACACATACCAAAGGACGTTCGCGATCGTCGCAGAACTTTTTACCTGATCTTCGAGACCGACGTGAAGTTCTCTCGATTATCGGTGCCGCTTCCGCTGCGGTAATTGCTGCGCTCGCTGGCGGTTCATTCCAGAAGAAGATCGCACTCTCTAAGAACATCGTGAAGGCTGCAGATTTTCCAGTTGGTTCATCGATGCCCTTCACATCGAAAGACGGCAGTCCAGCAGTTCTCTTTCGCACTAAGTCCGGCGTCTATGCCTATTCGGCGGTCTGTACTCACCAAGGCTGCACCGTTGCTTATGACGCCCTCTCGCATGCTCTCAATTGCGCTTGCCATGGAGCGAAGTTTGATGCCACCTCTGGCGGAGTTCTAGCTGGCCCCGCTGTAACAGGCCTACCAAAGATTTCTGTGCAGATTTCTGGTACAAATATCATCCAGATTTAATCCGCAGGGTTTAACTTCGACATCTTGCCGTAACAGTAAACAGGTACTCTCTTCTCATGGCTCAATTCAAAGTAGAGATTTCACTTCCAGACCGTCCTGGCTCACTCGGTGCGGTTGCATCTGCGATTGGTTTTGCTGGCGGTGATATTCGAGGACTTCAAGTTTTGAAGAGTGAAGATGGCCGGGGGTACGATGAAATTACGATCTCGGTGCCTGGATCTGATCCAGCAGATTTACTCGAGGTCTTGAATTCAATCGGTGGCGTTACCGTTATTTCAATTACCCCTACGCTGTAATACTTTCTGCAGTATCTCGAATCATCGTCTCTAAGTTTCGAACTGGTTTCCAGCCCAAAATTCTCTCAGCCTTCTCGATGCTTGCTACCAATACGGCCGGGTCACCTGCGCGGCGATCTGCCTGAATTACCGGAACCCTCGCATCTATTACCTTGCTCGCCGTATCAACCACCTGCTGGACTGAGTAGCCGCCGCCGCTGCCAAGATTGATGATCTCGTGCTTACCGGGAACTAGCGCATCGAATGCCCGAATATGAGCGTCGATTAAATCAATAACATGGACATAATCTCTAATGCAGGTGCCATCGGCAGTTGGCCAATCTGTGCCAAAGATACGAAGTGGATTGCGGGCAGTAGCTTTAAGAACATTTGGAATCAAATGAGTTTCTGGGTCGTGACGCTCGGCTAACCAACCAGAAGCGCTTTTAAAGGCGCCGGCGACATTGAAGTAACGAAGACTGATCGCGGCAAAATTGGCGCTTGATGAGAGCTCGGCCAGGATCCGATCGATGCCCAACTTTGATTCACCATAAGGATTAGTTGGTTTTGCGTAATCACTTTCGAGAACCGGATTATTTTGCGGCTCACCATAGGTAGCAGCAGATGACGAAAAGACGATATGACTTATGCCCATATCAATCATGGCATCGAAGAGAACGTGGCTACCATCGACATTGTTATGATGGTAAAGCTCTGGCTTCTGCATCGATTCTCCCACCAGCGATTTTGCAGCAAAGTGCATCACCATATCCACCTCGTGCAGCGCCTCTTTGACTTTAGCGGAATCCAAAATTGATCCGAGGAAGAAATTCGCACGAGCATCTACCGAATCTTGGTGTCCGGTGCTGCAATCATCGAGCACACTGACTGCGTAGCCAGCTTCTATGAGCATCGAGACTGCAGTAGAACCGATATATCCAGCCCCGCCAGTAACCAAAACTCTCTTCATATCTTCAGTCTATCTCTTCGCTATCAGTCAAAAATTCTGCGGTTAGTCAGCAAAATGAGTCTCGATAAAGTTATTAGTAAATTTGCCAGCAGGATCATATTTTTTGAGCAGTGCTTTGAACTCGTTATATTTGGGGTAAAGCGCCTGAAGGTTCGTGTGAGTGAATAATTTCCCCCAATGCGGGCGGGCTGTAAATGGCGCCAGAAGGTGCTCTATCTCTGCCAACAATTGTGGAACTCGTTCATCCTGTCGAAGTGTGAAATGGATAGCGATGGTCTCTCTCTCATGTGCTCCGGCTAGCCAGAGCGAGGTACCGGCGATCGCTCGCACTTCGGTCACCATGGCGACTTCTTCAATCTGAGCTGAGATCTGTTCCAGTGCTCGAAGCGCCCTTGCTGCATCGGCTCGACCGATAAAGAATTCGGCTTGTAGTTCGGCGCCAGCACTTGGCTGGAAATCAAATTTAAAGTGAGGCAACCGCTCAAACCAGGGACCAGATTCGCCAAATTGTTCAGTGCAGTGGATCGGATCGATACCTGCAATCGGGTGGCGCTTTTCGGTCTGCTTGTTGGCTCCATACAGAGCGTCTGGTAGCACGAAGCCAGCGCTATCTTTACTTTTCACCCAAAGATCACCGAGTCCAGAACGGCCCCAGACAATAAAGAAAGAGACGCTGTATCCAAGGTCGAGTAACTCCTCGTAGTGATCGTAAAAATTTTCGCGAGCCATGTCTGTGTAGACCCATTGATTTACCGAGAAGGCAGGCTCAATTTTTAGTGTCAGGTGAGTGACTATGCCCAAAGCGCCCAGCGCCACGACCATTCCATCAAATTCGACCGGATGGGAGGTTCGAGCGAAGGTTCGAAGTGCACCATCTGCAAGCACCATTTCAAACGCCACGACTTGGTCAGCCAGAGATTGATTTTTGCTACCGGAACCATGGGTGCCAGTCATGACCGTTCCTGCAACGGAGATGTGCGGCAAAGATGCAAGATTATTTAGCGCAAAGCCTTTCTGATGGAGGTGCTTTGCCAAGTCCCCATATTTGATGCCCGCCGGAACGCGAGCTTGCATGAGATCGGCATCAATCACTATCTCTTGTGGAAGATCTTGAAGCGAGAGAGCTAGCGCATGGGTATCAGCGATGTAGTTAAAGGAATGGGCGGTCCCTCTGACTTTTACCTTATCGTTTTCACGCACCAAGTGCTGGAGTTCTTCCATCGTGCGCGGATAGACGATTGCGCTCTCATTGAAGAGAACGTTTCCAGCCCAATTTTGAATGGCCATACTAAATATTAACCCGTTTCAATTGCGGACCTGCCCTGCACAGGTATCCACCGCTGGTGCTGGTTTCTTTGTCGGTACTGGAGTCGGTGTCGGGGTTGGACCTTGTGAAACTTCAAACTGAACAGAAAATTCATTTGAAGCATGAGTGCCAGAGAGATCTTGATAAGTGATCAGACCCAGATTTGTACCTGCTGTAGGTCCTTTGAGGGTGATTGTCCAGCGCCCGGTTGCTGATCGATTGCTGCTCTGTGAAAGCACTGGCATGAGCGA
>CBFHTP010000037.1:0-265 GCA_965658705.1 Candidatus Nanopelagicaceae bacterium
TCAATTGCCCGCCAGAGCGTTCGCCGATCGACCTCTGGCCACAAAATATCCATAAAGACCATTTCGGCGTAGACCGATTGCCACGGCAAGAAGTTAGAGGTCCGTTGCTCCCCCGATGAACGCAAGAAGAGATCGACATCTCTCATCTTGGGGCTATACATATGGCTACTCAACAACTTTTCAGTTATTTGATCTGGTTTTAATTTCAGCCGAGTGATCGATGTCATCGCATCAACCAATTCGGCGCGGCCGCCATAATTCACGC
>CBFHTP010000037.1:277-10976 GCA_965658705.1 Candidatus Nanopelagicaceae bacterium
TATTTTTAGCGGTCAGCTCTTCGGCTTCGGTCAGTTCGGCAATCACTGATTTCCAGAGCCTTTGCTCCTTGCCAACCCACTGAATTTTTACGCCAAGGTCATTCATCTCATCGCGCCGGCGCCGGATCACATCACGATTAAAGCCCATCAAGAATTTCACTTCCTCTGGGGATCTGCGCCAATTTTCAGTAGAGAATGCAAAAGCGCTGATCTCTTTGACACCAATCTCAATCGCGCCGTGAACGATATCTAAGAGCGATGCCTCACCCGCTTCATGTCCGGCAGTTCTAGCAAGTCCACGCGCCTTCGCCCAACGACCATTTCCATCCATGACAATCGCCACATGCGCCGGAACTTGTTCAGCTTTTAATTTTGGTGGCTTTGCACCTGTTGGGTGCGTCGTTGGTTTAATAATTTTTTTCACCATCACTCAAAGACGCTCTCTAGTTTTTCGGTTCGCTCAACCAATGGTAATGATCGCAACCCTTTCTCTAGGTGCCACTGCAAATATGCCGCAATCAAGCCAGATGCCTCCCGGCGAAAACGAACCTCTGACTCACTTGCCAAATTCCAATCTCCTGACAGAAGCTGGGACATCAGCTCCAAAGTTTCGGGCGCTGGCGTTGGCGCTGCTGATGGCTTGCATGTTACGCAGACAGAGCCACCGCCGACGAGTGAGAAGAAGCGATGCGGACCAGGTGCTTCACAGATAGAACAATCAGTCATTGATGGCGCATACCCGGCTACTGATAATGAGCGAAGCAGATAGGCATCCAAAATGAGCGATGGATCGTGCGATTCATGAGCTAAAGCCTTGAGTGCACTGACTAATAATAAATACTGTTGAAGCGCCGGCTCATGCTCTTGCTGCGTGAATCGCTCAGCCGCTTCTAGAATTGAATTGGCAACTGTCCAATGTTGATAATTCGAACTGAGTACATCACCAAAGTTTTCGATAGATACCGCTTGCGTCACGGTATCGAGTGACCTGCCGCTATAGAGCTGGAGATCAACGTGAGAGGCCGGTTCTAGGCGAGCACCCCAACGAGATTTGGTTCGACGCACACCTTTTGCAACCGCTTTTATTCGGCCATGCTCGCGGGTAAAGAGAGTGATGATTCGATCTGCTTCACCTAATTTGTGAGTGCGCAGAACGACCGCTTGATCCCGATAAACCGCCACCTGCTTAAGGTAGTGGTGCTTATGCTCGAAGGCCCCGATTGACAGCCGAAACCACAGCCTTTAGCGAGGCGGTCGTAGTCGAGGGGTCTATTCCAACGCCCCAGTAAGTTTTGCCATGCACTTCACATTCTAGGTAGGCCGCAGCTTTCGCATCGCCGCCGGCCGAGAGCGCATGTTCGTAGTAATCCAATACCCGAACTGGTGAGCCAGTGAAGGTAGAGAGAATCTCAATAAAGGCTGCGATCGGACCATTACCGGAGCCAGTCAACGTTTCAGATTTTCCTTGGTCTTCCAACTCCACAACCAGCTTTACATCTTCATTCATATGAGATGACTGCGACATTCCAGTTAATCTCAATCTGCCCCAGGCATCTGCTGCCGGTAGATATTCATCTTCAAAGATCTGCCAGAGCGCTTCCGCGGTAATTTCCCCGCCCTCATCATCGGTCTTAGCTTGAACTACATGGCTAAATTCTATTTGTAGCCGGCGAGGTAGATCGAGGGAATGCTCAGTCTTCATCAGGTAGGCAACGCCGCCCTTGCCAGATTGGCTATTGACGCGAATGACAGCTTCATAGGAGCGGCCAATATCCTTAGGATCAATCGGCAAATATGGAACCGCCCATGTGTGCTGATCGATGTGAACGCCCGCGGTTGCCGAATCTTTCGCCATATGATCGAAACCCTTTTTGATGGCATCTTGGTGCGATCCAGAGAAGGCGGTGAAGACCAGGTCGCCGCCATAAGGGTGGCGCTCTGGTACCCGCAGTTGATTGCAATACTCAACAGTCCGGCGAATCTCTTCGATATCGCTGAAATCAATATGTGGATCTATACCATGGCTAAAGAGGTTCAGACCTAGAGTCACAAGGCAGACATTGCCCGTTCGCTCACCATTGCCAAAGAGAGTTCCTTCAATTCGATCCGCGCCAGCCAAATACCCAAGCTCTGCGGCGGCAACTGCGGTTCCTCGATCATTGTGTGGGTGCAGTGAGAGCACCACAGAGTCCCGGTACTTCAAATTGCGATGCATCCACTCGATCGAGTCGGCATAAACATTTGGCGTCGCCATTTCTACAGTGGCTGGCAAGTTGATGATCGTCTTATGATCTGGCGTCGGTTTGAAAATATCGTTGACTGCATTGCACACATCGAGTGCAAATTCTAATTCGGTGCCGGTGTAAGACTCTGGTGAGTATTCGAAGAAGACCTTGGTTCCAGGCACCATTGAACGAAGCTCCATGCAGAGCGTTGCCGCATCCGTTGCAATCTTCTTGATACCTTCTTTATCTTGGCCAAAGACAACCCGGCGCTGTAGTGTGCTTGTCGAGTTGTAGAGATGAACCACGGCTTGCTTTGCACCTTTCAGGGATTCATATGTGCGACGGATCAACGGTTCGCGGGCCTGAGTCAAAACCTGGATCACTACATCAGCCGGAATCAGATCAGCTTCGATAATGTGCCTGACAAAATCAAAGTCGGTCTGGGAAGCAGATGGAAATCCGACTTCGATCTCTTTGTAGCCCATCGCAACCAACAACTTGAACATCGCTAATTTGCGAGGCGCATCCATTGGATCGATCAGCGCTTGATTGCCATCACGTAAATCAACGGAGCACCACTTAGGTGTGACCGTCATCGTTTTGGTTGGCCAGGTGCGATCCTTTAAGTCAACCGGAATAAATGACTGGTAACGATGTACCGGCATCTTTGATGGGACCTGATTGGGGAAACTCACTTCGGTATTCTAACCCAGCAAACGGGGGCTAAAGGATCGGTAGGTAGCGATCTAACTCAAAGAGCGATACCTGCTTGCGATATTCGTTCCACTCAGCACGCTTATTTCGCAGCACATATTCAAAGACGCTCTCACCAAGCGCCTCGCGAACGAAGGTGCCGGACTCCATTGCTGCGATCGCTTCATCCAAAGATTGTGGGAGCGCAACTGGATCTAGATTCTCGCTCAGTTCATATTTTTCAGATACACCTTTCAAGCCAGCCGCGATAATTACAGCAAATGCAAGGTAGGGATTGCAGGCAGAGTCCGGTGATCGAACTTCGATCCGGGTCGAGTTCTCCTTCTGCGGCTTATAAGAAGGTATTCGAACCAGTGATGAACGATCGTTATGGCCCCAGTTAACAAATGCTGGCGCTTCGCCCTCACCAGATAATCGCTTATAAGAGTTTACAAATTGATTGGTGATGGCGGTGAATTCGCGGGCGTGCTTGAGGACGCCAGCAATGAAGGATCGGCCAACCGGGGAGAGCCCATAGGGTGCGCCCTCTTGATGGAATGCATTTGCTTCACCTTGAAAGAGTGAGAAGTGAGTATGCATACCAGAGCCGGCGTGTTCGGTAAATGGCTTTGGCATAAAGGAGGCGTAGACGCCTTGATCAAGTGCGACCTCTTTGATGACGTGCCTTGCCGTCATGATGTTATCGGCAGTCGTTAGCGCATCCGCGTAGCGAAGATCAATCTCTTGTTGACCTGGTGCGCCTTCGTGGTGTGAGAATTCAACAGAAATTCCCATCGCTTCTAGCATTGTGATCGCTTGCCGACGAAAATCTTGGCCGACCGATGTTGGTGTGTGATCAAAGTAGCCACCACGATCAACTGGAACTGGTGCCTCACCAGCTTCAGGCATAGATTTGAAGAGAAAGAATTCGATCTCTGGATGGGTATAGACAGTGAAGCCCAAATCTGCAGCTCTGCCTAATACTCGCTTCAAAACAAAACGAGGATCAGATTCGGCCGCAGTTCCATCAGGTTTCGTGATGTCACAGATCATTCGAGCTGCCCCTGGTGATTGAGTACGCCACGGTAAGACTGAAAATGTTGCTGCATCCGGCTTTGCCAACATATCGGATTCAGTGACGCGGGCATAACCTTCGATTGCAGATCCATCGAAACCAATTCCTTCGGCAAATGCATTGTCGAGCTCGGCAGGTGCGATCGCGACGGATTTTAAGAAGCCAAGAACATCGGTAAACCAGAGCCGTACAAATCGAATCGAGCGCTCTTCAAGGGTGCGCAGCACGAACTCTTCTTGTTTACTGATCTCTTCCATGGCCCCATCTTGGCAAAGCCTTGTTACGGGCTTGTTACAGCCACATCTTTGTAGACGAGTTACGCGGAGTGAGCGGTGGCGACCGCTGGATGCGTTATCCGTCCGGCATGAACATTGAGCCCGGCTTTTAACCCCGGGTCCTGCTCTGTTGCCTTCTGCCATCCGTTATCAGCGATTGCCACGGCGTAGCGCAATGTTGCGTTTGATAAGGCGTAGGTAGAGGTAGCGGGCACCGCGCCAGGCATATTTGCAACACAGTAGTAAAGCGAGTGATGAACCGAGAAAGTGGGATCTGCATGCGTCATCGGACGTGAACCCTCAAAGCACCCACCTTGATCGATAGCAATATCCACCAGAACGCTCCCAGGTTTCATGCGAGAGACCATCCGATCAGTCACCAACTTTGGCGCTTTCGCCCCTGGAATCAAGACCGAACCAATGACTAGATCTGCATCCATCAACTCGCGCTCAATATCGAGCGAAGATGACGCAATGGTTTTCACTTGGCCAGCAAACAGTTTATCGATCTCTGCCAGTCGCAAAAGATTTGTATCCAGTACCGTCACATCTGCTCGCATACCGTGAGCCATTGAGACAGCAGCGAGACCAGCAACTCCCCCGCCGATCACCACAACTTTTCCAGGACGAACCCCGGGTACCCCGCTCAGCAAAATGCCACGGCCACCAGCCGGCCGCTGTAGCGCCGCAGCTCCTGCTTGTATTGACATGCGACCTGCTACCTCTGACATTGGCGCTAAAAGCGGAAGGCCACCATTTGCGGTAACGGTTTCATATGCGATCGCGGTGCAGCCACTTTTGATTAGCGCTTTAGTACATTCTCTCGATGCTGCCAGGTGTAGATAGGTGAAAAGAATCTGTCCGCTTCGAATTTTTTCGTACTCCACAGCAACTGGTTCTTTAACCTTCATGATCATTTCAGCTCGCAGCCAAACCTCGTCTGCAGTTGAGACTATCTGAGCACCGGCCGCTAGATACTCCTCGTCGGTAACTGCTGAGCCAAGGCCCGCACCACTTTCAACGAGAATGGTGTGTTTGCCCGATAGAGAGTGTGCACCAGCAGGAGTGAGAGCCACTCGAAATTCATTATTTTTGATTTCCCTCGGTACGCCGATGATCATAAAAGGAGTGTACGCCTCAGACCTGAACGGCTACCTCAAAGAGCGCCGCACAGATCTTTGGGTGCAACTCGGCGCGCATCGTCACAAAACTTGCGGCCGGCCAACCAGCGGCAAAGGTGCGCCGAAGCAATTTCGCCAGACCATAACTTGGCTCGTCAGCTAAAGCGCGGTCGAGCGCGTAATACGCCACGTCCAACTCGCCCTTCTCGTAGGCGATCTCTGCGTGCAGCGTCGAAACGGGTGCAAGATATCCAACCGGTGATGTTCTAGATAACCACTGCCAGAGTTCGTACATCAGGTCGATATTTGCTGGGCTGACAATTCCCATCGCATAGTCGCGCACTTGTAGATCCTTGAGTCGCACCAAAACGAGCGCTACCAAACCTTGGCTTACCGATTCGCCCTCATAGTCATATCGATTAAGCAGATCATTGATCGCAAGTGCGCCCTCTCGCTGGCGCTCTTTGACATCTTTGCCCTGGTAATCAATCTCCGATATCTCACTCATTGATTCGATCAGTGTCTTCGTCTTCATTCTCTCTCCCTCTTATATTTTTGATGATGTTTTTAACGTTGGTGGCTAATTGGTGTATCTCGTCGCTCCTCTAAGAATGGGCACCGATGCTTGATAGCTCTGAACAATCGCGCCTCCCAGCACTGGGTAATTGAAGGGACCTGCTGACCAGGTCCCGCCCCATGAGACCGCTAGCATCACCAGATAAGTTCCAATCTTTCGATAGGTGTGCGATGTGTTCTTATCGGTGGAGCGCGTGCCATCGCCAAAATCCCAGAGAAAAGTTGGATCAAGATTGACGCCAACCGCTACTCCCAATATTTGAGAGATCGTTGCGAAAGTTTTTGGTGTTGACGTCGAAAAGAGGATCGGCACTTGTGCTAACGCACCTGTCACAGGTCGAAGTGAAATTCCGTCTCGTGGAATCAACTGTGTAAGTTGATCTGACAAACTGACTGCAGCGACCGCTGCAACTGTTGGCTTTGGCTTGGGCCGTGGCGTATAAGGTCGATAGCGATAGACATAAGGCCGCGGCGCATAAGTCCGAGTGGGTGCGGGCGTTGGTGTGGGCTTTGGAGTGGGCTTGATAGTTGGCTTAAATGTCGGTTTCGGCGTCGATCCTGGGATTTCCTTCTTCGCCGTGATCACAACTTTGCCAGTTACTGGATCTGTGCGAACTTCTACACAGACATGGTCGACGCAGTTGGTTGCTGCGCTTGCTGGTTGTAGCTGAGCTGGCAGCAGAGCAAGAACAGTTGCGACCGCCGCACCCAATATCCGCTTCATCTGCGCGAAGGTAGAGCCTTCTCTGAAAGCGCGCTTTTGCCCTGTGGATAGGTACTCTAGAAGCGTGGCAGTGAAAGATGGTGACGGTTGGGTTCAATGCCAATGCGGCAATAAGCATTGGGGCCTGCATGGCGCAGCCGGCTTGCTACTCGTTCGAGAGAAACAAATATTGCTCCAGCACCGCGCACCCTGGGTTCACAACGGAGATACCTGGGGTATTCCTGGCGGCGCGCGAGATTCACATGAAGAGATCTTTGAAGCAGCAGTCAGAGAAGCATCGGAAGAGTGCGGAATCCAAGCCGCACACATCACTGCGCTCTACACCCATACCGATGATCACCTTGAATGGGCTTATCACACCGTCATTGCACTAGCTGATGAAAATCTAGAAGCGCATCATGTCAACGATGAAGCGCTCCAGGTTGCTTGGGTGAAGTACGAAGATGTCACCAATCTGAACTTACATCCAAGCTTTGCCAGAAGTTGGCCGGCGCTACTCGCCGTTATCGGAGAACTGAGTATTTAGCCGCTTCAACGATTCTTTGATCAGAGCGCCATCTGATGTCCGCCAAAATGGTGGCATCGAATTGAGCAAGATCGAGCCATAACGTTTGGTCACAATTCTGGAATCTAAAATTGCAACAACGCCCTTATCATCCATCGAACGAATGAGTCGCCCAGTTCCTTGGGCCAAGAGCAGCGCTGCGCGCGGAATCGACACCTGCATAAAGCCACTTCCGCCCGCTTCATCGGCCTCAGCTGCCCGAGCAGCCATCACCGGTTCATCAGGACGTGGGAATGGAATTCGATCGATCGCAACTAGTGTGCATGAAGGACCAGGTACGTCGATGCCTTGCCAGAGCGAGATTGTGCCGAGCAGAATCGAATGTGGGTCCTTGGCAAAACGCTCAACTAACGGACCAACCGTGTCACCACGTCTTTGAGTAATAATCGGCAATTTCACATCAGCGAGCACTCGACGTAGATGTTCATCAGCCATCTCAACCCCGCGCCACGAACTAAACAAGGCCAAGGTGCGTCCCCCTGCGGCTTCGATCAACTCCCCTAGCTCGGTCAATACCTCTCTGCTTGGCCCATCTCGGCCAGGCTCTGGCAGATGCTTTGGCAGATACAACATTCCTTGGTTTGCGAAATCAAAGGGTGATCCAACATCTAGCATCTGCACATTGGCTGGATCTATATCACCTGGTTTAAATTCTTCGGCTTCTTCATCCTCATCTTCCGATTTACTATTCACGACAAAACCAATCGAAGCGGCAATCGCATCAAAGGATTTGCCTACCGAAAGTGTGGCCGAGGTAGCGATCACTGGTGTCTCGGTCAAAAGATTTGCGCGCAAAACATGTGAGACTTCAAGGGGCGCCAAATAAAGTGTGGAAAAGTTTGGCTCAAACCACATCACTTGAGTCTTACCTGGCTTTAGCATCTTGGTGGCAGTCGTCAGAACTTCTTGAGTTGCTCCCTTTACTCGCGCCCGCTCAGCCAACGCATCAGGATCAACAACCTCGGCATCTGCGTTGATCAAAGCAATGACCGCTGCCGCGCCCTCTTTTACCTTTCGAATAGGTGCTTCCAGCGCCGATGGAAGTTCGGGAATGCGCCCAGCCCGCGTCGGATCATTTCGAACATCGCTTCCATAATCCGCTAGCGCTTCAGCAAAAGAATCAGCGGCTTTGTCGAATGCGATTGCCGCTTTGCCTGGCATATATTTCTTCGCCATCTTTGCCGCGCGTTCTACTCGAGCTGCCGTCAACTCTTCTGTCACGGCTTGCGTTGTTCGATCCATAAACTCATGTGCTTCATCAAGAATCACTGCATCTCTTTCTGGCAAAATCGCATGTGAATCCACAATCTCGATGGCAAGCAAGGTGTGATTGGTGACGACGACATCGGCGGTCTGGGCTTTTGCCTTAGCGTTTACGGCAAAACAACGAGAGCCATAGGCACAATCATCTTTGCCAATACATTCACGGCCCGATACCGAATTTGCGATCCAGACCCTGCGATCAACATCAGGGGCATCATCTCGATCCCCTGAAGCGCCAGGCGTTTCCACCCATGCCCGAAGACGTTTCTGATCTTTTTCGAGAACGCTAATATCCATTAAGACCGCGCCATCTGGATCATCACCAGCGCCGCTCATTTTCTGTAGACAGACATAGTTGCCGACACCTTTATAGACCGCAAAGGTCAGCGGACGGCCAAGTTCTTTCTCTAGCGCTGGTTGAATCTTGGGCAGGTCTCGTTCAATTAACTGCCGCTGCAGCGTAAGAGTCGCGGTTGCTACCAAAACCTTCTTGCCATGAACAAGTGCTGGCACCAAGTAAGCGAGTGACTTTCCGGTACCAGTACCGGCTTGAACCAGTAAGTGATGTCGATCAGATAACGCATTGGCAACCGCTTCGGCCATCTCGATCTGGCCAGCGCGAGGCGCACCGCCGATCGCCTTTACTGCGACGGCGAGAGCGCTCCGTACCTTTTTGTTTAGTTCATCGTTCGTGGCGCTCATTGAGTCGATCTTATCGACTTATACTGGCCACACTTCTTTACGAAACGGGGATCTGTGAACCGCAGGGTGATGCAGGGCTGGGTCATTGCGACCCTGCTCAATTCCGTCGCAATTCAAGCAAGCACCTATCTGGCCCGCCCGATGATCACTTATAAATTACTCGATCTTCATGCCAACAGCTTTATCGTCGGCTCCTTTGGCGCCCTCTATGCATTATTCCCGCTGATCTTTGCAATCCCCTTGGGTCGATGGATCAATCAATTTGGTGAAGGACGCTTCATCGCCGCCGGCACAGTGGTGATTGTCTTTGCAAGCTTTGGTCTCGCTCAAGCGAAGAACACAACGCAGATGGTCGGCCTGGTTGCAATCCTTGGTACCGCCCAATTGCTCTGCATGGCCGGTGCTCAATCACTCTTTGCCAATCGAAGTCCAAAGGCTAGTTATGAAAACTTCTTTGGTTACTACACATTTAGCGCTGCCCTTGGCCAGTTGTTTGGCCCATTAATTGGCACCGCAGTCTCTGGTTCAAGCGGTGTCATCCCCACCCATATTTCAAGTGCCTTCTCTGCCGCCGCCGCCATCGCAGCGATCGGCGTGATTCCACTCTTGTGGAAGATGCCGATGAAGCCAACCTTTGATGTCAGCGCCAAGTCATCTCGCGAGAGCATCTCACTCAAAAATTTGCTCACAAATCCCGGCATGCTGGTCGCGATGTTCACTAGCTTGGCGGTTTCATCGACCGTTGATGTATTGGTTGTCTTCTTGCCACTTTTTGGCAAAGAGAAAGGCTACTCATCAGGTGCAATCGGAGTCATCCTTGCGCTCCGAGCAACCACCTCAATGCTCTCCAGGTTTAACCTTGGCGCGATGACTCGAATCATTGGGTATTCACGGCTCTTGATCGGCAGCATCTTGATCTCATCGACTGCTTGCATTGTTGCGATCTTCTCCCAAAGTGAAGTTTTTCTTGCAGTCGTTATTGCGGTCGCCGGCTTTACATTGGGCGTGGGCCAACCAATGACCATGGCCTGGGTCTCGCGGATTTCACGAGATGATGAACGCTCCTTTGCAATCAGTGTGCGCCTTGCGGGTAATCGACTCGGGCAATTCGCACTTCCTGCGGTTGCTGGCTTGATCGCCGGCGGCTTTGGGGCAGGGGCAGTATTTCTTGCATTAGCCCTCCTTATGTCTGCCTCAACCCTCTTTGCAAGGTCTACACTTCCCAAATGACTAAAGGCGTTCATGTTAATTTCACCAAAGTATCCAAGCGTTTTCGGACACCGAAAGGTGACTGGTACCAGGCCCTCAAAGACCTGGAATTTGAAATCCAACCCGGTGAGTTCGTCTCTCTAGTCGGACCTACAGGCTGTGGCAAATCCACCGCCCTCACATTGGTTGCAGGGCTAGAGAAGGCAAGCCTTGGCTCAGTCCAGGTCGATGAGAAAGAGGTCGAAGATATCGACACCTCTACTGGATTCGT
>CBFHTP010000038.1:0-6762 GCA_965658705.1 Candidatus Nanopelagicaceae bacterium
TTGAACGCGTTGCTCGAATTGCAAAAGAGCTGGGCAAGGTCCAAAAAGTCTTTCTGAGATTAACTCCAGGAGTTGAAGCCCACACTCACGAATTCATTTCAACCGCACATGAAGATCAAAAGTTTGGTTTCTCAATTGCCAGTGGTTCGGCTTGGCAGGCGGTTGAGGCTGCGGTTGCGCAGGCCTCTCTCAATGTGGCCGGTATCCATGTACATATCGGATCGCAAATATTAGTAAACGATGGCTTTGTGCTTGCGGCTGCGCGGTTGATTGAATTCCTTGCAAAGTACCGCGATCATTTTCAAAGGGAGCTACCAGAGTTGGATCTCGGCGGTGGATACGGCATCGCGTACTTGCCGGGGGAGAGTGAAGTTGTGCCCTCGCACGTAATGAAAGTAATTGCAGAGACCGTTAAGAGTGAGTGTGCAAAACAAAATTTGCAGGTTCCAAGAATTTCCATAGAACCAGGCCGCCACATCATTGGTCCGACAACAACGACTATCTATACAGTTGGCACAACAAAGGTTGTCGATTTAGAAAGTGGTGCCTCACGTCGTTACATCTCAGTCGATGGCGGAATGAGTGACAACATCAGGCCCTCACTTTATGGCGCACAATACAATGCAATCCTGGCGAACCGAGTATCAGCAGCCTCAGTTGTCGATTCACGAGTTGTTGGAAAGCACTGCGAGACCGGCGATATTGTGATTCGAGAGATTGATCTGCCGGAAGATATCTCGCCCGGGGATTTATTAGCCGTACCCGCAACGGGCGCGTATGGCCGCAGCATGGCCTCTAATTACAATCACATCCCAAGGCCAGCTGTGGTGGCTGTTAAGGATGGCAAAGCTCGACTGATCACGCGTAGAGAGACGACAGCTGATCTGCTTGCGCTAGATATGTAAGATATTTAATCGTCAAAATATTCAAATATCGACCCATGGGTGCGAAAGTGGCGCGAGTAAGCTCAAAAATTTGAGATACTTACTCCCTAAGTGATTTCTAAAACTCACTAACAATGTCTAAATAAGAGGAGTTGATTCCAGTGGCTGGCCGTACCTTGGCAGGCAAGACCCTCAAAGTTGGCATGCTCGGCTGCGGAAATGTAGGCGCGGCTGTTGCCCGGCTCTTAGTGGCAAATCAAGAGGACCTCGCTGCTCGTGCGGGTGTACCGCTCGTCTTGAAATCGATCGCGGTTCGCGACCCTTCAATGAAGCGACCAGGGATTCCACAAGAACTTTTCACCACCGATATCAACGCCGTTGTCGAGGATCCAGAGATTGATCTGATTATTGAAGTGATGGGCGGCATCGATCCAGCTCATCAGCTGATTGTGAAAGCGATGAAAAATGGCAAAGCCGTTGTGACCGCTAACAAGGCGCTGCTTGCCAAACACGGCGCCGAACTCTTCCACGAGTCTGACTTAGCCGATGTGGACTTTTACTACGAGGCGGCAGTTGCGGGTGCTATCCCAATCCTTCGTCCATTGGCAGAATCACTCGTTGGCGACCACGTTGAACGTGTCATGGGAATCATCAACGGAACCACAAATTTCATTCTGACAAAGATGCACGAGACAGGTGCATCTTTCGAATCAGCTTTGAAAGAAGCTCAGGCACTTGGCTATGCCGAAGCCGATCCAACAGCCGATGTTGAAGGTTTTGATGCTGCAGCAAAGGCGGCAATTTTAGCCGGACTTGCATTCCACTCAGTGGTTACCGACGCAGATGTCTATCGTGAGGGAATTACAAAACTTACTGCTGCTGACGTCTCGGTCGCCCAGGATATGGGCTTTGTAATTAAGCTATTAGCAATCGCCGAAGCAAACGAGGCGCATGGTTCTAAAGAAGAGACGATCACTGTTCGAGTGCACCCAACTCTTATCCCTAAAACTCACCCACTTGCATCTGTCCGCGAAGCATTTAATGCGGTCTTCGTACAGTGCGAATCTGCCGGCGAGCTCATGTTCTATGGCCGCGGCGCAGGCGGTGCACCTACTGCCTCAGCAATTCTTGGAGACTTAGTAGCAGTTGCCCGAAACCGCAACGAAGGTTCACTGGGGCCAACCGAAACTGATTACGCAGATCTAGATATCGCACCCATCGGTGTCGCTCGCACTCGCTATCTAATCCGTCTGCATGTGGCAGATCGTCCTGGTGTGCTCGCTTCTGTTGCTCAAACTTTTGCAGCAAATGCTGTCTCAATCATGACAGTTCGCCAATCTGGCGCCGGAAATGATGCCGAACTCACCGTCATGACTCACATCGCACCAGAATCAGATTTGGCTAACACAGTGAAAGACTTATCAAAACTTGAAACTGTTACTGATGTCGTCAGCGTTATCCGTGTTGAAGGAATTGTAGGAAACCGCGCATGAGCATCTTCTCTGGATTAACAAAAAAGAAGAGCGGCGCGCACCAATGGCGCGGGGTTATTGAGGAGTACCGCGATCGCCTTCCGGTTTCAAGTAAGACTCCAATTATTACCTTGCGCGAAGGTGGAACTCCACTTGTAGCTGCCTGCGTGCTCTCTGAAATGTTAGGTAATGATGTTTGGCTAAAAGTTGAAGGCGCCAATCCCACTGGATCATTTAAAGATCGTGGTATGACGATGGCGATTTCAAAGGCTGCCGAAGATGGCGCGCGCGCAGTCATCTGTGCCTCAACCGGAAACACCTCGGCCGCTGCTGCTGCATATGCCACCAAGGCCGGAATGATTTCAGTGGTTCTGATTCCACAAGGAAAAATCGCGATGGGAAAGCTTGCGCAAGCGATTGCTCATGGCTCACGTTTAATTCAAGTGGACGGTAACTTTGATGATTGCCTCAATCTTGCCCGCGAACTCTCACAGGAGTATCCAGTCGCACTAGTGAACTCAGTCAATCCATTCCGCATCGAAGGCCAAAAAACAGCATCATTTGAAGTTATCGACATGCTTGGCGACGCTCCAGATCTGCATGTGCTGCCGGTCGGCAATGCCGGCAACATCACGGCGTACTGGAAGGGCTACAACGAGTATTACGCTGACAATCTTGCAACGAAGAGGCCACAGATGTGGGGCTTCCAAGCAGCGGGATCAGCTCCAATTGTTCTCGGCGAAGTAGTGAAGAATCCAGAGACGATTGCGACCGCTATCCGTATCGGAAACCCAGCTTCATGGCAGCAAGCACTCGATGCCCGCAACGATTCGGGCGGACTCATTGATAGCGTCACCGATGACGAGATTCTGAGCGCTTATCGCTTAGTTGCTGCAAAAGAGGGCTTCTTTGTCGAGCCTTCATCAGCTGCTGGCATCGCTGGACTATTTAAAAAGAAGGCTGAAGGAAAGCTACCTAAAAATAAGAAGATTGTGATCACAGTGACAGGCAACGGACTTAAAGATGTGGGACACATTTTAGATGGCGCGCCAGCACCTACTGTTGTTCCAGTTGATATCAAGGCTGCGGCTGCAGCGATGGGGCTCTAATTTCGATGTCACAGCGACTCACCTTTAAAGCCACTCTTGCACAAGTGAGCGTTCCAGCGACCGCTGCAAACCTTGGACCGGGCTTTGATTCCTTTGGACTCGCTCTTGAAATGCGCGATATGTACGCAGCACAAATTTTAGATGAGGCGGTCTTTGATGTTGATCTCACCGGTGAAGGCGCCGATGAACTAAGGAGAGATAAGAGCCACCTTGTTATCAAGGCAATGCTGGCCGGCTTTGAATTCATGGGGCAGAAGCCAAAAGGAATTGCGCTTCGTGCGCTTAACGTGACACCACATGGCCGCGGACTCGGCTCTTCATCGTCTGCAATCGTTGGTGGATTGGCTCTCGCTAGAGCGCTCGTTCATGGCGGCGAACAATTCATGAGCGATGATCAGATGATTCAATTGGCAACATCTCTAGAAGGACATCCAGATAATGTTGCAGCAGCTATTTTAGGTGGCGCCACAATTGCTTGGATTCAAGGCGGCAAGGGTCAGGCGGTTTCGATCCCGGTTCACGAAAAAATTAAGGCGCTGCTCTTCATTCCAACTACTCAGCTCTCCACTTCAAAGGCTCGCAAACTTCTGCCAGAGACGGTGCCGCACGCTGATGCGGTCGCAAACACTGCGCACGCAGCGTTGTTGGTCCACGCCATTTCGGATCGCCCAGATCTGCTCTTTGTCGCAACAGAGGATCACTTGCATCAGAGCTATCGCGCAGAGGCGATGCCTAAATCGATCGCACTCATGGAGAAGCTTCGAGCCGCTGGGGTTGCTGCAATGGTTTCAGGCGCCGGCCCTTCAATTGTGGTTCTGCACACAGCAACTGAGACCGAGATCGAAGAGATGGTTCATGCAGCTGGCACCGGATTTACCGCGAAATCTCTCGAGATTAGCCGTACCGGAGTTCAGTAGTACCTAGTTTCTGTGGCTTTTTCGGCTAATTGGGCTTTTTAGGGTTTCTACCCATCTGTGCTACCTTTATACCCGTTGGTTAGCCCCGCTGGTTTTAATTGAAGCGAAGTAAGGCCCAACTAGATCACAAAATAATTACCATCCTTGATTTTCAAGGGGTATTCCCACAAATAAGTAAAAAGGAAAGCATGCCCGCAAAAGATAATGGCGAACTCACCGCAATGACCCTGCCAGCGCTTAAAAAAGCTGCCGGTCAACTAGGTATTGAAGGCGCCGCAAAGATGAATAAGGCTGATCTCGCACAAGGAATAGCCGATCTGCAAGCTGCAAATCGTGAAGCTGCCAAGCAAGAGCGCGAAGAGAAGCGACTTGCACGCCAAGAAGCTCGCAATAAGAAGAATTCAGGCAATAAGAAGCCACAAGGATCTAACAACTCGTCAGGTGATGAGGATAATGATGAGGATCAGGATTCAGAGGAGACTGATTCTCAGGACTCCAGTAGTACAAATAATTCACATAATTCACAAGGCTCATCACAATCTGATCGTGGAGATCGCGACCGCGGTGACCGAAATGATCGCGGTGACCGTGGCCGTAACCGAGATCGTAATGGCCGCGACCGTGGCAGGTTCCGTGACCGCGGTGATCGTCCAGAACGTGGCGAGCGCCCAGATCGCGATATCCAAATTTCTGAAGATGATGTACTTCTTCCAGTAGCTGGCTTACTCGATATTTTGGATCAGTATGCATTTATTCGCACAACTGGTTATTTAGCAGGACCGAATGACGTTTACGTTGGCTTGCAGCAAGTGCGTCGATATGGACTTCGCAAGGGTGACGTTATTACTGGCCAGGTTCGCGCTGCCCGCGAAGGTGAGCGCAAAGAGAAGTTCAACGCGCTGGTCAAACTTGATACCGTCAATGGCTCAGATCCAGAAGAGTCAAAGAACAGAGTTGATTTTGCAAAGCTGGTTCCGCTTTATCCGCAAGAGCGTCTGCGCCTTGAAACCGAGCCAGGAATTCTCACCACTCGCGTGATCGATTTGATCTCACCAATCGGTAAGGGTCAACGCGGTCTGATCGTTTCACCGCCAAAGGCCGGTAAGACGATGATTCTGCAATCGATCGCAAATGCAATTGCAACGAACAACCCAGAGTGTCACTTGATGGTTGTGCTTGTTGATGAGCGGCCAGAGGAAGTGACCGATATGCAGCGCAGCGTCAAGGGTGAAGTTATTGCTTCTACCTTTGATCGCCCTGCTGATGATCACACCAGCGTTGCAGAGCTTGCGATTGAACGCGCAAAGCGATTGGTCGAACTTGGACACGACGTAGTTGTGCTCCTTGACTCAATCACTCGCCTTGGCCGTGCTTACAACATTGCGGCGCCAGCCTCTGGTCGTATCTTGTCCGGTGGTGTTGACTCTGCCGCGCTCTATCCACCAAAGAAGTTCTTCGGCGCAGCACGTAACATCGAGAACGGTGGCTCACTTACGATTCTTGCGACTGCTCTCGTTGAGACTGGCTCCAAGATGGATGAAGTGATCTTCGAAGAGTTCAAGGGCACCGGCAACATGGAGCTCAAGCTCGATCGTAAATTTGCTGATAAGCGCATCTTTCCAGCGGTTGATGTCGATGCATCTGGTACTCGCAAGGAAGAAATCCTTATGGGCACCGAAGAGCTCAGCATTGTCTGGAAGCTTCGCCGCGTGCTCCATGCGCTAGATAGCCAACAGGCGCTCGAACTGCTCCTTGAGAAGATGAAGGGCACTAAGTCCAACGTCGAATTCTTGATGCAGATTCAGAAGACGACCGGAGATGCAGACGGGAAGTAAGCGCTAAAAGCGGCAAGTTTTCCGATCAATTTAACCGGTTTTTGAGATCGCTCGCCTGGCAGGTAGCCTTACCCCTATGAAGCCAGAGATTCACCCAGATTATATTGAGACCACAGTGACCTGCGGTTGCGGCAAGGTTTTCACAACTCGCTCAACAAAGGCCAGCGGTTCAATCTATGTTGAAGTTTGTTCAGAGTGCCACCCGTTCTATACCGGTAAGCAACGTATTCTCGATACTGGCGGCCGTGTCGCTAAGTTCGAAGAGCGCTTGCGTAAGAAGGCTGCTGCAACACCTGCAAATAAAGAGGCTTAGTTTCCTTTAAAAGACCGCTCTCGTTTCGCACTGTCTGCGATTCGGGAGGGGTCTTTTTTATTGCAAGTTTTTTCACATCTGAACCATGAAAATGAGAAGCATGATAAGAATGACAAGAACATTGAGTATCTTAAGAATGGGAGTAGCAAATGGCCGAACGTTTCCCCAGTGTGCCAGTGCTTCTTGCCGAATACGAAGAGTTAGAGCAACAGTTAGCTGATCCAGGAATCCA
>CBFHTP010000038.1:6861-9617 GCA_965658705.1 Candidatus Nanopelagicaceae bacterium
CGAACGTTTCCCCAGTGTGCCAGTGCTTCTTGCCGAATACGAAGAGTTAGAGCAACAGTTAGCTGATCCAGGAATCCACAACGATCAGGCAAATGCTCGCAAATTAGGTAAGCGCTATGCCGCCCTTGGCCCTGTCATCGGGGGATACCGCGCGTATAAAACGGCCGAAGAAGATTTAGCTGCAGCGAAAGAGTTGGCCAAAGCAGACTCAGATTTTGCAGCCGAGATCCCTGCGCTCCAGGCAGCCGTTGACGCGCTTGGCATCAAGATGGAAGAGCTGTTGATCCCGCGCGACCCTAACGATGACCGCGACGTAATCCTTGAAATTAAAGCCGGCGTGGGCGGAGATGAGTCAGCGCTCTTTGCCGGCGATTTACTTCGCATGTATCAACGCTATGCAGAGAAGCACAATTGGAAGACCGAAATCATTGATTATGCAGAATCTGAGATGGGCGGCTACAAAGAAATCTCGATGGCTGTTAAATCCAAGGGCACTGCAGCGCTCGGTGAATCACCGTATGCAAAGTTGAAGTTTGAAGGCGGTGTGCATCGCGTGCAACGTGTGCCAGAGACCGAATCGCAAGGGCGAATTCATACCTCGGCCGCCGGCGTCTTGATTCTGGCTGAAGCCGATGAGGTTGATGTAGAAGTCCGCCAGCAGGACCTTCGAATCGATGTCTATCGTTCATCTGGCCCAGGTGGACAATCAGTAAACACAACTGACTCAGCTGTTCGAATTACGCACTTGCCGACCGGGGTAGTGGTCTCGTGTCAGAACGAGAAGTCACAGCTACAAAATAAAGAGTCAGCGCTACGTATTTTGCGCGCGCGTCTACTTGCCCACGCCCAAGAACAGGCTGATGCCGAAGCAATGGCTGCCAGAAAATCTCAGGTCAAATCGGTAGATCGTTCCGAGCGTATCCGTACGTACAACTTCCCAGAGAACCGGTTGAGTGATCACCGCGTAAATTTCAAATCCTCAAACCTTGATTCAGTACTGAATGGCGAACTAGATCCTGTCATCGAAGCTTTGCTTGAGGCCGATAAAGCTGAGCGTCTCTCACTCGCAGCGCAGTAAGTTCACCAGCGAAAAGTCCTATGAAAGCCATATTGAGTGCAGGTAAAGAACGGCTAGCGACCAAGAGCATTTCATCCGTCGATGCAGAGTTGATCTTGGCGCATCTGCTCAATGTGAGCCGGATGGAGCTGCACGCCAAAACATTTGATCTTGATCCGATCGAATTAGATCGTGTCGCCAATGAGTTTGATGATTTGATTGAAGAGCGGCTGAGCGGTCGCCCTACGCAATACATCATTGGAGAAGCGCCATTTCGCTATCTGACCTTTGATATTGGTGAAGGGGCGTTGATTCCAAGGCCCGAGACTGAGTTGTTAGTAGATGAGGTCTTGCACCAACTGGTCCGCTTTGATGACCCGATTTCGATCGTTGACCTGGGATCAGGATCTGGCGTAATCGCGATTTCACTAGTGAGTGAAAGTGCTACCAAACGAGACCTGCGAGTGATTGCGGTCGAGAAAGATGAGCGGGCCCTTAAATGGCTCAATCAAAATATTGCCAAGTTTGATCTACCGATTCGAGTAGTTCATGCTGCTGCCAAAGACGCACTCGATGGCGTGAAGTGCGATGTAGTCGTAGCAAATCCGCCCTATGTGCCAACGATTCAAGAGTTGCCAGAAGAGTTGTTGCATGAACCCGCAGTGGCGCTCTTTGGTGGAAGTGAAGACGGAATGGCGATACCCATGGAATTTATTGATGCAGCAGCCCGGCTCTTAAAGTCCGGCGGTCTCTTCGCCTGCGAACATAATGAAGTGCAAGGCCCAGCCTTCGCAGAGGCGCTCGCATCTGACTTTGAGGCAATCGCACTTCATAAAGACTTAAACGATCGCCCAAGATTTACCACTGCGCTAAGAAAGTAAAAAGCGCCTGCTCTCCCTCAAGAGCAAGCGCTTTTCTGGGTCTCTTAACTAAGGAAGAACCCTGCGACGGAAAATCAAACTCAGCGGCGATTAGCTCGTCACCGGTTGAGATGGAAGAAGATTGCAGGGTCAACCTGAACGAGGGTTTAACTCAAAGTGTCGATTAGGGAAGAGTTAGGCCAAAGAAGGCTGAGATTCGATCGTAACGTTCCTTTTTGAGCAGGAGCAGAACCCCAGAGCCGGTCGTCAGCGCGCAGTAAAAGAGGGTGAAGCCCCAGTCAGTCAGCGAAGGTGCGTGCGCGTAGGGATCGGCAATGCCGCCTTGGCTAGCGGGCGCACCTACCAGCAAGATTGAAGTGTCGGCCAGTGCGTGCACCAATACCGGGACCCAAATTGATTGAGTGAAGATCATCAGTCCGCAAGCAAGAACTCCGAATGAACCGGCGGTAAGTACCTGCCCAAGCGTTGCGTAAAGATTCTGCCCAGCAAACCAGAAATTATTGAGATGCAAAAGTCCAAAAAAGGTTGAAGAGATGATCACTGCTGGCCAGAGGCCCAATTTGCGAAGTAAGCCAAAGAGAAGTCCTCGCGCTTGTAACTCTTCGGAGAATCCGATTCCTAGAAGAAAGATCGTCGCCTGGCCATACATAGAGAGGGAGTGGCCGTGGCGAAGCCATTCAAAAGTGGTACTTCCAAATTGCAACGTTGCCACAAGAAATGCGATACCCAGACGAGCGTTGATCTTTGGCAATTTGAAGTATTCCGTCAGCTGGCCACGACAGATAAACCAGATAAAGAAGAGTGAAGTGAGGCCGCTC
>CBFHTP010000039.1:0-9496 GCA_965658705.1 Candidatus Nanopelagicaceae bacterium
GCAATTCCAACGACTCTGATCATCGATGCGCACAATAAAGTTGCGGTACGCATCAGTGGCGAAGTGACATCTGCTCTCCTGGATAACATGATCAAGAGGGTGCAGGCCGAAAATGCATAACTTCTTCGTCAATCAAGTCTTTTCTGGAAATCTCATCGTTGCCATGGTCGTTGCGCTGATCGCAGGTCTGATTTCCTTCTTCTCGCCATGCGTTCTCCCGCTTGTTCCGGGATTTCTCTCCTATGCGGCAGGCATGACCGATGTGAAGAAGAAGGGCCGAGTAGCACTTGGCTCACTGCTCTTCATCGCCGGTTTTTCAGCCCTCTTCATCTCCTATGGAGCGCTCTTTGGCTCACTCGGCTCTAAGATCAATACCAATTCACATTGGCTCACGATTTTGCTTGGATTGCTAACGATCGCTATGGGATTTCTTTTTATTTTCAACCAACGTTTCTACAAGACTTTTAAACCGCAATGGAAATCAAAAGCTGGCTTGACTGGCGCCCCACTTCTTGGTTTTCTCTTTGGGCTTGGCTGGACACCTTGCATTGGGCCAACTCTCGGCGCGGTCCAAGCGCTCTCCTTCGAAACTTCCAGCGCTACCCGCGGTGCTATTTTGAGTGTTGCCTATTGTTTTGGACTTGGTGCGCCACTCTTTTTCATCGGTTTATTTTTCGATCAATCAGCAAAATTGCGTAGAGCACTCTCCAGGCGTGGAGATCTCATCACTCAAATTGGTGGCGGGCTATTGATTGTGATTGGAATACTCCAAGTCACGGGATTATGGGGAGACGTTATGAACTCACTACGAGATTCTGTCTCGGGATTTATTCCGGCGGTATAAATGGAACCCCTACCAATCAGCAATCGCGGCCTACTCCGTTGGGGTTGGCGCCAGCTCACCAGCATGCGTACTGCGCTCATTTTGCTATTGATGCTTGGTGTTGCATCTATCCCTGGTTCACTATTTCCACAGCGCAATCAGAACCCGATGCAGGTCCGTCAATTCTTTATTGATAATCCGGGCCTAGCGCAGTGGCTAGAACGAGTGAAGTTCTTCGATGTTTACTCATCACCGTGGTTTAGCGCGATCTACATCTTGCTCTTTATCTCTCTCATCGGATGCGTACTTCCACGCAGCATTGAGCATGCAAAAGCCATCGGCAAGCAGCCACCGCTCACTCCTAGATTCTTGGAGAAGATGGAGGGCTTCACAGTTGTTGAATCCGGTTCGCTAGATATTGCCGAAGAATGGTTTAAGAAGAAGCGCTTTCGAATTCGTCGGGATACCGCTTCTATTTCGGCCGAGAAGGGATATGCCCGAGAGACCGGAAACCTCCTCTTTCACCTCTCGCTCATCTTGATTCTCCTTGCAGTCGCAGCAGGTGGTCTGTGGGGCAGTAAAGGTGAGGCCATTCTTAACGTGGGTGACAGATTCATCAATACCCCAACTTCTTATGACAACATCACATTCGCAAAGTTCCAAAAAGAAGGAAGCCTTGAACCGTTCTCTCTTCGTGTATTGGATTTCAAAGCGAGCTATGACGTGACAACCAATGCACCCACTGACTACACCCTGAAAGTTGCTGCTGCCAATCCAATCGGTAGCAAAGAAGTTTTAAAAACTATCAAGGTCAATAGTCCGCTTACCTATGGCAATACGAAGGTTTATTTGCAGGCGAACGGTTACTCACCGATTGTTGCAGTGCGAGATAAAACTGGAAAATTAGTATTTGAAGGTCCAGTTGCATTCTTACCTCAAGATGGAAATCTCACATCGACCGGTGCGATCAAGATGCCAGACCTCAATCCACAAATTGGTTTCGTTGCTTCGTTCTTGCCAACCGCTGCACGCTCTACAAAACGTGGTGCTTTCTCTTCTTACCCCGAAGTCCTAGACCCACGGTTGTTGGTCTCAGTGTGGAAGGGAAACCTTGGCCTCGATAACGGAACCCCGCAATCGGTCTATCGCATAGACACGAGCAAGATGACACGGATTGGTTTGAAGGCGATGGTTCTCAATGAAAGCTATAACTTTGGTGAGGGATCCATCACGTTCGAAGGCTGGAAATCTTGGGTCAACCTGCAAATAGTTGATGATCCGGGCAAGATATACGCATTGCTTGGCGCAATCTTCGCAATTCTTGGACTGCTGATCTCACTCTTCACTCGTCAGCGAAGAATTTGGATCAAGATCGGTGATCGAGTCGAGATTGCTGGCCTAGCAAAGAATGGAATTCCAGGATTGCAAGAAGAGCTAGACCAACTACGTAGCAGATTGGAGCAGGCCTCATGAGTGCAAGAACCCTCGCCTTCTACTCCAATTACTCTATTTACTCTGCCATGGTGCTCTTCACGATCGCCTTCTTTGCGCACGCGGTTGAAGTTGCCTTTTCTGTAAAGAGCGTTGACGATAAAACGCAATTTGATTTCTCCAGAACCGAACGCGCTGGTCGCCTTGGTTCGGCGATGATGATTTTGGGCTTTGCATTTACTCTGCTTGGCGTGATTCTAAGAGGAGCTTCGGCTCATCGGGTGCCATGGGGAAATATGTATGAATTTTCGATCACTGGTTCACTCGCATTCACGGGTGCTTATCTCTTTGCGCTCTTTAAGTACAAGATTCGTTGGCTCGGTTTACCTGTTGCCATCGCGGTTCTCTTAACGCTCGGTACGGCGATCACAGTTCTCTATCGTCCAAGTGCACCACTTGTTCCTGCTCTCAAATCGACCTGGCTGGCTATCCACGTCTCTGCCGCCATTGTTTCTGGTGGCGTGTTCCTCCTTGCAAACGCCATTGCAGCGACATATCTGATTTTGGATCGCATGGAAGAACGTGGTGGGCGCAATGAATGGGCAAAGAAACTTCCTTCACTTGAAACTCTCGATCAACTCTCTTATCGCCTCGTTGCTTTTGTCTTCCCACTGTGGACATTCTCAGTTATTGCTGGCGCGATCTGGGCCGAATCAGCCTGGGGTCGCTACTGGGGTTGGGATCCAAAAGAGACGTGGGCATTCATCACCTGGGTTGCCTACGCTGCTTACTTGCACGCGCGCATCACCGTTGGTTGGCGTGGCCGTAAAGCAGCTTGGCTATGCCTCTTTGCCGGCTCAACTTTCTTGTTTAACTATATCTACGT
The DNA here is from genome assembly GCA_965658705.1 of Candidatus Nanopelagicaceae bacterium. GTDB lineage: Bacteria > Actinomycetota > Actinomycetes > Nanopelagicales > Nanopelagicaceae > PALSA-747. The sequence continues at coordinate 3,141 of CBFHTP010000039.1, forward strand.
AAATATTTACGGAACTGGGCGCCATACCTACTCTGGCTTATAGGGCGACTCTTCTCTTACAACTCTCTGCACAACCTAACAAGAATTTGTAGTTTTATGAGGGCAAATTTGTGGGCATGTGGGCAAAATATGGGCAGAATACGAGCATGACTTTCGTAGTTATCTTCCGCAGTTCTCGCAAATTAGACGATGGGAAGTTGTATTCCGAGTGGTCTGAAAAAATGGAGAATTTAGTCAAAACAATAGACGGGTACGAGCATCATTTCAGCTTTCGAGACGCAACAAACCGTGACGGGGTAACTCTCTCGTATTTCACGTCTTTAGAGTCAGTCTCTCAGTGGAAGAACTTAGATGAGCACAAAATTGCCCAACAATTGGGTCAAGATTCCTTCTATGAATCGTACTCAGTTCAAGTCTGCGAAGTGCTTCGAAATTATGGCTTTGAAGCTTAAGAGCCTTTTTTCGGGCTCATAGGGCGACTCTTCTTTACAATTCGTACCTTGTGTAAAATCAGGCTATGGAATCAACTGAATGAGGAAAATACCAACGAGCGTAGCTGGTTATTACAATTCAATAACCGACGGTCAGCGTTTAGAAATCCTTGAAATGCGTACTCGAATACTTGAGTTATTTCCAAGAGCTGAGGAAATAATGAAATATGGAATGCCGACATTTATCGTGAACGAGATAGACGCCTGTGGATTATTGGCAAATAAAAACCACATTGGCTATTACCCATACAGCGGTTCAGTGCTCAAAGAGTTTCCCGAGCTAAGCGAGAAATACAAGCTCACCAAAGGGTCTCTCCACGTACCTTATGGGAAACCACTTCCTAAAGTATTGATTAAAAAGTTAATTATGGCCCGAATTAAACAACCTTCTGGCTCATAGGGCGACTCTTCGAATCACCCTTACAGAATTAGTCACCCGGCTTAAGTGCTGTCCGGTATATCAAGTTCATAGACATTAGATTGTTGCGGAACTATGATCAGGCAAGATTAATTTAAAGAGGAGTTAAGAATGTCGAATTTTCTAGCTGAGGCCAATGAAATCCAAGACGATTTGGTTGCAATCCGTCGCCGTATCCATCAGGAGCCAGAAATTGGATTGGATCTGCCTAAGACTCAAGCAAAAATTTTGGCTGCTCTCGATGGTTTGGGTCTTGAGATCACAACTGGAAAAGCGCTTAGCTCTGTGACCGCCGTGCTTCGTGCTGGCAAATCTGACAAGACGGTTTTGTTGCGCGCAGACATGGATGCTCTTCCCGTTATGGAACTTGCTGATATTTCCTACAAGAGTCAGATTGACGGTGTTATGCATGCGTGTGGCCATGACCTGCATGTAGCAATGTTGATCGGCGCAGCCAAGTTATTAGTAAAAAATAAGTCACAGCTCAACGGTGATGTGGTCTTTATGTTCCAACCTGGTGAAGAAGGCGACGATGGCGCGGGCCATATGATCGAAGAAGGCGTCCTCACGGCAAGTGGTAGAAAAGCCGATAGAACTTATGGAATTCACGTTTTGTCCTCTGAGCAAAGTGGACTTTTCACCACAAAGCCCGGAACCATGATGGCTTCTGCCGATGAATTACATGTGACTGTCATTGGTATGGGGGGACATGGTTCTCAACCTCATACTGCTAAAGATCCGATTCCAGTTGCCGCTGAAATGGTTGGTGCGCTCCAGTTACTGATCACGCGTTCCTTTGATGCCTTCGATCCAGTAGTAATCACTGTTGGGCAATTCCATGCTGGCACCAAAGCAAACATCATTCCTGATACCGCAGAGTTCCAAGCCACTATTCGCACCTTCTCGCCCGAAAATAGAGAACGCATCAAGATCGAGACGGTGCGTTTGTGTGAATCAATCGTAGAGGCCTATGGCCTTAAGGCTGAAGTCAAATTTATCGAGGGATATCCGGTCACCGTAAATAACGATGTACAAGCACAATTCGTTGGCAAAGTTGCTGCTGAACTATTTGGTACTGAGAGTTATATGGATATGCCACACGCAATTGCTGGCGCGGAGGATTATTCACGCGTTTTAGAAGCAGTTGATGGCTCGTATGTCTTCCTAGGTGCGTCAGTGGATCAAGACTTTACTCAGTCTGAAACAAATCACTCACCTCGAGCAATGTTTGATGATGCTGTGTTGTATCGAGGAACGGCCCTGCTCAGTGAGTTGGCAGTTCGATCACTTCATGAAATGGTCTGAGTTGTCCGTCCTCTTTGTTTTATTACTCTCCGTAGTCTTCATAAGGTGAGCCAAAGGCAGGCCGCAGAAAGCAATCGTGCTATTCTTTTGTTGCTTAGAGGTTGACAGCAAAATGGACTCGATTTTTATCGGGTCCATTTTGCTTTTTCACTGAAAAAGTTATCCACCATTCTTTCCAAGTGAAAATAAATTCTTGAAAACTGCGAGCAGTATTCGCAGCTGGGGGAATGGTGTAGCGGCAGCATAATTGGCAGTCAACCTCTAGGCACGGGTTCGAGCCCCGTTTCCTCCAACAGTCTCGACAATCAGTAGTCCGAGGATTTTGACACCCTCAAGATGGACTATTGATTTCGAGCACAATTGAGCCAAAAAGTAAATCACTAGAATTTTCAACGCTCAGAGTTTTAACGCAGGTACGGGCGCAGCTCGACTCGACGGTTACAAGCCATTGAACCTTCAAGAGCCAAAGCATGTGCTTCTTGCGGTGAGACATCCTTGATAATCCAAAACCCGCTGTAATGCTCACTTCCATCAAAGAGTGAACCTGGCTGTGATTTGCCGGCCCCATTTCGATTATCAATCAGAGTGGCATCACCAGGTTCAGCAATTCCTGCTGCGGTTACCCAGTTGCCGTTAGCCTGCAACTTCTCATTGAAGGCATCAATTGCCTGCATCTCATCGCTAGAGCCAGTATTACTTTTCCCATCGATAACAAAAATAATAAAATTCACTACCTAACTCTAATATCTTGCAAAGTAGAGATCAAGATCTGTGCCATGAGGATATGTCGGTGCTAAGGCACATGCCCTGGTTTGAAGATCAAGTCGAAGAGGCAGCGGTCGCTTAAGCAGTGACCGATATGGCTTTTAACTCATTAACTAGTCAATCTTTCGCGCTATTCTCATGATTGGAGTAGCAGGGTAAAGTTCGGTTCATGAAACGCCGCTTCCCAATAAGCGACATCTCACCAACTCTCTTTTTTGAGGGACGATTTCGGCCCATAAAGGCAGTCCGCGGCGAGGAAATTTCAATCAGCGCCACGGTAACTCGTGAGGGTCATGACGCACTTGGCGTACAAGTCGTCCTCTCGGACGCTCATGGCAAGGAAGCCCAGAGAGTTTTGGCCCGAGAAATCTGGCCCGGGACTGACAGGTATGAAGCACGCGTTTTGATTCCAGAGTTGGGAATATGGAATTTTCATATCGAAGCCTATGACGATCCTTTTCACACGTGGGTACACGATGCAGGAATAAAGATTGCAGCTGGGATTGATGCCGAACTATGTTGCCAAATGGGTGTTGAGCTTTTTCAGCAAGCTATCAAAAGTGCTGATTATGGAAGCAAAGAGCGAAAGGTTCTTGCACAGGCAGAGAAAGATTTAAGTAATCCCAAGGTTTCTCCCAAAGATCGCTATGACAGCGCCACAACGGATGAAATTAAGGCAATTTTTTCCAAGAGACCAACTCGCAGACTTGTCACGGTGAGTGAGAGCTACCAAATTTATGCTGAGCGTGAACGCGCACTTTTTGGTGCATGGTATGAATTCTTTCCGCGCAGCGAAGGTGCCTATAAAAATAAAGCAGGAGAAATCATTTCTGGGACCTTTAAGAGTGCAGAAAAATCTCTAGCTCGAGTAGCGAAAATGGGCTTCGAGATACTTTATCTTCCCCCGATTCATCCAATCGGAAACTCGTTCCGAAAGGGAAAGAACAATAGTTTGACTACTGTTTCAACTGACCCAGGAGTTCCCTGGGCAATTGGCTCCGCTGCCGGTGGCCATGATGCAGTGAATCCCGAATTAGGTACGCTCGCGGATTTTGATGACTTCGTTAAAGCGGCCCAGAAAAACAATCTTGAGATTGCGATGGATTTTGCCCTGCAAGTTTCACCTGATCACCCATGGGTAAAGAGCAATCCGGAGTGGTTTACGAAGCGTCCTGATGGCAGCATCGCTTATGCCGAGAACCCACCTAAGAAGTATCAAGATATATTTCCGATCAATTTCGATAATGACTATACCGGAATTCGGGATGAGAGCCTTAGGGTCCTCAATTTTTGGATTAGTCGTGGGATTAAAATTTTTAGAGTTGATAACCCGCACACCAAGCCAGTCACCTTCTGGGAAGAGGTCATATCGAAAATAAATACCAACTACCCAGAAGTGATTTTTCTGGCAGAAGCTTTTACTAGGCCGGCGATGATGCACGTTCTCGGCAAGGCCGGATTCCAACAGTCATATACCTACTTCACGTGGCGGACCACAAAGAACGAGTTAGTTGACTATTCAACTGAAATATCGAAGGTAACCTCTGCATTCTTCCGCCCTAATCTGTGGGTTAATACGCCAGACATTTTGCCTTTTCATCTGCAAAGCGGTAACCCCGCAATATTCGCCCAGCGCGCGCTACTTGCTGCGACGTTATCGCCGTCGTGGGGCATGTACGCCGGCTTCGAGCTATTCGAGCACTTGCCGATAAAGGCAGGCGCAGAGGAGTATCGCGATGGTGAAAAATATGAAATCAAGATTCGCGATTGGGAATTGGCAGAGAAGAATGGATTAACGCTAAGGCCATTTATCTCAGAGTTAAATAGAATTCGTCGAGAAAATATCGCCCTTTCACAATTACGAAACCTTGAATTTCATCACACCGACTCTGACCAAATCATCGCCTACTCCAAACGAATGGGAGAGAACCTGATTCTCGTCGTCGTGAATCTAGATCCAACAAAGGTGCACGAAACGACCGTGCACTGGAATCTGCACGCTCTCGGGATTACGGCAGATCACTTCAAAGTCGACGAACTGCTGATCGGTGAGGTTTTGGACTGGTCTGCGCATACCTTCGTGCGGTTAGATCCCACCCGACCAAAGGGCCAAGTCGGCCATATCGCTAGGGTCCGCTTATGAGAATTGCAGATCTTTTTAATCTGAGACGCAAGCGAAGCAAGCTTTCGCCGATCGATCGCTCAAGGCCGGTGGGCTATCTCAACCCCAACTCCTCTCTAGGTGAGTTAGATATTCATCTGATTTCAGAGGGCCGACATGAAAAACTCTGGGAAGCCCTTGGTGCTCATGTTAAGCGGAGCAAATCTGGCGAACTTCTTGGCACAGCCTTTTCAGTCTGGGCCCCGAATGCACGGGCAGTAAGTTTGATTAGCGATTTTAATTACTGGGATAAAGAGAGCCACCCGATGATTCCGCTCGGTGAGAATGGTCTCTGGGAAATTTTCATCCCTACTCTTGTCCCAGGAACTAAATATAAATTCGCAATTTTGAATTCAGAGAACAGATGGGTTGATCACGCAGATCCGATGGCAAGAGCAACTGAAATTCCACCTCACACCGCATCTATAGTTGATGAAAGTGGATATCTCTTTAAGGATGATAGTTGGATCCAAAAGCGTAACCATTCTCAATATTGGAACGGCCCGGTTTCTATCTATGAACTGCACTTGGGGTCGTGGCGCCCCGGTCTAAATTATGTTGAGTTAGCTACTGCCTTGGTGGAGTATGTAAAAGAGATGGGCTTTACGCACATCGAACTCTTACCAATAACTGAGCACCCCTATGCACCATCCTGGGGCTATCAAGTGACTTCGTTTTATGCGCCAACGAGTCGATTTGGATCACCAGATGAGCTGAGGTACCTCATCGATGCGCTTCATCAAGGCGACATTGGGGTAATCGTTGATTGGGTACCGGCCCATTTTCCGAAAGACGAATGGGCGCTCGCAAAATTTGATGGAACAGCACTTTATGAGCACGCCGATCCTCGCCTGGGAGAGCATCCGGACTGGGGCACTCTGATTTTCAATTATGAACGAAGCGAGGTCCGAAATTTCCTTGTTTCCAGCGCTCTCTACTGGCTCTCTGAATTCCATATTGACGGAATTCGAGTTGATGCAGTTGCATCGATGCTCTATTTAGATTACTCACGAAAAGAGGGTGAGTGGATTCCCAATAAGCATGGTGGTCGTGAAAATCTTGGCGCAGTCGCTTTTCTTCAAGAATTAACAGCTACTTGCTATAAAAGACACCCAGGGATCATGATGATTGCAGAGGAATCAACCGCCTGGGGTGGCGTGACGAAGCCAACGAGTGATAATGGTTTAGGTTTTGGCTTCAAGTGGAATATGGGATG
>CBFHTP010000040.1:0-8324 GCA_965658705.1 Candidatus Nanopelagicaceae bacterium
GGATCAAAGCTCTGTTGGCAGCTCCCCGTGGCTTTTCGCAGCCTCATACGACCTTCTTCGGCTTCTGGTGCCTAGGCATCCGCCATCTGCACTTAATAATTTTCCTACTAAAAGATGCTCGCGTTCACTGTGTAGTTCTCAAGATACGGGCGGCGTCACAGATACTTAATGAGTTACCCGAGAAATCCCGAGCACTTTCACCTATCTATGACTCCAGAGGGTTCGTACCCTCAGGACCCAACAATGTGCAGTACATAATTTCGAAAGAGATAATTTCCACTCCTGTAAACAGGTTGTACTCATGATTCTTAAGTAGTTATGCACTAAAAATCAATGCTCCACTTTAACTAATTGAGCAAATTGCTCCTTAGAAAGGAGGTGATCCAGCCGCACCTTCCGGTACGGCTACCTTGTTACGACTTCGTCCCAATCACCGATCCCACCTTAGGCAGCTCCCTCCTTGCGGTTGGGCCACTGACTTTGGGTGTTACCGACTTTCGTGACGTGACGGGCGGTGTGTACAAGACCCGGGAACGTATTCACCGTAGCGTTGCTGATCTACGATTACTAGCAACTCCGACTTCATGAGGTCGAGTTGCAGACCTCAATCCGAACTGAGACCGACTTTATGGGATTCGCTCCACCTTACGGTATTGCAGCCCTTTGTATCGGCCATTGTAGCATGCGTGCAGCCCAAGACATAAGGGGCATGATGATTTGACGTCATCCCCACCTTCCTCCGTGTTAACCACGGCAGTCTCCTGTGAGTCCCCAACTAAATGCTGGCAACACAGAACGAGGGTTGCGCTCGTTGCGGGACTTAACCCAACATCTCACGACACGAGCTGACGACAACCATGCACCACCTGTATACCGCCCTTGCGGACACAACATCTCTGTTGCTTTTCGGTATATGTCAAGCCTTGGTAAGGTTCTTCGCGTTGCGTCGAATTAAGCCGCATGCTCCGCTGCTTGTGCGGGTCCCCGTCAATTCCTTTGAGTTTTAATCTTGCGATCGTACTCCCCAGGCGGGGCGCTTAATGCGTTAGCTGCGTCGCAGAAACCGTGGAAGGTTCCCACAACTAGCGCCCATCGTTTACGGCGCGGACTACCAGGGTATCTAATCCTGTTCGCTCCCCGCGCTTTCGCTCCTCAGTGTCAGTATTGGCCCAGAGACCTGCCTTCGCCATTGGTGTTCCTCCTGATATCTGCGCATTCCACCGCTACACCAGGAATTCCAGTCTCCCCTACCAAACTCCAGCTTGCCCGTATCGAGTGCAGGTCAGGGGTTGAGCCCCTGAATTTCACACCCGACGCAACAAACCACCTACGAGCTCTTTACGCCCAATAATTCCGGACAACGCTTGCACCCTATGTATTACCGCGGCTGCTGGCACATAGTTAGCCGGTGCTTCTTCTTTAGGTACCGTCACTTTCGCTTCTTCCCTACTGAAAGAGGTTTACAACCCGAAGGCCTTCATCCCTCACGCGGCGTCGCTGGGTCAGACTTTCGTCCATTGCCCAATATTCCCCACTGCTGCCTCCCGTAGGAGTCTGGGCCGTGTCTCAGTCCCAGTGTGTCCGGTCGCCCTCTCAGGCCGGATACCCGTCGTCGCCTTGGTGAGCCATTACCTCACCAACAAGCTGATAGGCCGCGAGATCATCCTCCACCGAAATTCTTTCAAAATTCAGTGATGCCACTTATATTTCAATATTCGGTATTAGCCCCGGTTTCCCGGAGTTATCCCAAAGTGGAGGGCAGATTTCTCACGTGTTCCTCACCCGTTCGCCACTAATCCATCCCCGAAGGAACTTCATCGTTCGACTTGCATGTGTTAAGCACGCCGCCAGCGTTCGTCCTGAGCCAGGATCAAACTCTCCATAGAATTGTTTGATCTGGCAAAAAACAAAACTAGCTATTGCTATTTTTTGTTTTACCAATTGTTTTTGTTTTGTGATGATCTCAAATGAGAAAACACAAAGGAATTGTGGCTTGTCATGCATCGCTCTCCCATTGCTGTGAAAGCAGCGCAAAACAAGCCGATTGGCATTGATTGTGCACATTGTTGAGTTCTCAAGGTACGTACGCGCACCGCTTCGAATACTTTCGTACTCTTTGCAGGGCAGACCGCCAAACTTAGTGGAGAGCATGCGTGAGGGTCAAATAATTGATCTCACATTTGATCCGGCTAATTTTGGGGATTTTCAGCTGGCACGGCCGATTAAGTCCGTTTCGCGAGCGAGAGAGAAAGATAACCCATTCGAGGGCAAGGGGTCAAATCGGACATTTGCGCCCGAAATTGAACCGATTTGGGATTGGGCGAGAACTCCTAGGAAGGTAAGGTTGAGATGAAGCGTTTTTCACGCTCATAAAGTGAGATTTTTAAAGAATTTCAACTGCCGCTAGGTCCCGTTTTCCTTTTCGAAGGAGAAGAAATCGACCATGAATCAAATCATCCTCGGAAGGAGCGAACTCTTCTGACAGAACCTTCACATTATTGAGATATGCCCCACCCTCTTTAACAATTCTGCGGGCAGCTGACTTTGAATCCACGACCCCAGTGGCTGCAAGCAGATCAACCCACTTTGGTATTTCTTCACCACGGGCAACTGTTGTTCGCGGCAATTGTGAAAGAGCGGCTTCCAGAGTTTTGCTATCTAACTCCTTAATTTCAGTTGCTCCTGCTACACCGAACAAAGTTTGAGCAGCAGCCTCTGCATTGTCACACTCTGTTTGTGAATGCACAAGGGTTGTTAATTCACGCGCGAGTGCCCGGTGCGCATTACGTGCGCCAGGATTTTCTTTCAGCTCAATAATTAATGTTTCTAAATCTTCATGTGATTTAAAGGAGAAAGTTTTTAGAAATCTCTCTACATCAGCATCATCCGTTTGCAGCCAATATTGATAGAAGGCATATGGCGATGTCATCTCTGGATCAAGCCAAATACTTCCGCTCGCAGTTTTACCAAATTTTGTTCCATCAGACTTTTGTAAAAGTGGAATTGTTAATGCATGCGCACTGGCACCTTCAACTCTTCGGATCAGATCTAATCCTGCAGTGATGTTGCCCCACTGATCGCTTCCACCTAATTGCAAAATACAATCATGACGTCTGAATAGTTCTAGATAGTCAAAAGATTGAAGCACCTGATACGAGAATTCAGTATAAGAAATTCCACCCTCTTCAAGACGTGAGGAAACCGCATCTTTAGCGAGCATTTGATTGACACTAAAATGCTTGCCGATATCTCTTAGAAATTCAATGGCTGTAACGTGTTCAGTCCAGTCGAGATTATTTACCAGGGTCGCTGCATTAGATCCCTCAAAGGTTAAAAACTTTGCTAGCTGCCCACGAATACGTGAGACCCACTCCCCTACAATCTCGTCGCTATTCAGTGAACGCTCTTCATTACGACCGCTTGGATCCCCCACAAGACCAGTTGCTCCGCCAACCAATGGCAACGGAATGTGCCCTGCCAACTGGAAGCGACGCATTACTAACAGAACCACGAGATTTCCTACGTGAAGGCTAGGAGCAGTTGGGTCAAAGCCCAGATAGAACTTAACCGGGCCGTTATTCAAGGCTGCTACTAAAGAGTCTCTATCAGTAGTTTGCGAGAGCAATCCTCTCCATTCAAGGTCCGCAATTAACGCTGAGGTCATAGCTCCATCATCTCTCGAAATTGTTCACGTCGGGCAACGAAGAAATCGCTCTGTGATTGTGTGAGTGCTTGAAGCTCGTGGATTTGAACGTTCAAACTTGCTGTCGAAGTACTCGAAGCTGCGGTCCGTGAAGCCAGCGCTCCCTCACCCGTAAGTCGTGCAAGAATCTCTGAGGTTAACCCCGAATCTACTGCTGCAAACTGCTCTGCAGAAAGTTGGTGAACTTCTAAACCAAGTGAGTCCGCTAAGCGGACGCAGGATCCAGAAATTTCGTGGGCATGTGCAAAAGGAACCCCCTTGAGGGCCAAGAAATCGGCGATCTCGGTAGCCAGAGCATGACCAGTAAGAGCCCCTGCCTTCATTTTCGCAACATCAAAAGTCGTGGATTCAACCATGCCGGTGAGGGCTGGTAGCAAGGTCAACAAAGTTTCTACCGAGTCGAACAGCGGTTCTTTATCTTCTTGCAGGTCGCGGTTATATGCAAAAGGTAGGCCCTTAAGCGTCGTCATCACCGAAGTTAAGTTGCCAAGAAGACGGCCGCTCTTGCCCCTTGCTAGCTCTGCGATATCAGGATTCTTTTTCTGCGGCATAATCGAGGAACCGGTTGAAAATGCATCATCGAGTTTTGCCCAACCAAATTCAGTTGTACTCCAGAGTGTGAACTCTTCACCGATGCGAGATAAATGCAATCCTATTTGGGCAAAGATAAAGAGAGCTTCTGTGACGAAATCTCTATCGCTGACAGCATCAATGCTATTTTTGGTAGCGCTTTCGAAACCTAGTGCACTCGCACTTTTTTCTGGTGTTAACTGCAAAGCACTACCTGCCAATGCGCCAGATCCCAAAGGGGAAATATTGTTTCGAATAAGCCAATCTTGAATCCTTCCGAGATCGCGTAATAGTCCCTGCGAATGCTTTGCTAGTTCGTGACCAAAGTAAATTGGCTGGGCATGCTGCAAGTGTGTGAACCCCGGCGCAATCGTGCTCTTATGTTCATCAGCGACGCGATTAAAGGCTCTTATGAGGCCGATCGTTAAAAGGCCAACTTCTACAATGTGATCGACGATATAAAGTTTGAAATCAGTCACAACAAGATCATTTCGAGATCGACCCGCGCGAATGGCGCCGCCCAATTCACCTAACTTTTCAGTGAGACCGCGCTCTATAGCGCTATGAACATCCTCATCATCTTCCGAGAAGGAGAATGAGCCAGCTTCGATCTCTTCAGAGAGAGAAATGAGCGCAATTTTGAGAGCCTCGGCTTGATCCGCGGTAAGAACCTTGGCAGAAACCAGGCCTTCGATGTGAACCAGATTTACTCGTATGTCATATTGGGCCAACACCCAATCCCATTCCACGCTCCGAGAAAGCTTCAAGAGAGAATCTGCAGGGCTTTGACTGAACCTGCCACCCCATAGCGCCATCTATTTTCTCCGCTTCGTCTTGACCGGTTGAACGACGCTTTGAGCGAGATTCTTTCTGGCTGTTACCTCAGGTGTTGATTTTACTGGGTCACCATCGGCAATGTTGGCTATTTCGCGGGCAAGTCCAGTAGCTCCATTTGTCCCTCGTGAAATCACAATCAACGTATCATCGCCGGCAATGGTGCCGAGAGCTGCACGCAATTGGCCAGCAGTGATCATTCGGTCTAATTGACCCGCAATCAGCTGAGCGCCACCTGGTAGTGTTTTCAACACCACGATATTGCCACTTGATTCGACACTCAAAATGAGCTGTCGATTCATCCTCGTTCTGGAGGAAGCAGATGTGCTCTCAGCACTCAGAAAATACTTCGACCGTCCGAGCGCATCCTTTCCTCGAACCGCTCCTAATTCCACAAGATCTCTGCTGGCAGTGGTTTGGGTGACGACGACACCATTGGACTCAAGCGCCTTAACCAGACCTTGCTGGGAGGCAATCTCACCAGAAGTGATCAACTGAGTGACCAATTTTTTACGCGCACTTGGATTCATCAATGTGAACCCGCCCGGCAAGCGAAGATTGAGGCACTGATTTTCTTCACAAATTCATTCACTTGCGCGTCGGTTATTACAAGTGGCGGTGCAATTCTAATGACGGAAGGTGTTGCATTATTTATAAGCAGACCAATTGATAAAGCGTGCTCTTTAACTGCCTGTGCAATGTTGTCATCGAGGACGATTCCAAGTAACAACCCCCTGCCCCTCACCTCTTTAACACCCGGAATCAGTGCTACTTCTCTCTTGATTTTCTTTTCAAGCGCAACCACTCGTTTTAGTAATTTTCCTCTTTCAATTACGCTAATGGCCGCAAGCCCTGCGGCGGCGGCGATCGGATTTCCGCCAAATGTTGAACCGTGATCCCCGGGCATAAAAGCCGGAGTTGTCGATCCGAGAGTGATCATTGCACCAAGTGGGAGTCCGCCACCCAAACCTTTAGCCAAAGTAATAATGTCCGGCGTTATATTCTCTGATTCATATCCAAACCAGGTCCCGGTTCTACCCATGCCGGTTTGAACCGCATCAATGCAAAGCAGTACACCATTGTCGGTGCATGCTTTGCGAATAGCAGCGAGGTACCCTACAGGTGGAAGGACTACACCATTTTCACCTTGAATTGGCTCGATGATCACCATCGCAACTTTGCGATTGATCTTCTTAACCATCGCCTCCGTGTCTCCATACGGGAGGAAATTCACATCCTTCATCAAAGGAAGGAAAGGCAATCGTTTTGGACTCTGCCCAGTCATCGAGAGCGCACCCATTGTGCGCCCATGAAATGCACCCTCAGTTGAGATAATTCTGGTTCTACCAGTAAGCCTTGATATTTTAAGTGCCGCCTCGTTTGCCTCGGCTCCTGAATTGCAAAAGAAGATTCTCGCAGTATCGTCTCCCGCGAAGGATTTAAGTTTTTCAGCGAGAAGAAGTGCAGGTTCGTTGGAATAGAAGTTACTTACGTGTGAGAGCGTTTTAACTTGCTTGGTGACCGCTGCTACGACCAGAGGATGGGCATGTCCAACAATATTCGTTGCTATCCCGGCAAGAAAATCTAAATAGCGCAGACCGTCAGCATCCCAGGCCACCGCCCCTTTCCCGCGCACAAGTTCGATAGCAGGTGTTCCGTAATTCAATTGGAGGGCCTTGTTCCATCTCTCCCGTGCAGTGCTATTTTTCATGCGTTCACCAATGTTCCAATTCCAGACCCGACAGATAGTAGAGCTGCTCTCAAATTCTCTTCATCTCTCCCATCAATGACACGTGCGCTCTTTGCTCCAGCTTCGATGGCAGCAATGAGTGCTTTAACTTTTGGCACCATCCCATCTCTCATGGATGGTGCTAAATCGCGAAGCTCGGCAATTCCGCACTCTGAAATAAGTGAATTGGGATCTGGGTATTCTCGATAAATTCCAGCAACGTCAGTCATGAAAATTACTTGATCGGCTTGAAGTACTCCAGCGATCGCTCCTGCAGCAAGATCCGCGTTGAGATTGAGGCCAAGGCCATCAGCACGAACCGCTACCGGCGAGACAATCGGTAAAAAACCGCCAGCCAGGAGCATCTTCAACAGCTGCGGATTAGTCGACGTGACGTCACCAACCAATCCAAGATCTACCGGGGTGCCATCCACGAGTGGGTGCATAATTTCGGCGCGGATAGTTTCGCCATCAGCCGCACACATACCAACAGCATTTGCACCGTGTGAGATTAAGCTGTTTGCAAGTGTTCGCAAAACTTCGCCTGATAAGGTTCGCTGTACCACTTCAAAGATTTCTGGTGTGGTTACCCGATAGCCAGAGACCATCTCCTGCGAAAGGCTGTGTACGGCTAGCTCCAAATCAATCTGAGGGCCACCTCCATGAACAAGAACCACCTTATTTCCTGCATTGTGATAATCGGCAATAATCTTTAGAGCTGGATTAGCTTGCCCAAATTTAGGGAGTGCATTTCCGCCGTATTTGATAACGATCATGATGGAATTCCAATTGCGCTAAGTCCAGAGCCCTCTGCCAAGCCGTACATTATGTTTGCATTTTGAATTGCCTGTGATGCCGCGCCTTTGCCTAAGTTATCCAAGGCAGCACTTATGACGATCCGGCCGGTATGTTCATCAAGGGCCACTTGTAAATGTGTGCTGTTGGAGCCCAGAACTGAGCTGGTTTTCGGCAAGGCGCCTTCGGGCAGCAACGAGATGAACTTTTCTTCGCTGTAAAGAGTCTCATAAGCGTTTCGAATTTCTTGATACTTTACGCCCACATTTACTTTGGCGGTGACGGTGGCAAGAATTCCTCGTGGCATCGGCGCTAAAATTGGCGTAAAGGAAATTTTTACATCGTGCTCACCAACTTTTGAGAGCGCCTCTTCAATTTCTGGTGTGTGCTGATGAACTCCCCCAAATTTGTACGAGGTGAGTGAATTCATTACTTCACTTCCAAGCAAGTTAATTTTTGCCGATCTTCCGGCTCCTGTGGTCCCTGAGGCTGCAACAACGACTATGTCTTGCGCATCAATCAATCCATGAGTAACGGCTGGCGCAGCGGCAAGTGCAATCGCAGTTGCATAACAACCAGGGTTTGCAATTCTCGTGTTCTTTGCGATTGTGGCCCGTACTCCAGGTAATTCAGGTAGACCATAAATCCATGTGCCAGAGTGAACCCCACCATAATATTTCTGCCAAGACCGTG
>CBFHTP010000041.1:0-849 GCA_965658705.1 Candidatus Nanopelagicaceae bacterium
CGCCATGACTTCCATCGCAACACTGGTCGAGTCGTTCCTGCCGAAGAGATCCGAAAAGATTTACTTGCACTCAAAGCTTTTAATTTCAACGCAGTGCGCACATCGCATTATCCAAACGATCCGGCGCTTCTCAATATTGCTGATGAACTTGGTTTGTATGTGATCGGTGAAGCAAATATTGAGTCGCATGCATTCCAAGAATCGCTCTGTGATGACCAACGTTATTTGACTGCCTTCGTTGATCGTATTGGCCGTATGGCGCAGCGAGATATCCACCATGCATCAGTTATTTTCTGGTCACTCGGTAATGAATCCGGAAGCGGTCCCAATCATGAAGCTGCAGCATCGTATTTGCGTGATTTTGATCCATCCCGACCGCTGCACTACGAAGGTGCGATCCGCGGCAACTGGACCGGTGGTCACAACCAGACCGATGTGATCTGCCCGATGTATCCATCGATCAAAGCGATTACCAGTTATGCAAAGTCAGCCAAGAAGGATCGCCCGTTGATTATGTGCGAGTACTCGCATGCCATGGGTAACTCCAACGGAACGCTCGCCGAATATTGGGAAGCGATCCATCAATACGATGGCCTGCAAGGTGGATTTATCTGGGAGATGTGGGATCACGGAATCGAACAAACGATGCCAGATGGCACTACTCGAAGCGCATATGGTGGGGATTTTGGTGAAACCCGTCACGATGGTTCATTTGTCTGTGACGGAATGTTCTGGTCTGATCGCAAGCCAAAACCAGCGATGTATGAAATGCGGGCAATCGCTACTCCTATCGAGATCACTGCAAGCAATCTAAAGCTTGGTAAATTCAAGGCCTTTAACCGCAACTTC
>CBFHTP010000041.1:859-8108 GCA_965658705.1 Candidatus Nanopelagicaceae bacterium
GACTCATCTGCTTACGAAATTACTTGGCAGATCTCAATCGATGGCGATGTGATGGAGTATGGCGTTGCAAAGTTGCCAAAGATTGCAGCTAGAGGCATAGCCAATTTCGTCATCACAAGTAAGAACCTAAAACTTGGTGCAAATACTCAAGCCGGTGAACGTTTCATCACATTTACTGTTCAGCGCAAAGCAAAGACTGAGTGGTCACCAGCTCGAGCAGAAATCGGCTTTGCTCAATTTGCCCTTGACTCCAAAAAAATCAGTAAGCCAAAGGCTCGAAGTGCAAGTGAACTGCGCGAGATTATCGATGCTGATGGCAATATCCATCTGCCATTCGGACAGACGTCGCCAAAACTGACGCTCTTCCGCGCGCCAACCGAGAATGACACTTATGGTCATATTGCTCCGGCTTGGCAAGCATGGGGGCTAAATGAACTCACGATCGATAAATCAAAGGTGAGCTTTAGCAAAGGCCAAGCGCTGATTACTCGAACTTACAAGACCGGCTCTGGAATTGCGATCAAACATCTGCAGAAAGTTGTTGCAGTCAGTGGCGGCTTATCGGTCACCGAAACGATCACAACTCCTGCGCTCTTAAAAGATCTGCCACGAATCGGTACGACTTTCGAACTATCCGGTGAGCTCCAAAACTTTGAGTTCTTCGGTGCCGGCCCGCACGAAAGTTATCCTGATCGAAACTTTGCACCAATTGGTCGATACACATCTACTGTTGCCGATCAATACATTCCATACGTTGTTCCGCAAGAAAGTGGTGGCCACAGCAACGTTCGTTGGTTCGAACTCACCAACGCTGCCGGGGCGCACCTTCTGTTCGTGCTAGATAAACCACGACAGGTCAGTGTCACGCCATTTACTACCGAACAACTTGCGAAAGCAACCCACGATGTCGAGCTAAAGCCAAATGGCAATACCGTCGTCGTGATTGACGCTGCTCACCGCGGAATCGGTACCGCATCATGCGGTCCCGATACTTTGGAGAAATACCTGATCAAGCCCGGCGCTCATACCTTCACCTGGACCGTTCTGGCTGGCTAATCCAAGTCACTAGACTGCGCTTATGAACGATTCACTGGGCAACGGCGTGCATCGCACCGACTTGCCGATGAACGACGGTCGCACGATTAGGTATTACGACCAAGGGCTTGTGGTCCGAGAAGCGCTAGATCAGCGTCCCACCGAAGATCTGGCAGCGCTTGGTGAGATGCGACTTGATCTCCTTAACAACGAGTGGGTTGCCGTGGCTGCCCACCGGCAAAATCGAGTCTTCTTACCTCCCAAAGAACTCTGCCCACTCTGTCCGACAAAACCTGGCCTAGATTCTGAGATCGCAGATTCAAATTTTCAAGTAGTCGTCTTTGATAATCGCTCACCATCATTTGCCGAACCTGGTCCGGATCACACCATGCCAAAATACTTGGGGCGCAAGACACCAGTTGTTCAAGCCGCTGGCAAATGTGAAGTCATCGTCTTTAGCGATAAGCACGAAGGCTCGTTCCACGAACTTCCACTCGAGCAGATTCGCACAATCATGGAAGCCTGGCGCGACCGAGTCCGCGAGCTTTCTACTAAACGCTACATCGCCCACATCATGCCCTTTGAAAATCGTGGTGAAGAGATCGGTGTGACCTTAAATCACCCGCACGGCCAAATTTATGCATATCCATTTGTGCCACCTCGTACCGAAAAAATGGCTCGCGCGGCAAAGAAGTTCAATAAAGAGAGTGGCAAAGTTCTGCTGAATGAAATCATCAAACGTGAATTAAAAGATCAAGTGCGAATCGTTGCCCAAAATGATCATTGGGTTGCCTATGTTCCATTTGCTGCTCGCTACCCATTTGAAATTCACGTCGCACCTAAGCGAACCGTTGCCGATTTAGCGCAGCTCAGCGATGCCCAGGCCGATGCCTTTCCTGCGATTGCAAAAGAAGTTCTTGCCCGTCTTGATGGTGTCTTTGGAATCCCGATGGCTTACATCGCCGCTTGGCACCAAGCTCCAGTTCGAAAAGCGCGAGATGTCATGCGCCTGCATTGGCAGATCACCAGTGTTCGCCGGGCGCCAGGAAAATTAAAGTACTTAGCTGGCTCCGAATCAGCAGCTGGTGCTTTCATCATGGATCTCAAACCCGAACAATCTGCCCAGCAATTGCGTGATGTCCGACTTTAAAAGTACTTTCGGCACGGATCCTGACGTCATAGCCCAAGCACCGGGCCGAGTTAATTTGATCGGTGAACATATCGATTACTCCGATGGTTTTGTGCTCCCCTTTGCGATCGCAGCCCGCACCACTGTTTCGATCGGCAAACGCAGCGACGATGTAGTCCGAGTTGTCAGCGCCCAGCGCAAAGAAGAGGGCGGGGATTGGAACAAATATGTCCTTGGCGTCATCTGGGCTCTTGGATTAGATGGTCTTGAAGGTCATGGACTCAATATTTTTGTCGATGGCAAGGTTCCGGTTGGTGCCGGTTTATCTTCTTCGGCAGCGCTCGAGTGTTCTACCGCAGTAGCGCTCAATCACCTTTTTAACCTTGGCAAATCTCTTGAAGATTTAGCCCGCGCGACTCAGAAGGCCGAGAATGATTATGTCGGGATGCCTTGCGGGATCATGGATCAATCAATTTCGTTGATGGGCCAAGAGGGTTCGGCTTTGTTACTCGATTGTCGCGATCTTTCAACGAAAAATATTCCGTTCGATGTGGCGGCGCACGGACTCGAGCTCTTGATCATCGACACTCGTGCGCATCACGCATTGGTTGATGGTGGCTATGCCGAGCGCCGAGCATCGTGTGAGTTAGCGGTTAAAACTTTGGGTATTACAAGTCTTCGGGATATTTCGGTTGCAGATTATGTTGCTCGCAAATCAGAGCTTGATCCAACTACTTTTATTCGCGGTTTCCATGCAGTCACCGAAATGCAACGCGTTCTAGATACCGTCACCGCACTTGAAGTCGCAGGCTTTGAAAGAGTGGGTGAATTACTTAACGAATCTCATCGCTCACTTCGAGATGATTACACCGTAAGTTGCCCAGAACTTGATGAAGCTGTCGACAGCGCGCGAGCAATGGGCGCACTCGGTGCTCGCATGGTTGGCGGGGGCTTCGGTGGCAGCGCGATTGCGCTGGCAAAGACTCAACTGATTCCATCAATTAAATCTGGCGTGATGCAATCCTTCGCTGCCCGCGGCTTCAAAGAGCCTCGCTTCTTTACATCCCTGCCATCCCAGGGCGCCCACCTGCTCTAACCCGTTTAACCCGTTTAACCCTTCGTTGAACCAAGCGTTAGACCAGCAACAAAGTGCTTCCGCAGCGCGAAGAAGACAAACAAGGTAGGCAAGAGCGCAATACATGCACCTGCTGCCAGCAAGTTGTTATCAGTGAAGAATTCGCCCTGCAAGTTGGAGAGCGCTGCGGTGATTGGCCGCTTTGCACCCGACTTGAGCAGAACAACGGCCCAGAAAAAGTCGTTATAGATCCAGGTCGTCATCAAAACACCTAATGAAGCAAGTGCTGGCCGAAGCAGCGGCAGCATCACCTTGAAGTAGTGCTGCCATACCGACGCGCCATCGACCAGAGCAGATTCGGAAATCTCTTTTGGCACAGTGCGTAGATAGTTTGAGAGCACAAAGGTTGCAAAGCCAACTTGAATCGCAACGTGGATCAAGATCAACCCCAACTGCGTGTCATAGAGAACGTTGTTCTCATTGATAATCGTTGGCACCCAGATATGTAGATAGAGTCTAAAGATCGGGATAAAGATCAACTGCGGTGGCAGCAGATTGCCAGCGGTAAAGACCATCAAGAGCGCAATATTGAATCGGAAGCTATAGCGACTGACGACAAATGCGACCATCGAGGCCAAGAAGAGCGTGATCAATACTGCTGGGACCGCGACCTCAACCGAGTTGATGAAGTATTTCCACATCTCGGATTGAACGAGCGCTGCCCAATAGTTGTGAAGGTTTAGCTTTTTAGGCCATGAGACATAACCAAATCTAAGAACTTCACCATAGGGTCTAAATGATTGATAGACCGTCCAGAGGATCGGAAAGATCCAAGCAAATGAGAAGAAGGCCAAGATCGCAATCGCGATCCGTTGACCAACCTTTGTCTCTTTACCAGTAACCATACCTGCCGACCCTAATCAATCTTCTTAAAGTTTTGGTAGAGGTAGACCATGATCGGTCCAAGACATAGGCAGAACAAGATCGATGCAAGCGCTGCGCCCCAACCGATACGTGCTGATTCACCCAAAATGTTCTCATAGACCGCAACCGCCAAAACCTGCAGGCCGTTCTTACCGCGGTTGATGATGTAGACCAAGTCAAAGGCGCGAAGCGCTTCGATCACAGTCACAACAACAACGATGATATTGACCGGGCGAAGTGACGGGAAAATAACTTTGCGGAAGGTGTACCACTCACCGGCGCCATCGATCGCTGATGCCTCACGAAGTGACGGATCAACTGATTTCATGCCAGCTAAGTAGAGCAGCATCATGTAACCAATATGTCGCCAGGATGCGATGCCTAGGACGACCCAGATATTTTTATGCGGGTCACCAAAGAATTGGATTGCGGTATTGCTATCAGTGTGGCCAAGTAAAGAGTTAACCAAACCATTGATTCTAAAGATGTAATCCCAGACGATTCCAGTAACTGCGAGCGAAAGAACGATCGGCATATAGAAAGCGGTCTGGTAAAAATTGGTGCCCTTTAAATTCTTATCAATGTAATACGCGAGGATGACACCGAGTGGGGTGGCGATTACGCCAAACCATAAGAGCCACAAAGTGTTGTTGCGAAGTGCAACTTTGAAGTCCGCGTAGAGAGTAAAGATCTGGGTGTAATTTTTAAAACCAACCCAATGAATATTTTCGATCCCGCCGATGCCATCCCATTGGCAAAATCCCAAAATGATGGTTGCGATCGCAGGAAGCCAGACGAAGACGATGTGAAGAATTGTTGGTCCGCCAACAAGTCCGCCAATAACCAGGCGGTCCTTTGCGGTGAAGTTATTACCGCGCGAACGGCGGCGCTTTGTGGGCGCCGCCGCTGCGGTATTAATTGTCTGACTCATTAGGCTGGTGGTAGCGCATCCCATTGAGCTTGTAGATCCTTAGCAATCGCTACTGAATCTCCGCCACCCAAGAACTTCTGGAGTGCATTTGCGAAGATCGGTGAAGCGAAGTCAGGACGTGAATCACGATCGAAGAACTGTGCAATGTACTTACAGCTCTGAACGAGTTCTACCTGTGACTTTGCGAATGGATCAGTTGGCTTTGGCATGTTGCTGTTAGCGAAGAGTGATGTAGGCGAAACCTTCAGCACTGCAGATGCCCAATCAGTTGAACCGATGAATGCAGCGAGTGCCTTAGCGGCTGATGCATTCTTAGTTGCTGAAGTTGAGAGCATGTAACCATCGATAGGTGCTTCTACAGCTTCGCGGCCGTACTTTGCATCGATCTGTGGGAATGGGAACAAGGCTAGATCTGCAAGATCCTTTGGATCTGTGTAGATCGAAGCGTGGAATGCACCCATAACCTGCATGCCTGCCTTCTTCTGAAGAACAAGTGTTGCAGCTGCGTTCCAGTCAAGGTCAAGTACATCCTTGTTCTGGTAAGGGAACATTGTCTTCCAGTTTGCAAATGTCTTCTGAACGCGTGCATCTGTCCACTTAGCGCGGCCAGCTGTAAGGTCCATGTGGAACTGGAATCCGTTGGTGCGGAAGTTGATGAAGTCGAATGTTCCCATTGCTTCCCAACCACCCTTGTCACCAAGTGCGATAGGTGTAAGTCCTGCAGTTTGCAGCTTCTTACATGCAGCAAGGAAGTCATCCCAAGTGATGATCTTTGATGCATCTACGCCAGCAGCAGCGAAGACTGACTTACGGTACATAACAGCCCATGGGTACCAAGAAGTTGGGATGAAGTAGTACTTACCATCAAGACCCTTTGATGCATTCTTGTAACCAGCGGTGAACTGTGAACCGATCTTTGCCCACACATCATTGATCGATGTTGCAAGGCCCTTCTTTGCGAAGAACTGCATACGGTAACCAGCGAACCAAGTGAAGACGTTATCTGGAGTTCCTTGCAAGTATGAAGAGATTTGGTTCTGGAATGTGTTGTGATCAACGGTGTTCAACTTGATGTTGAAGCCAGCCTTAGTCGCTGCAGCAACCCAAGCCTTATCGTTAATACGAGCTGCAGGATCTGATTGGTTTGTTCCAACAGATACTGTCATTGCGCGAGTAGCTGCATCCGCTTCAGTAGCACCCAAGACACCGGCTGTTGCAACTGCACCAGCTCCGGCGAGTGAGCCCTTGATCACTGAACGGCGGGATACGCCCTCATTCATGATTTCTGACATTTTTGTCCATTCTTATCTATTAGGTATATCTAGTTGTCTATCGAGTTATCACTTCAGCTGAATTGATAGATATTCCCCCTCACGCCCCTGAGGGGGAGCGCGAGGAGAACAAGGCAAACTTATGCCTGCGGGTGCCCAATAAATAGGTCTTTTTGATAACGGTCTGATAACGATACAAATCGGACATTTTGTGCTGGCCCCCACAAAAAATCTTTTAAAAAAACCCAAAAACTAGGGCAACAGAGCACAACATCTGGCCCCAATCCGTGTCTATACATATGTAAGGATAGACGTATTCTTACGCAGTAACTCGAGTGATTTAGGCGGCATATTTAATGGCATTCAAGAAGTCCTCAAAAGGAACGGAAGCGCTCAATACTGCGCAGACCGTCTCCGACTGGACTATTGCCGATTTGTCCGCTTTGTACGCAGAACAACGCTCATCCCTCACATCTCAGGCTCGCAGAATCTTGCGTTCCGATGCTGATGCCGCCGAAATCGTCCAGGAATCCTTCCTGAAGTTCATTTTGGCCGCCCCAGAGCTAGATACCCGCGATCGTGCGCTCGCTTACCTGCGCACCACCGTCAACAACCTCTGCCTCAACCAGATCCGCGCCACCGGCTCACGCCCCAACGTGGTCGCGATCGATTCCGAGACCAGCCAAGAGCGTATCGCCGAGATCGCCGCAGCAAATCACGTCTCGATCGATGATTCCCTGGCCGCTGCAGAGGATGCCTCAATTATTCGCGAAGCTTTAGCCCGTCTCACTGCAGATCAGCGCACCGCACTCGTCATGTGGGAGATGGAAGGCCGCTCAACCGAAGAGATCGCAGCCGAGCTTGGCACCACCCCAGCGAACGTT
>CBFHTP010000042.1:0-5362 GCA_965658705.1 Candidatus Nanopelagicaceae bacterium
GCTAAAGAGTTATGGGATACCACCATGGATCCAGCAAATCGAGTTCTTATTCGAGTAACCCTCGATGATGCGGCAGCAGCTGACGATCTCTTCTCGGTCTTGATGGGTGAAGATGTTGAGCAGCGCCGAGCATTTATTCAACGCAACGCCAAAGATGTGAGGTTCTTAGATATCTAATGGCTGATCTATCTAATGAATCCACAGGCCACGGTCAACTCGATCGTCAAGAGACAATTGATCTACAGGTTGAAATGGCGCGCAGTTATCTTGATTATGCAATGTCAGTCATTGTTGGTCGAGCGCTTCCTGATATTAGAGATGGTCTAAAACCAGTTCATCGCCGCGTTCTCTATGCAATGTATGACGCGGGCTATCGTCCTGATAAGGGCTATTACAAATCCTCACGTATCGTCGGCGACGTGATGGGTAATTACCACCCTCATGGCGATGGCGCTATTTATGACACCGTAGTTCGATTAGCTCAGTTCTGGTCCCTTCGTTATCCACTGATCGATGGCAATGGCAATTTTGGTAGCCCTGGCAATGATCCAGCGGCCGCAATGCGTTATACCGAAGCCAAGTTAGCTCCACTTTCTATGGAGCTATTGCGGGACATCGATGAAGACACTGTCGACTTCGTACCAAACTATGACGGCCGCTCACAAGAGCCAACCGTCTTACCGAGTCGTTTCCCAAATCTGCTAGTGAATGGCTCTGCCGGTATTGCAGTGGGTATGGCAACAAATATTCCACCGCACAATCTTGGTGAAGTAATCCAGGCTGTTGTCTGGGCACTTGAAAATCCAGATGCTTCCGCTGAAGATACTTTAAAACAAGCAATGAGTTGTGTGAAAGGCCCTGATTTTCCAACGAAAGCGTTGATTGTTGGACGCGAAGGAATCGAGAGCGCTTATCGAACTGGTCGCGGGTCGGTCATTATGCGCGCGGTTATTGAAGTGGAAGAGATCAACAAGCGCACTTGCTTGGTTGTTACAGAACTTCCATATCAAGTTAACCCAGATAATTTAGCTCTTAAAATTGCAGAGCTAGTCAAAGATGGAAAAATCAAAGGAATTGCCGATGTTCGCGATGAAGGAAATGAGCGTCTGGGTCAACGTTTAGTCATTGTTCTGCGAAACGATGCAACTCCAAAGGTTGTAATTAATAATCTTTATAAACAAACCCAGCTGCAAGATTCTTTCGGTGCCAACATGCTGGCACTTGTCGATGGCGTTCCTCGCACACTACGACTTGATGAGTTCATTCGTTACTACATCACCCACCAAGTTGAAGTTATTGTTCGGCGCACGAAGTATCGCTTAGCAGAGCGTGAAAAACGTGCCCATATTCTTAAAGGCTATCTCAAGGCTTTGGACGCACTCGATGCGGTCATCGCGCTTATCAGAGCATCAACAACTCCTGAAGAAGCTCGAACAGGTTTGATGAAGTTACTTGAAGTAGATGAGATTCAAGCAAATGCAATTTTAGATATGCAACTGCGTCGAATCGCCGCACTTGAACGTCAAAAAATTAATGACGAGTACGAAGGTCTAATGGCTGACATCGTTCTCCTCAACGAGATCCTCGCAAACCCTGCAAAGCAGCGTGAAATAATCAAAACTGAGCTTCAAGAGCTCGGCGCAAAGCATGACAATCCACGCCGCACTCAATTCATCGCTGCGGATGGGGATTTCTCAGTTGAAGATCTCATTCCAGATCAAGATGTTGTGGTGACTATTACCCGCAGCGGTTATTCAAAACGAACTAAAGCTGATCTCTACCGAGCCCAACGTCGTGGC
Organism: Candidatus Nanopelagicaceae bacterium; assembly: GCA_965658705.1. Classification (GTDB taxonomy): domain Bacteria; phylum Actinomycetota; class Actinomycetes; order Nanopelagicales; family Nanopelagicaceae; genus PALSA-747. The sequence goes on from CBFHTP010000042.1 coordinate 1,800, forward strand.
GGTAAAGGCGTAAAGGGTGCTCAATTAAAACAAGATGACATTGTTGATCACTTCTTTGCCGCATCCACACATGACTGGCTTCTCTTCTTTACAAATAAAGGTCGGGTCTATCGTGCAAAGGTGCACGAATTGCCTGATGCTGGCCGCGATGCACGCGGTCAACATGTGGCAAACTTGTTGGCCTTCAAACCTGATGAAACAATTGCTCAAGTAATAAATATTGATAATTACACATCGTTCCCAAACCTTGTTATTGCAACAAGGTCAGGAATGGTGAAGAAATCACCACTCGTCGAATATGACTCACCTCGCACAGGTGGATTAATCGCAATCAATCTGAAAGATGGCGATGAGGTTGTCTCAGCTTCGTTGGTAAATAACCAAGATGAGTTGCTCCTGGTTTCTAGAAAAGGAATGTCACTTCGCTTTAGCGCAAGTGATGAATCCTTACGCGCAATGGGTCGATCGACAGCTGGCGTGATCGGAATGAAGTTCCGTGCAGATGACGAACTCTTGACGATGGCGGCAATCAGTGGCGACTCACCAGATCAATTTGTCTTTACTGCTACCGATGGTGGCTATGCAAAACGCACCCAACTAGTTGAGTATCGCCAACAGGGCCGCGGCGGCATTGGTGTTAAAGCAGCAAAGATCGATGAAGATTCACGTGGCTCCCTTGTAGGCGCCATGATTGTGACTGCTGGCGATGAGATTCTTGCAATTACATCTGGTGGTGTTGTCATGCGAACACCAGTCGAAGAGATCCGCGAAACCTCACGAGATACCTTGGGGGTTCGCCTGGTTAATCTTGATGAAGGCACCTCGGTTGTTTCAATCACCCAAGTGAAGGAGCTCATTGCTCCAGAAGAGCGAGAACTGGTTAAATAAGTTAAATAAGTGGGATTTTGGGGGTTACCGATAGTCAGGTAACCTTCACCTTCCGCGCTAAACCCGCGGGCCTATAGCTCAGCCTGGTTAGAGCGCTTCCCTGATAAGGAAGAGGTCGGTGGTTCGAGTCCACCTAGGCCCACTAGTAGGATTCCACCCGGTTCAAACGGGCTAACCGTCTGAAACAAGTACGACCCGCTTAACAACGGGGACCTAGCTCAATTGGTAGAGCACCGCCTTTGCAAGGCGGGGGTTAGGGGTTCGATTCCCCTGGTCTCCACTCATTATTCATTTACATCTCGTGTCCCACTTGCCAACCAAAAGTAAGGAAACCACTCATCATGTCAACCGCAACTCTTCACACAAATATGGGTGATATCAAAATTGATCTCTTTCCTAACCACGCACCTAAAACAGTCGCTAACTTTGTCGAGCTAGCAACTGGCGCACGCGAATGGGTCGATCCACGTACCGGTACCAAAAGTTCTGCAAACCTTTATGACGGAACAGTGTTCCACCGAGTCATTGCTGGCTTCATGATTCAAGGCGGAGATCCACTTGGGACTGGAACTGGCGGCCCAGGTTATAAATTTGCCGATGAGTTCCATCCGGAGTTGAACTTTGATCGCCCATACCTCCTTGCGATGGCTAACTCTGGCCCAGGAACCAATGGTTCACAGTTCTTTATCACTGTTGCGCCCACGACATGGTTAAACCGCAAACACTCAATTTTTGGGGAAGTGACAGATGCCACATCACAACAAGTCGTTGACAAGATCGGTGGCACAAAGACTGGCGGCGGAGATCGTCCAGTTCAAGCTGTGATCATCGAGTCAGTCACTATCACTGAGTAGTACTCATTAATGAAGCGGCAGAACTCTCTAACAACGCTGTTAATCGTTGTCATCACTGGTTCGTTTCTCATTGAGAAGTTTCTCTACCCTGATCTCTTTGGCAAATTTGCGCTCGCTGGTTCTAGTTACACAACCGAACACAGCCAGTATTACCGTTTTCTCACCGTCGCTTTACTGCACGCTGGCTGGATGCACCTGCTATTCAATATGTTGGCGCTCCTTCAACTCGGCACCATCGTTGAAAATTTTCTTGGCGAACTCCGCTACATAATCGTCTTGCTAGCTTCTTTGTTAGCTGGTTCTTTCACGTCGTGGCATTTCATGTCACCTCAAGGCAGTTCGGTAGGCGCCTCCGGCATGATCTTTGGCCTCTTTGGCTCACTCTTGGTGCTCGGCAAGCGAGCCGGCGCAGATCCAAAACAAGTGCTCTCACTTGTGATCGTCAACCTGTTATTTACATTCTTCCCAGGCAGCAACATCGATTGGCACGCCCATGTCGGCGGCCTTCTCGGCGGGGTTCTTGCGACCTTAGCTGTTCGCGGTTTTAACAGTTCTCAAAAGCGCCTGCGCAACATCTAATACTTCAACCGAGGATTCCCGCGCAGTCATTCCATCAGAGACCATCACTCTGCAGAACGGACAACCAACAGCAACTTCTTCGACACCAGTTGCAATCGCCTCATCAACCCGGTTCAAATTAATTCTCGAACCCAGTTTCTCTTCCATCCACATCCGGCCACCACCAGCTCCGCAACAGAATGAACGATCTTGGTTTCGAGGCATCTCGGTTACCTTGATGCCAGTCGATTCCAAAAGTTCGCGTGGTGGCGAATAAATCTGATTGTGACGGCCTAAGTAGCAAGGATCATGATAGGTCAACGACTTTGTCTTTGCTGGGATCGTTGGCACCAATCGCTTCTCTTTGACTAAAGTATTAAGTAGCTGGGTGTGATGAACCATCTCTAGTTCAAAACCTTGTTGCTTGTAATCTCGACCAATCGTTGTGAAGCAATGTGGGCAAGTCACAACAACTTTTTTTACACCGCGGGTACCAAAAGTTTCAGTGAGTGTTTCGATATTTTCACGGGCAAGAATTTGATACAAGAATTCATTACCGGCGCGACGGGCGGGATCTCCAGTACAAGTCTCCTTTTTGCCCAGAACAGCAAATGTCACACCGGCCATATGTAAGAGCTCTGCAACTGCTTTTGTCGTTTTCTTTGCTCTCTCTTCATAAGCACCGGCGCAGCCAACCCAGAACAAATATTCAATTTCATCTGGGATCTGCCCCTCAATGACAGTGATTGGAAAGTCCATCTCAGTGATCCAACCATCACGATCAGCACGGTTTGCACCCCACGGATTTCCAGCTTTTTCAAGGTTTCTAAATGTGCCACCAAGCTCGGAAGGAAATTCTGATTCAACCAACACTTGATAGCGGCGCATATTCATAATGTGATCCACGTGCTCGATATCTACTGGGCACTCCTCAACGCAAGCCCCGCATGAGGTACAGGACCAGAGCACATCTGGGTTAATCGCATTCTCGTGAGCGTTCCCAACAAGTGGGGCAGTAGATGGAACCTTTGAGAGCGCATGATCTCGCATCGCCATGATCAACATCTTTGGTGAGAGCGGCTTATCTGTATGCCAGGCAGGACACTGTGACTGGCAGCGCCCACACTCGGTACAACTCGACATATCAAGTAGACCCTTCCAAGAGATGTCGGCGGCCGTGCCGATTCCAAAGACATCATCTTCTTGTGGATCTTCAAAATTAATTGGTTTGCCATGTGAGAGCATCTCTGGAATTGGTCCAAG
>CBFHTP010000042.1:5462-7642 GCA_965658705.1 Candidatus Nanopelagicaceae bacterium
CCGATCATCACAAACCAATGCGCCACACCTGATGGCGAGAACCGATTCATCTTTGTATGGAGCAAAACTTGAGTGGTCAGTGTGCGAAGACGCAGACCGCGTTGCCCACCTCTTGTGGGATCGGGCTGACCAGCCTTGAAGATGCCATAAATCTCTCGCCCCTTGATCGCAAGGAGGGCGACCGCGAGCAGCGAGAATGAATAGGCGATCAGCACGAGAGCGAGGGTCACAGGCAGAGCCTAAACGGGGCGGGAATAAAGCGCCGAGAGCGAGGGTTACATGGATACCTCGTACTTGAGCCGCTTCGACTCAATCTTTTGACAAGCGGCGACTCAAGAGCGAGAATATGGAAATAGCAGGACATGGGTCAAGAGAGAGAAAAAGGAGCAGGGAATATGGCCAAGGCCGTAGGAATCGATCTAGGAACCACCAATAGCTGCGTGAGCGTGCTCGAGGGCGGGGAAGCAACAGTTATCCCGAACGCCGAAGGCGCCCGCACCACCCCATCAATCGTCGCATTCGCCAAGAATGGCGAGGTCCTGGTCGGAGAGGTCGCTAAGCGCCAATCCGTCACCAACGTCGACCGCACGATCCGTTCGGTCAAGCGCCACATCGGCACCAATTGGACCGTCGATGTCGACGATAAGAAGTACACCCCACAAGAAATTTCAGCACGTATTTTGATGAAGCTGAAGCGCGATGCCGAGGCCTACCTGGGCGACACTGTCACCGAAGCGGTCATCACAGTTCCGGCTTACTTCAACGATGCACAGCGCCAAGCAACAAAAGAAGCTGGCGAAATCGCTGGTCTTAAAGTGCTTCGTATTGTTAACGAACCAACCGCTGCTGCGCTCGCTTACGGTTTAGATAAGGGCGAGAAAGAACAGACAATTTTAGTCTTCGACCTTGGCGGCGGAACTTTCGACGTTTCACTTCTTGAAATCGGAGATGGCGTTGTTGAAGTTAAAGCAACCAATGGCGATAACCATCTTGGTGGCGATGACTGGGATCAAGCAGTTGTGGATTACCTCGTAAAGACATTCCAAACAAATACGGGAATGGATCTGACAAAAGACAAGATGGCGATGCAGCGCGTTCGCGAAGCTGCTGAAAAAGCAAAGATTGAACTCTCTGCTAGCCAATCTACTTCAGTAAACCTTCCATACATCACCGTTGATTCAGATAAGAACCCATTGTTCTTGGACGAGACAATCACTCGCGCACAGTTCCAATCACTCACTGCTGACTTACTAGAGCGCACAAAGAAGCCATTCCAGGCTGTTCTCAAAGATGCCGGAATCGCCATTTCGCAGATCAACCACGTCGTACTCGTTGGTGGATCAACTCGTATGCCGGCAGTTGTAGATCTTGTAAAAGAACTTACTGGAGGCAAAGAGCCAAACAAGAGCGTTAACCCAGATGAAGTTGTGGCCGATGGTGCAGCGCTTCAAGCAGGTGTGCTCAAAGGTGAAGTGAAAGATGTTCTCCTTCTCGATGTCACCCCACTCTCACTTGGTATCGAAACCAAGGGTGGCGTAATGACAAAGTTGATCGAGCGCAACACAACTATCCCAACTAAGCGCTCTGAAGTCTTCACAACTGCCGATGACAATCAGCCAGCAGTGCAGATCGTTGCCTTCCAAGGTGAGCGTGAAATGGCTACCTATAACAAGCGGCTAGGCATGTTTGAGCTTACTGGAATCGCACCTGCCCCACGCGGAGTTCCACAGATCGAAGTCACCTTCGATATTGATGCAAACGGAATTGTTCACGTCTCTGCTAAGGATCTTGGTACCGGCAAAGAGCAGCGCATGACTATCACCGGCGGATCAGCACTCTCGAAGGAAGAGATTGATCGCATGATGAAGGATGCCGAAGCGCACGCAGATGAAGATAAAGCGCGCCGCGAAGAAGTCGAAGTTCGAAACCAAGCTGACTCACTTGTCTACTCCACCGAGAAATTCCTCAAGGAGAACGAAGATAAGTTCACCGAGGGTGAGAACGCTGATAAGCGGGTAGAAGTCGAAGCTGCAATCGCAGAACTAAAAACTGCGCTCGCAGGTACCGATAACGCCGCAATCAAGAGTGCAACAGAGAAAGTTTCAGAGATCTCGCAGCAACTTGGCGCGGCACTGTATGCAGCGAATGCAGCAGCGGCCGAATCAGATGTAAATTCTTCA
>CBFHTP010000043.1:0-7149 GCA_965658705.1 Candidatus Nanopelagicaceae bacterium
GCTATCAAGGGAGCTTCAGCAGATGCTGTTAAATCTTTCTTTAACTACATCCTTTCCCCTGCATGTCCATCAACAAATTCTGCTCTCAATTACACAACACTCCAAGGATCATTCCTCGGATCTGTTAAAACCTTAATTGCAAAAATCGGGGCCTGATTCTCTAATAGTTCCTATTAGTTTCTAGCTACTAGCAAAATACAACCCGGCCACTTGAGGGAGTGGCCGGGTTTTTGCTTGCTGCAATCTTTTCTGCTGAAACCAGGGGAGAGGTAAAATAAATTGAGTGCGCCCGGCTGGAATCGAACCAGCGACCTACCGCTTAGAAGGCGGTTGCTCTATCCGACTGAGCTACGGGCACATTGCAGGTTGAGACTGTACCGAGGCAATTCTACCTGCCCCTGAAACGATAGAGTTCCGTCCTATGGCTGAGTTTATTTACACGATGAAGAAGGCGCGTAAAGCGCATGGCGAAAAAGTAATTCTTGATGATGTAACTCTCGCCTTTTACCCTGGCGCCAAGATTGGTGTTGTTGGCCCCAATGGCGCTGGTAAATCGACCGTCTTACAGATCATGGCTGGCCTTCAAACCGCCTCAAATGGTGAAGCCTTCCTGACACCCGGCTACACCGTCGGTATCCTCTTACAAGAGCCTGCCCTTGATGAGACGAAGAGTGTTTTAGAGAACGTTCAGCTCGGCGTGAAAGAGACGATGGATCTGATGAATCGCTTTAATGCGATCTCAGAAGAGATGTCCAGCCCAGATGCAGATTACGACTCGTTATTGGCCGAGATGGGTACTTTGCAAGAACAACTCGATCATCGCAATGCATGGGATTTGGATTCACAACTTGAGCAGGCAATGGATGCGCTTCGATGCCCACCCAGTGATGCTGATGTCTCTGTTCTCTCGGGCGGTGAAAAACGTCGCGTAGCGCTCTGCAAGCTTCTGCTTGAAGCGCCAGATCTCTTGCTGCTTGATGAGCCAACGAACCATCTTGATGCCGAATCTGTCTTGTGGCTCGAACAACACCTCTCTAAATATCCGGGCACTGTTGTTGCGATCACGCACGATCGTTACTTCTTAGACAATGTCGCTGAATGGATTCTCGAACTTGATCGTGGTCGCGCCTATCCATATGAAGGCAACTACTCCACATACCTTGAAACAAAGTCAGCTCGTCTAAAAATTGAGGGTCAAAAGGATGCCAAGCGCGCCAAGCGGTTAAGCGAAGAACTCGAATGGGTTCGAATGAATGCCAAGGGTCGCCAAGTTAAATCTAAGGCGCGCCTTGCGCGCTATGAAGAGATGGCAGCCGAAGCCGAGAAGACTCGTAAATTAGATTTCGAAGAGATCCAGATTCCACCAGGGCCTCGTCTCGGCGGAGTTGTCGTTGAAGTAGAGAACCTCAAGAAGGGCTTCGGCGATCGCCTCTTGATTGATGGACTTTCATTTACCTTGCCACGAAATGGCATCGTTGGCGTGATCGGGCCAAATGGCGCCGGAAAAACCACGCTCTTCAAAACTATCTTGGGTCTTGAAGAACCAGATTCTGGAACTGTAAAAATTGGCGAGACGGTGAAGATTGCTTATGTAGATCAGTCTCGTGGCGGCATCGATCCTAAAAAGTCGTTGTGGGAAGTCGTCTCTGATGGCCTTGATTTCATGAAGGTCGGAAACGTTGAGATGCCATCTCGTGCCTATGTGGCTGCCTTTGGATTTAAAGGCGGAGATCAACAGAAGCCGGCCGGCGTACTTTCTGGCGGTGAACGAAATCGCTTAAACCTTGCTCTTACTTTGAAGCAAGGTGGCAACGTCCTGCTTCTCGATGAACCAACGAATGATCTAGATGTTGAAACCCTTGGTTCACTCGAAAATGCGCTTCTAGAATTCCCGGGCTGCGCCGTAGTGATCTCTCACGATCGCTGGTTCTTGGATCGCATCGCAACCCACATTTTGGCCTATGAAGGTGATTCACAATGGTTCTGGTTTGAAGGCAACTTCGAATCCTATGAAGAGAACAAGTTGATTCGACTCGGCGCAGAAGCAGCGCGCCCACATCGCGTGACTTATCGAAAGCTCACCCGATAATGCGCCACAGGGCAACAGCGCACGTGCGCTGGGATGACATCGATGCCTTTGGTCATGTGAACAATGCAAAGTATCTGACGTATGCGCAAGAGGCGAGAGTTCAGATGCTCTGGACCGAACGATCGGCGCAAGGTCTGGAGCCGATCTTGATGGATATGGTCGTCGCTCGCGCCGAAGTTGATTTCTTGCAGCCGATCTATGAAGGTGCCTTTGATATCGATGTCGAGATCTGGGTAACCAAAATTGGCGGCGCATCCTTTGATGTCAGTTATGAATTAAAGAGCAAGGCCGGCCTGCACGCGCGCGTGAAGACGGTTCAGGTTGCAGTCGATGTCGCAACCAAAAAATCTCGCCGCCTTACTGATTCAGAACGCGAGTATTTGCAGCAATATCTAGAGAATTGAAATTGAAACTTTAATGAAAAAAATCCATCCAGCTTGGCTTGCCGCCGGGGTAACGTTCTTTACCCTGATGGCCACGGCTGGATACCGATCAGCACCATCGGTTTTAATCATGCCGCTGCAAGATGCATTTGGCTGGTCTAGATCCACGATCTCCTTCGCAATTGGTTTGAACGTCCTTCTATTCGGATTGACCGCACCCTTTGCCGCAGCGCTGATGGAGCGTTTTAGCATCCGCAAAGTCGTAATGTTCGCACTCACCTTGGTTGGCGTTTCGGCTTATTTAACAATCTTTATGACCAAACCTTGGCAGCTCGTCTTGCTCTGGGGGATTGGCGTCGGCGTTGGTACCGGCTCGATGGCCTTGGTCTTTGCTGCTTCGATTGCCAATCGCTGGTTCATCAAGAGCAAAGGCATCGTTGTTGGTGCACTCACTGCTGCATCAGCAACTGGTCAACTGATCTTTCTGCCGGGACTTTCTTATCTGGCAGTGCATCACGGCTGGAAGCTCGTCTCAGTAACGGTCGGAATTGCTTCACTTGCCATTGTTCCGCTGATCTATCTCTTTCTTAAAGAGCGCCCGTCAGCGATCGGGCTTTTGCCGTACGGCGCTGATGCAAGCTATGTAGAGCCACCAAAGTTAACCCGCAATGCTTTCCGAGAAACGATTGATACCTTGAAGGCCGCTAGCAAGAAGCGGGATTTCTGGTATTTAGTTATTTCTTTCTGTGTCTGCGGTCTTTCAACGAGCGGCTTAGTAGGAACTCACTTCATCCCTGCCGCGATGGATCATGGAATGGCAGAGGTCACCGCTGCTTCGCTGATGGCACTTGTTGGCGTCTTTGATGTCGTTGGGACAGTCTTCTCTGGCTACCTGACAGATCGTATTGATCCACGCAAATTGCTCTTCTTCTATTATCTTCTGCGCGGCCTCTCACTCTTCTTGCTCCCTTCCATTCTTTTCCGCTCGATGCATCCATCGACTTTGGTCTTCATTATTTTTTACGGTCTCGATTGGGTCGCGACAGTTCCCCCGACCGTTGTGCTCTGCCGAAAAGTCCTGGGAATCGAACGCAGCACAGTTGTTTATGGCTGGGTCTTTGCGGCTCATCAAATTGGCGGCTCCATCGCAGCCTTTGGCGCAGCTGTACTCCGAGTGAAGTTTGGCAATTACTCTGCCGCTTTCTATACCGCAGCGATTCTTTGTATCGGGGCATCAGCGCTTGTGCTGATGATTAAAAAAGATGAAAAAGTCGCAGGCTAGACCTGTTACCTTCAGGATTATCAACCAGCGATCAAAGTTGAGCAATAATTCTCTGCGCATCTATTTCTGGTGAATGCGACAGTGTAATAGTGAGATCTGCGCAAGCCCGGTAAAGAGGGTCACGCAGCTCAAAGCGCTCTCTGATGACTTGCTCCTTATTTTCAGATAAACCCTGTCTACCCACACCAGAAGTTCTGGTACCCAAAAATAATTCTGTCAGTGGGCGATAGAGGTAGACACAGAAGACCTTTTGAATTTTTTCAAGATTTATCGGATTGTCAACTACCGATCCTGGAGCGCCAGCAATCCAAGCTCCTTCAGTTCGCAAAAGTTCGTCAATGAAGGCATCCTCAATCTTATGTAGTTCAGTGATAGATATAGCGCCTAATTCATCACGCGTCCTCCCTGTCATCTCCTCAAGAGTGGTGTCATTATCAATATAAGTTCGCACCAAATTGGTTGCCAGAATTGCACCAATCGTGGACTTACCGGATCCCATGGCGCCTAAAAGAATTATTTTGTCACTTGATCTCAATAGTTTCATTTCCTCTCTCAAAAAAGATGGGCTGCGACAAGTAGATTGTCGCAGCCCATCTTGCTTTCAATAATTACTACTTAACGCCCCAGATCTTCTTGTAGGCAGCAGCGTAACCATTTTGTGGGTCATAAACAGTTGATGTACCAGCGTTTGCCTTTGTTACAAGGTGAACTACTGGAACGTAACCTGATGCCTTTTGAGCAGCAAAGGCACGGTTAAATTCATCAACGATCTGCCATCCCTGCATTGTTAGTGGTTCTGGCACAGTTACAGATTGGAAATCACCAGCGTTGATGCGCTGATATTCATCAGCAGATCCATCACCAGCACCAACGTTGTGTGGGAAGCCTGTTCCACTCTTGCCGGCTGCACGAAGTGCTGCTGCCATTGGAGTGATGTACAAACCACCGTTGATTGAGATTGAGTGAGTCCACTTATCTCCATATTTAGCAACTAAGGCTGTTGTTTTTGCAGCCACTAGAGTTGAGATGCTGTCACCGATTGGAATATTTGCTGTTTCCAAAACATTTAGTGACGCACATGTCTTGAGCTGTGCAACGATCTCATCAGACTTACCCTTTGCAAACGGGATTGATGCATCGGTAAAGACAACAACGCCACCAGAACCCTTAGAGTCAGCGATAACCCAGTTTGCAGACATGTTGGAAACATCTAGACGACTGGTTGTTACATTGGAGAAGAGCCCAAGTTCAGGTGCTGGACCTGAAACTGCTGCGGCGTGCCAGCCAATGACTGGAATTTTTGCAGCCTTCGCTGCATCGATCGCAGACTTTACTGTTGCTGGATCAAATCCACCGATGACTATTCCACTTGCCTTAAGTGTGACAGCTTGCTGAGTTGCAGAAGCCATTCCCGCGGCAGTGCCTTGACCATCAATTACGCGAACACTCCAACCAATTGCTGCAGCAGCAGCTTTAACTCCTGCAGCGGCTCCTGCAACTCCACCGTTCTGCATGGTCTGTGCCACGTAGATGATGGTCTTGCCTTTTGCCGCTTTTGGACCGGTCTTTGGACCATCCCATGGAGCCTTCACTGCAGTTGCTTTTGCAACAGAGCTCTGAGCTGATGCAAGTGAGGCACAGTCAGCGGCAGATGCTGCATTCATCACGAGAAGCGATGAGGCAACTAATCCGCTAGCTATGCTTATTGCAACGAAACGATTCTTGAGTTTAATCAATTTAGTACCTTTCTCTTTCTATAGATTTTCCTTATTTGGTTTAGGGGGTTTTCTTTTGCGGTTATTCGGTCTTAGATGAATCCATCATTAACTTTCTGGATGCATCAGCGCCGGATTTCAAGCGACGTCTTGCCGAATAACCAGCAAGACCAACAGCGGCTAACAGGGTTAGGCCGTTGAAGAGTGGGGTGGCCCAGAAGTCAGCACCAAGTTGCTGAATTCCAGAGACGCCGATTGCAAGAATTGCAACCGACACTAGGGTGCCGAGCGCATTTGCGCGGCCCATCCGGATGGTGGTTGAACCGAGGAGAGCGCCCACAAAAGCGGGAAGCAGGTACTCACTGCCGATCGATGGATTTCCAACTTGCTGCTGCGCCGCAAGAAGAGAGCCAGCAAATCCAGTGATTGTTGAAGATGCAACAAAGGCCAGTACGACATATCGCCGTTTGGGAATTCCGATCAGTTCAGCAGCTCGGGGATTAGATCCAATGACATAAAGACCTCGGCCAGATGGTAAATATTCAAGGACAATAAAGAGAATCGCTACGAGGGCGATTACGTAAAAAGCTCCCACAGGCAGACCTAATAAATGCTTATCCATCAGATTTGTGAATCCTTTTGGCAGACCTTTAGGTGGTGGCACGATTCGCCCACCGCCGGTTATCCACCCACTCACTGCATAAAGAACTGACCCAGTACCGAGAGTGGCGATAAATGAGTCAATTTGAGCAAATTCAACGAGGAGACCGTTGATCAGACCAACGAGGGCAGTTCCAAAAATTGCAGTCAGACAGACGAGGGGCCAGGCTAAGTTTGTATGAGCAAGTTGATACATGACGATGACGTGCGCAAGACCCAAGGCGTACCCCATAGAGAGATCAAATTTTGCGGTAACAATGGGGATCATCGCTGCGAGCGCTAAGAGTGCTGGGATTGATTGATTAGACAATATCGCCTGCAAATTAGAAGCGGTTGGATATGTGTCTGGAAGAAGCACCGAAAAGAGAATAAAAATCAAGACAGTGAGAACCGGTAGACCAAAGACACCGAGTTTTGCACTGACAGTCGTCTTGATTCTTGACATTCGTTACACACTCACATTCGCTTGGGAAGCGTAGGTAATTAGATTTTCAATTGTTATTTGAGAACGCTCAAGCTCTGCAACTATCTCACCATCAGAAAAAACCAAGGCACGATGAGCCATCAATGCAACCTCTTCAAAATCAGTAGAGACTAAAAGGACTGCTAATTTTTCAGCCGTCGCTTGTTGAATGAGGTTATAAATATCGGCCTTCGCTCCAACATCTACTCCGGCGGTGGGTTCCTCTAGAACAATCACTTTTCGAGAGATCGAAAGCCATCGACTAAGAATAACTTTCTGTTGATTCCCACCAGAAAGGGTGGCAATAGTTAGCTCTGAGTCGAGTGGCTTGATACTAAATTTTTTGTTTAGCGAACTGGCCTCAGCTCTCTCTGTTTTCTTTTTGAGAAGCGAGAGGCTTCTTGCCCCTCGAACGGTGAGGTTAGGAAACATATTTTCACGCACAGCCAATTGCATTGCCAGACCCTCTTCAGCTCGTGAACTTGTGACGAGTGAAATTCCATTGCGAACATAATCTTTAATTGAGCCTGTAAGCGCGCGTTTTTGCAAGGTGATAG
>CBFHTP010000043.1:7159-7396 GCA_965658705.1 Candidatus Nanopelagicaceae bacterium
ACTTCACGTGGGCCAGCCCCATTTAATCCAATACGTCCGAGGACGTCGCCCTCATGAAGAGTAAAGGAGGCGCTCTTGACACCTGAGCCAGAGATTTGCGCAACGTTGAGGGTTTGGGTTCCGCGTCGTACTTTATCGAGTTGGAATTTTTTAGTAGCACCGCCCACTATGTCACGAACGAGCGATTCTGGCGTGAACCTTGAAATAGAGCCTTCCTCGACTAATTTCCCATCTCTC
>CBFHTP010000044.1:0-7344 GCA_965658705.1 Candidatus Nanopelagicaceae bacterium
TTGAATGCGAGAGTAATGAGAGGAATGAGAGGTATCAGATACCAAACTAAAGAGGTATCAGATACCAAACTGGCTGGAACAGCGTTTCACCTGGTGTCACCGGCGATGAGCTGTCCACATAGTGAGACAGTAGCCTAAACCGGTATGTCGGTATGTCGACATTTCATGTTAGCTAGTCTTCAATGACCGGTCAGCTCGTAGAGCTAGTTAAATCTCTCCCTAATTCCTCCAACTCTCCCGGCGTGTCGGCTTGACAACCGGACTTCTCTCTCCACCCTATCCCGAAGGGATAAGGGGAGGGTGGGTCAACACAAACATTTTCAACTTTTGCACCGCAAAAATTGAAATTGTGAGGCTGGCCGGAGGAGAAAGGTAAATAAATCCCCCGGCCAGCTGCTGATGCTACCTTGGACGGATCAAGATAGCAAGCTTATGGACTACTCGACCCCGTACTCTTGACAGATGTTAGCGACAGCGTCTTCAAGCTCGGCGATTAAGTCGTTTTTTGCGTCCTTCTTTAGGTGAGCGACCATCTCTTTTGTGAGCGTTGCGCTCCAGAGCTCTTTCTCCATTACTTATCCTCCTCTCCTTCACAGGTATCTTCTTCCCAATAGACACCACAGCTCTTATGGCAGCCCCAATCATCGACAAGGCCTGTAGCGATGGCCTTATCTAGATCGATACTCTCTCTTAGCGGCCGCAAGCGGCGAACTTCGAATGCAGCTCCATACTCATCGTGACTTGACCTGGAGAAAGTGAAACTATCTCCATCGAAGGTAAAGTAGAGCGTCCAATCACCATTGAAGGTGATCGACTCAAGAAACTTGACCCAACTCGCCTCAACTATGGCGTAACCGGACCGGCGCTGCCATCCCATACCGCGGCCATCGATTCTGATCTGCTTGGCCCCAACCCTCTCAACCCAGGACTCAAAGAGCTCTTGGGCATAATCAACCGGCTGACAGTCGAAGCAATCTTCTAAATACTGGACCTCTCCGCCACATTCTTCACACGCGTCGGTATTACAGAACCCCATTGAGCATTCCGGGCAAAAAACACAGCTGCATTGATTACTTACCCTAACTTCTATTGCTACTTCTTCTTTAATCATTGTTTACCTTTCGATTAAATAGTGGGCCCCGGACCATCCGGGACCCACCCCCTGCTATTTAAGTATTGCTTCGGCCAACTTCTGAGCCTCGAATTTGGCCAATCTTGCCAACCGATTAGCCTCTTTGGCCTCTTCGACACGCCGAGAGACCTTTTTAACTTCTTCTTCATCGTAAATATTTGCAGTGAAGGTAATGAACTCTTCATCCACATACTCATGGGCTCCGACAGTGATCGGCGAAGCGTGGTCCCATTGGGTGATCTTCTCCCCGGTAACCATCATTAACTTGCCATAGGCCACGGTATTTCTCCAAAAGGCCCTATCTTCTCCTTCCCACTCGATGAAGGAACCGTCGGCCACGAATGGCGCGACTATGGCTAAGAACAACTCTTCTTGGCCCGTCTTGTTGTTATACCCTTTAAGATGGACGAATCCATCCTCAGTAGTGCACTCGAACCCTAGGTCCGAGAACAGAGCGAATACAGAATCAAAACCCTTTAGGGACTCAGGCATCCAACTAAAGTGACGACTCTCTCTCTCTCCACCAAAAGAACCGCCGCGCTTGAATGAATGGAGTTTCTCATCCATCCCGTGAAGAGCGGCCAATACTTCCGGAGTTTCCGGGATAGCGAACTCCCCGGCTTCCATTGTTACGTAATAACCCATAATTACCTTTCTTTGCAGGACCATCCTGCACCCCCAACAATAATGGCCACCACCACCGAGACCGGTAAATTAAGGTAAACAATTGGTGAACAATAGGTGAATTCTCTCCCCCCCTATCCCGAAGGGAAGAGAGGTGGGAGGGTCAACACAAACTTTTTGGTCCGTCGAAATTCGACAGACCTCCGTAGCTGAACGGCTCTCAGGAATCTCTCAGAATCTGCAGCTGCGTCTGGACGTGCGAAAGGCCCCGGATTTCTCCGAGGCCCCCGCAGCTTCTTACATTTCGTAGATATTCTCTACTTCCACGCTATCGATAGCGCCTGAACCGTAGGTCGAGACTTGGAAGTCTACGTCTCTATTCAGGTCAACTTCGTCGGCCCATTCAACTTCAATGGATCCGTAAACTTCAAGGGTCGCCTTGAATTCGATTCTCCGGCTGGACTGTAGACCAAAGTGATTAATCAACTCTCCGATAATGGTCTGAGCGGAATCGTCGTTATCCACCCAGTCCTTAAAGAAGGAGTTAAGGTCTTGGACCTTATTGAGGGCCGCATTAGCTGCGGCGGTATGAGCTGCTTCTGCAGCCCGGGCTTTCAGAATTTCTGGGGACCACTGGATGGTTATAGTTTCATCCTGCAGTGTTACAGTTTCATCTGACATTTGCTTTACCTTTCTGCTGGCCGTCCGTTCGTCCGGTCCAACAAGAGCACTCTCTCACGCCAAGGTGAACAGACGGTGAACTGCAGGTGAATGTCAGATGAACAACAGATGAACAATTAATACCTCTCTCTTGCTCCTATCCCGAAGGGATAAGAGGTGGGAGGGTCAACACAAACAATCTGCGAGCGCGTTGCGCGGACTGAGCCCCCCTTTCGAGGGGCTCGACCGCTTTGCGCTAGGCGTTTTCCTTTTCATACTTATTGACATGGTTGCAATCGTCAATGTGACCTTCATCAGGATTATCCCATGAGGCAGAACCACGAGAACAATCTGGGCAGACTAGGTCCTCACACTTGTCGCAGTAGTGAATTCCTGGGTCGCCCACTTCGATAAAGTCGCATTCCACGCACTTCCAGTTATAGGACTCCAATTCGACACCTTTACCTTTTTCGAACCGAATCATTCCGCCCCAGCCAGTTTCCTCCTCATACTCCAATAAAAGTGTGAGTGTTGGGTATTGCTCAGACAGTTTAAGTATTGCTGCTTCAGGTACTCCCCAAGCAGTATCAAACTTGTAACGAATAGAAGTATTGCCATCTTTATCTTTGGCGCTCTCTTCTTCAATCGTCGCGTTACGGGCATCCCACTTAACGCCCCAGTTATCGCAGTTCCATGTGTACCAATCAAGACCACCAGTACTAAGTTTTGTGACCCATTCAGGTTGCTTGTCATAACTCTCCCTATCGACAGGAGAGATTATGTTCCAGAATAGAAATGGAGTCTCTACATCTTCGGGAGTTTTACCCCACGCTTTTGCAACTTCATCCCAAGCATCTGCATTGAGAACATAAGGCTTTCTTACTTGCACTTTCAGCTTTTCGACTAATTCTGCCGTTCCTTCGACAGTTAAATCGTTAAACACCCAATTAGGCATGATTACCTTTCTTTGACGAGTCCGTCCCGTCTGCTTCCTATAATAGTAAGAATCGTTGCTTTGACCGCAAGGTTTAGGTTAACAGTAGATGAACAATAGGCAAACATCTCTCTACTCCTATCCCTTGGGATAAGAGGAGGGCGGGTCAACACAAACATTTTTTGCGCGCCTCGCGCGCGGTCCAGCTGGAAAAGAGAAAACCCCCAACCTTTCGGCTGGGGGCTTCTCTAGAGTCCTTGGTTAGCCCATAACCAATTCTTCTTTGACTTCCTCAAGTGAAGCGCACACTTTCGGATGAAGTTCGAAGAACATTTTCTGAATGCTCTCTGATGGCCACTGCTGGCGCTGAACCCTTGCAATAAGTACGGCTAGACCGTAATCGGGGCGAGATTCCAAAGCCTTCTCTATGCAGACCGCTGAGCGAGCCATCTCATTCAGCGAGTACCAAAGAACACCTTGGATAGTGAGTATTGGGGCAGAATACTCTGAATTAATGACCTCTAGGAAATCGGTATAAAAATCTACCGCTAGAGAGGGGCTATCGAATTTGAGGATGAGTTGCGCCATCGCCCAATCTCGAAGGGATAGCGAGTGCTTGGCTTCAGGGTTAGAAAATGCTTCGGCAACTTCATTAGAAATCACCGAATCCAACTCTTCTCCATCTAGCCAAGAATCCGCTAGAGTTAAGAGCGCGCGTTGCACACTCTCAACAGTTTGCGTTTCTATGGACATTTTAAGTCCTTTCCGTAAGTTACTTCCGTTTCACTTACAAGGCAGAACCTATGCGCTCAAGATGAACGGATGGCAAACACTAAGTGAAGTGTCGGTGAATTTTAGGTGAACATCTCTCTCCACTATTCCCGAAGGGAATGAGGAGGGTGGGTCAACACAAACATTTTTCTCGCATAAAAATAGCCCCCCTTTCGGGGGGCGTGAGCCTTTCGGCTTAATTCTCGTAATAACGAGATTCACAACGCGCTGAGCCGCAATTTGAATAGCGGACATTTGGCAAAGTGTTGGCGATCAAAGAACCGCACATTTCGCAGAACCATTCGTTTTTCATAAATCACCCCCCATAAAAATAGGGGGTGGGTATTTCCCACCCCCGCCAAGATTAGTAACTAGAGTCGTACTGCTCCTGCTGGTCGCGCATAGCAGACTGGAACTCGTGGTAGCAGGAGAAGCAGAAATAGCCTTCATCCGTAGTTAAGTTGGCCTGCTCGCCATCGCAATCATTATCCTCACCAAAGAACTGGCAAGGAGTGTTGGCAGGAACGGCAGCCATAGCGCGGGCGCGCTCGGTAGGGCAGGGCGTGAAGCCATTATGGTACGGGTACGAAGCACGAGCTTCGATGCAAATCTCACAAGGAACGACCTCAGATGGCGAAACCCAATCGCAACCAAGGCCGTCCGTGTGACCACAGCAAGGAAAATCCTCACAGGTCATTAGAACCCCCAATTTAGGTGAGCGCGGGCTTGCGCTCGCGTTAATAATAACGCGCACTACACACACCACCTACGATCTTGGATGAACTACGGGTGAACAGCAGGTTAATTCTCTCTCCCTTACTCCCTGAAAGGGTGCGAGGTGGGAGGGTCAACACAAACATTTCGCGCGTTTCGCGCGCGCCAAAAAGCCCCCCGTCACCGGAGGGCTTTCTGATTGGCAGTACCGACTACGGCACTTTTACTCGGGTATCATTGCGAGCCAATTACAAGTACTGGGCGATTGAACGATAGGTACTGGTGCTTACAGTTTCTTCATCTGTCATCTTTAAGATACGGAGCGCGCTCTCGATTTCGCCCTTTTTCTCGTTGTATTCGTGTGGGGGCAGAGCGACAAAGTCGCGCTCTGGCATCTTAGGTAACTCGGACTCCGCAACTGTTAAGTCAAAGTCGAAGTTGAGAGTGTTATTCCAACTACGATAACTGATCCTGTCGTTCACACGCTTTGCTATGTTCTTGATTGCAAAGTCCTGCATAGCCTTGTTCCAAGCCTTATGCGCTTTCTGATACTTTTCTTCATTAACTGTCTGAGATTTGTAATCTCGATCCAGTTTTGTTAGAGATTCTGAAAGCGCAGTAATTACCTTTATTGTTGGTATCTTTACACTTATCTTAGACATAACTTACCTTTCACTTCGTGGTATCCGTCTGAATACCTACAAGACAAAGATACGCGCCGCCGGTTAATAGCCAGCCAACTTTAAGTGAACACCAGATGAATACTTAGCAAACATCTCTCCTCCCTATCCCGAAGGGATGAGAGGAGGGTGGGTCAACACAAACATTTCGCGTTCCGCGCGCACAACAAAGCCCCCGCCCCGAAACGGAGGGCGAGGGCTGAGTCGTCTTAGGGGTCTAAGCTTCTTCGGTGTGTTGAGGCGTTAAGAGGAATCCTCTTAATTGCATCCAATCAAGCACTTTTTCTTGGGCGGAATCAACGCCGTATTCGAGAGTGAAAGATAGGCCAATCGTGCCAGCGCTCCTCCAAAAGTCCACGAATACATCTTCCAGAGTGGCAGACCCATTAGCCCACTCGTCATCCTCCCAAAGATCTTGGACTATGTTCCACATCCAAACCCATACTAGAGGTGCTGTCACATCCATAGCGCCAATCTTATCTAGCGCCTCATTGAGTTGCACATACACATCTTGCATTCTAGTTATTTCATCTGCAGGCATTACATACTCTTCCCTATACATTATTAGTTGTCCTTTCTGTTTAGGTAGAGGTCGCTTGCAAAATAGACTTTCATAAGAGCCTCAAACTTCTGCTCCTTGATGCGATACTTCTTAGAGGTGCGATACCGAAAGCGTGACCAGTAGTATCTAACATAAGACATAATAGTTAAATCGTCTATAACTATCGGTTTCATTACTTCACCTTGATTAGACATTACTCCCACCATTCCTTTACTTCTTTGGCATAGATTTTATGGGAATCCTTAGCGCCTTTTACCATTGCAAGGCGCTCCGCTAGTACTTTGGCGCCTTCTTGCATGGCGCTCCCGTCGTTGGTGTGATAGATACGAGTAGTGAGTATTGTGTAATCCCCAGGTTGTGCGTGAGTTACTTTGATAGATACCGCCCACTCCCTAATCATTACGCCGTGTGAGTTGTAGCGACCCACAATAGGTGGCTGAAACGCAGTATCAAGCATTCTTCACCCACTTTAAGTCACAGACACGCCCGTCGGAGGTCTGCTTGCAATTTACAGACTCTTGATGATGAGTCGTGAAGAATGAAACGCCTGAGTTAATACCTAAAGCCGATACTGCTCCTAAGAGAATGCCTACTACTAGAGCCCTTCTCGCCTTGATTCTAAACATTTTGACCCCTTAACTATCAGAACGCCTTGCCCTGATAGATAGAACAATACCCACCCATAGTGAATAGAGAACCAATTCCAGATGAACAGCAGATGAACAGTAGGTGAACTCTCTTTAATACTCCCTGAAAGGGAACGGGGTGGGAGGGCCAACACAAACATTTTTTCGCGCAAGGCGAAAGCCCGGCCCCTGAAGAGGAGACCGGGCTCGCTTGAAGAGGAGGCTTACGCCTTGACCCCCTCTTCCACCGGGAGACGGATACCGGTGATGTGGTCCACCGCTTTTTGCGCTTTAGCGGAGGCTTTCACAATCATTGCTGGATCATTCTTTAAAGCTTTCAACCAGCCCGCGATGTAGGAGGCGGAATTCTCATAGTCGGCTGCGATCTCATAGTGAGCCATTAGCATGCAAGCCCCGATCTCGGCGATCAATTCTTCAATGCCGCGACCCGCTGCGCAAGAGTAGGGTTCCTGCCCTGCTAGTCGGTCGGTGCGTGATTGGTGGCCGGTAGAGTGAGTCATCTCGTGAGCAAGCACAGCCGCATACTTCTCCGGAGACTTAAAGTCTGCAACTAGCGGGAGATGAATCGAATCGGTCATTGGGTTCCAATGCGGGACGTCTACGGTTGCGGCGTGATAGAT
>CBFHTP010000045.1:0-2765 GCA_965658705.1 Candidatus Nanopelagicaceae bacterium
TACGAAGTACTCAGTGACGAAAAGAAGCGCGCTGAGTACAACGAGATGCGCGACCTCTATAAATCTGGCGGAATGCGCTCTGGACCAACTGCCGGCGGCTTCGATCCATTTGGTGGCGGTGACCCGCAAGATATTTTCGCCACTCTCTTTGGGGGCGGTCGTCAAGCGCGTCGCGGCGGTGATCTGCAAACCGAGACCACCTTGTCATTTAGAGATTCGATTTATGGAACCGAAATTGATCTTCGCCTGCAGCAAGGCACGGTGACTACAAGAATTCCGGCTGGCGTAAAAGATGGCACAAAGATTAAATTAAAAGGACGCGGCCAACCAGGCCAAGCTGGTCCAGGTGATTTGATCATTATTGTGCACGTCATTAAGCACCCGCTCTTCACTCGCGATGAAGACAATTTGCTCATGGTTCTACCAGTCACGTTTGCCGAGGCAGCTCTTGGCGCTGACATTAAAGTGCCAACTCTTGATAGCAGTGAAGTAACTGTTCGTCTTGCAGCTGGCACTCCAAATGGTAAAACACTTCGAGTAAAAGGAAAGGGTGTCGCGCGCAATCACACTGTTGGCGACCTCTTCATCACCGTTGAAGTGCAAGTGCCACAGAAGCTAGATGGAAAAGCAAAGAAAGCAATCGAAGATTTTGGCGCAGCCACCAGAGATGAAGACCCTCGAAAAGATCTGGCTCAGAAGGCAAACGCATGAAGCAAGAGAATGTAGATGGACCAGAACACTCAGAGGATGAAGCGGTCTATGTAATCAGTATCGCATCGCAATTATCTGGGATGCATCCACAAACCCTGCGCCAATACGATCGTCTCGGATTAGTTCAACCAGGTCGCTCAAGTGGCCGTGGGCGTAGATATTCACTGCGCGACATTGCCTCACTTCGAAACATTCAACGTCTGGTCGGAGAAGGTGTTAATTTAGCTGGTATTGCAAAGATCTTGGAGCTTGAGTCAGCGGTAGCAAATATGGCGATCGAGGTTGCAAAACTTCGGACTGAAGTTGATGCACTGATTAAAGACAATCCGCCAAAATCGTTAGCTAAGCGCCCACCACAAACGGTAGTTGTCTATAAAAAAGAAGATTAAGCCTTCACCATTAAAGGCAATTTTGTAGTTCGACCCGGCAGAACTTGTCCAACTGGAGTGCCAAGTACATCCTCAAGAAGAGAACCATAAATATCTCTAAAGTCGGTTGTAACCGAAAGATTTCCGTCAGGCGTCAGCTTTGACAGTGCTGGTTGATCACCATAGAACTTGCCACCATCAACCCCATTACCAATAACAAAAGCTGGACCTGCTGTTCCATGATCTGTTCCTAAAGTTCCGTTTGCTTTAACCCGGCGCCCAAATTCAGAGTAAACAAGAACAGTCACGTCATTGCCGCGATTGGTTGCGCGCATCTGCGCTACAAATTTTGTTACTGCGGCAGAGACGGTACCAAGCAAGAGTGATTGTGCCTTCACTTCATCAGCGTGGGTATCGAACCCTCCGAGTGAAACTCCCCAAACCTTTGTAGGAGCGTTAGCTGCAATCAACTTTGCCACGATATCTAATTGTTGTGAGAGTGAGGAGTCAGAACCAAAGTTGCCGCCCACTGCAGATGGCAGATCATCCGGAATTGGTGCTGGCTTTGAAAGAATTGGTGTGACTTGTTTGTTAAGTTCAAAGAGCTCACCAAGGCTTGCTGCAGCTTGTGCGTGCAGCGGTGTATCGCTCATATTTGACTTCGCTAAGCCCTTGAGATCAAGTGCGACTTGTCCTTTAGGAACCACTAAGCCACCGAGTGGAAGCACCGAGCCAGCAGATTTCACACCAGCCATCAGTGGTGGCAGAACCGAGCCCAGCCCGATCGCTTTGAACGGATCGTGCGGCATAGTATCTAGCCAGCGCCCAATCCAGCCGCTATTCACTGATGAATGTGGCACACCTGTCTGCCAGATAGCCATCGAACTAAAGTGAGAGAGATCGGGTTGCGGGTAGCCAACGCCACGAACGATCGCTAGATCACCACGATCCCACATGGACTTAAAGCCAACCATCGAACCATTGAGTCCAAGATCTTCACCAAGAGGAATGACATCTTTTTCAGCAAGTGAAAGTCCAGGACGAGCTGCTTTGTAAATCGCATCTTTGTAAGGGACCACTGTGTTGAGTCCGTCGTTACCGCCATACAAGGTGACGACAACCAAGATGGGTGTGCCAGTTGGCATTGGTTTTGCGGCTGCAGCAGCAACAATCTCGGCAAGTGAAAGTTGGGTGGCAGCAGCGCCAGCTGCTCCCATTCCGGTGAGTTGTAAGAATCTACGACGACTGAGCGTATCCATCAGGCATTCACCACATATTCTGGAGAACAGAGCGCCGAGATGACGATCTGCTTTGTTGTATTGGATTGATCGCGAATTACTGCTTTAGTGCGAAGTGAAAGTTCTGGGATGCCAAGCCAATCGGCAAGCGCATCTTGTAGCGCGACTCCCTTAAGCCCTGCAATTGGGGAGAGGTCGCCTTGCTCTACTAAGTAATTAGCAAGTCCTACTCGGTATTGGGTTGTAGAGAGATTAATCCAAGCGCCATCAAATGGCCAGCCGCCAACATTGGGCGGAACAAACGGAACCTGTCCTAATTTATCCAGATAATTAGTGATCTGCGCTCGGTTCTGCATTGTTGAAGGTGTTAATTTGAGTGCCCGGCATGTAGCAACAAACCATTCAACAGGTGATTTAGCTTGTGAAAGCGCTGGATCTTTCATCGCTG
>CBFHTP010000045.1:2864-6520 GCA_965658705.1 Candidatus Nanopelagicaceae bacterium
ATTTGAGTGCCCGGCATGTAGCAACAAACCATTCAACAGGTGATTTAGCTTGTGAAAGCGCTGGATCTTTCATCGCTGAATGGCTGGCGATAGCGGTGATCGCAGATAATATGTTGCGATCCTTAAACGATGCTTCAATCTCTGATGGTTTTGGTTTTTCGGTAGCGATGAATCTGAACCATAAACGATCGGTAATAAATTTTACAGTTGCATCTTTGCTGACCAAATAATCAGAGGCACTAGTAGCATCCCAACTTTGGATTGTGCCAAGTAGCGTCAGAGGCGACGCATCATGCTTGTTAGCGACAAATTGAGTAGCACCACCCGATCGATCAACGTGCCAGCCAGTAAGCGCCTTTGCCATCGCAACAACATCATCTTGGGTGTAGTTGCCGACACCTAAAGTAAAGAGCTCCATAAATTCACGGCCAAGGTTCTCATTTGCATTTCCTTTTACTGAACCATTGCTATCAAGCCAAAACATCAGAGCGGGATCCACGATCATCACTCGAGCCATATCTTTAAAGTTGCCTACTGAATATTTGCGCAACGTATCGTTTTGGATTTTCATCGGGGTCGCGTACTCAACTTTGCCAAGGGATGTTGCCCAGTGACCATGCCAGAACCAGGTCATGCGTTCTTGTAATGCGACGTCGGCTAAAACCATTCGGTCTAACCACCAAAGTTCAAGATTAATTCGAGCAGATCGCATATCTTGCTCAAACTTCACACGCTCAGGCGTATTAGGTGGTGGAAAATTACCTAGGTCAGGAAATTGAGGTTCAACAACTTTTGCAATTCCAGCATCTGCTGGATTAACAGCAAGCACCTTGGTGCGAGCAGCAGCTACTCCGCCAGCCACTAAAGCGGCATACTCACCCGGCTTTGGCCCAAAGCCAAAGCGATTGATCAGGCGCGAGATCTCTAGTCGGTCGGTTGCGGTTGCCATCTGCATAGAATAAACCACCTCCCCGTGCTCGATAAGGTACTCGTATGAATTCACGCGAAACACTCAGAGAAGAGATCCTTAAAAAAGCTGTTGTCCACGGCAAAGTCATCTTGTCCTCAGGCAAAGAGGCTAATTATTACGTGGATCTTCGCCGGATCACCCTTGATTCTGTAGCGGCCCCGCTTGTGGGTGAAGTGATGTTGGATCTGACGAAGGATTTAGATTTCGAAGCAGTAGGCGGACTTACTCTTGGCGCCGATCCTGTTGCTACCGCGATGATGCACGTGGCTGCTAAATCTGGACGTCAGTTGAATTCTTTTGTAGTTCGCAAAGCCGAGAAAGCCCATGGTTTACAGCGTCGCATTGAAGGCCCTGATGTTGCAGGAAAGCGCGTCCTAGCCGTTGAAGATACATCTACTACAGGTGGCTCCGTAATGACTGCGGTTGAAGCGCTACGCGAAGCGGGCGCAATCGTTGTGGGCGTTGCAGTTATTGTCGAACGCGGAGCTGCGCCTTTGATTGAGCAAGCCGGCCTTCAATATTTAGCTGCTTATCAATTGGCCGATCTCGGCCTATAGTTTTACGAGAGGTGCTTGCGGGTACGCCACTCTTTGAAAATCTCAATAAGCAACGGAACGATAGAAATGCCTGCGATTCCAATGATGATATAGGTCAGGTACTTTGAGATTGAATCTGCAAAGGTTTGACCAACTTGGTAGCCGCCCCAGATGAGTGATTGGGTCCAGATTGCTGCGCCAAGCACGTTGAAGAAGGCAAATTTCTTAAATGGAACTCGCACAATGCCAGATAGTGGATTGATGAGCCCACGAACAACTGGGATGAATCGCCCAAGGATGATCGCCTTACCAACGCCATACTTACTCATATATTTTTCGGCGGATTTAATCTTGCCCGGATCAAATAACTTGGATCCTTCTCGGCTAAATATTTTTATTCCATAGTTCCAACCAAGCCAATGACCGAACTGAGAACCAATGCTTGCGGCCAAGAAAGCCCCAAGCGCGGTCACGACAATATTGATGTGATGCCCACCAGTCTTGACTCCGATACCAGCAGCAAATAAACCAGCGGTAATAAGCAAAGTGTCGCCAGGCAGACCAATGATCAGCGGCAACCCAGTTTCAAGAGCCAAGATGCTAAAGATGATGATCAGCGCGTAGTTCGAATTGAGAACCGAGGTGATGTTAATAAAACTCATTGCCGAATCTTACTTCACTTTTATTTAAGTGAACGTAGATCAAAGCGAGCAGTTGTGGCCATATGAGGCACAGTTAACGCCCAGATAACAACCAGCAGCGACCAAAGCAGCGCAGAATCAAATCCTTGGTGCTTAAAGAGCACAATCCCAGATGCAACCACCACGGTTCCAACGAGTGCAGGCACACCTGCTTTAAATGCTGACATCAGCGGCGTTGTCGAGGGTGGCAATAAAAGGGTGAGCCGAGCTGTATGTCGTGTTGCATGCCAGCAACCAAAATAAACCGCAAATGCAACAAGTGGTGGCGCGACCAAAGCAAGCAGCGCAAGCAGCACAAGATCACTCGCAAATCGGTAGCTCTTTGTGGCGATCAAGTACAACACTGCAGCGCCAGCAAGAATCCAAACGGTGACTTCAAGTGAGCGCGCAGCACCGCCCGCCCATCCAACAAGTTCGGGATGCACCCGTTGTAAAGCCGATGAGCTCTTTGAATTTACCAGTGGAATAACAACCGGCAGAGATCCAGCGGCAAGTGCATAAAGTGTTTGTGCAATTCTGCCCATTTTCTTCTCACCTGATTCTGCCAAATAAGAAGCATCGCCAAATCCAAAGTGCAGCGCACTCATCAATGCGACTAGTTGAAAACCAATGACGTTCCAATGAAAAATAGCTAGAGCTGCCACGACCGCAACAAGCACATAGCTGACAATAAAGAGCCAGAACTTGACCAGAGATGTCCGGGGAATTGTGATTAGGTGATCAACTGCTCCATGCGGAATCCCGATCGTCAAAGCAATGAGAGCAAGTGCGATCTGCCAACCCATTGAATCGCTACCAAAAGCAGTGCGAAAGATGAGTGAGAGGAGAATCGCAAGAAATACCGCGCCAGTAGAGAAACGGCGCACCCGAGTGAAAGGTTTTACTGCGTCGAGTGTGGCGCTCATAATGTAATTGTAAGAGTATTAGCCCTATGAAGCACTGGAGTTATATGGCGATGCTCGCCTTTACTGTCTGTGGTTCGTTCTGGCTCGAAATCGTCTTAAAAGTTCGAGTCCTTGCCCGCATGAAGCGTGCGCTACTGAGCATTGTGCCGGTCGCGCTCTTCTTCTTGATCTGGGATGCCTATGCAATTGCCAGGCGCCACTGGTACTTCGACACTACGCAGATCTTGGGCATTTATGGTCCATTTAAGATTCCACTCGAAGAGTTTCTCTTCTTTCTTGTCATTCCATTCGCCGCAATCATGACGATCGAAGGTGTGCGCGCGGTAAAAACACATTGGCCGGTCGGCGATGAAAAGATGAGCGATCCAGAATGATCTATTCAGATATCGCGCTCTTTAGTGTGCTCTTTGCGCTCTGCTTTGATCTTTATATTGTGCGCACGCAGCTACTGACTAAAGCAGTCTTCTGGACGAGCTATGCAATCATTTTTCCGTTTCAGCTCATCACAAATTATTGGCTGACCCATCGAAATATCGTGATGTAA
>CBFHTP010000046.1:0-6411 GCA_965658705.1 Candidatus Nanopelagicaceae bacterium
ACAATCTTGCTTGCCATCACAGGACCAACTCCAGCCAATTGCTGCAGCGCCTGCTCACTTGCCTGATTGATATTGATGATCACTTTGCTGCTTTTGCCGAGCTTTGTGACTTTTCCTGAGTTGGAACTCTTGCTGACCACAATGGGTGGGGCTCCAACAATGATCTGTTCGCCATCAACCAGAACATGCGCCAAGTTGATATCTGTTAGCGAAACTCCCTTCAGCGCGTTTCCAGCAGCGACAAGAGCGTCATTTGCACGGGATCCCACAGGAAGTGTGTAAATGCCCGGATGTAGAACCTTGCCTGCTACATCCACCACGATCGATTGCAAAGGCGTTGGCGAGCTAATCGGCGGCAACGAGATCATCGGCTTTGGCGAGGCAGTTGCGTCGCCTTGAGCCAGCAAGAAGAAGAGTGCGCCGAAGGCGAGCGCGACTCCAAAGAGAAGATAGATCAATCTCTTTTGGGAACTAGTAATTTCTGGAAGTTCGATCATTGACCAAGGATCTGCCATCAAATGTATTTCCTCGCCTGTTACGATGAGAATTGTGGAAGAATCACAGTCTGTGGAGAGGAAACCAATGGCTAAGAAATTAACGCTGATGATCGCGGCTCTCTTTTTGCTCACCGCTTGTGGTGCGACGACAACCAAAACCCCGCCAGTTACTTCAACTCCCACCGCAACTCCATCTGCCGCAAAGTTTTCGGTACCAACTGATTGTCGCAAGACAAAGATCCTGGCTGCCTTTCCGGCATCCATTCCAAACCCGGTGTGGATTGATACCAAGTGGCAGCCAGCCGCAGGAACTGATCTGGAAGCCATCTACAAAGCCGGTGGCATCGCCTGTTCTTATGGAATTCAAAGCGCAGAAATTGGCGGCACTTTCACCTGGGCTCCAGATTCAGAAGGATTGTTTGCATCACGTATCGCGAGCTGGAAGAACGCCGGCTATGTTAAAACTGATATTCCTGGCCTGGCTGAAATCGATGCCTGGGTAATCTCAGATGCTGCGCGTAGCAAAATGGAGATTCCAAGTTGGTCTGCAAACATTTTGATTGATGGCACGTGGATCAGTATTGGCGGCCGATTTATTCAGAGTACGAGCGACGCGCTGCCACTTATTAAAGCCGCTGTTCAATCACTTGGTACCATTTAATTCTAGATCAAGGAGTAAAAATGACCACAGGACTTAACCAGGTTGCATCTGGAGTGACCCCAGAGAAACTGAAGAACTTACGCAAGTGGAATATCGCCCTCACTGTCTTGCATCTCGGTCAAGCGATTGCCATGCTGGCACTCACCAATGGCTTTGCGCTCAAAGTACTTAGCTCATTCCCGGAAGGCCCTCCAGGAACCGAAGGCCTTGTCACAAAGACTCTCTTTGAAGTTCGAGTTGGTTGGGTTATTGGCGCCTTCTTGGCTCTAGCAGGAATCGACCACTTGCTCACCTCGACGATTGCTCGGAAAACATACGAGAAAGACTTGCAAGGCGGGATCAACCGTTTCCGTTGGGCCGAGTATTCAATAAGCGCTTCGCTCATGGTAGTCATCATCAGCATGTACTGGGGAATTCTTACTCTGGCAGCACTCTTTGGAATAGTCGGCGCGAATGTCGCGATGATTCTCTTTGGATGGTTACAAGAGAAGATGAATCCACCCGGACGAACTAGCACCACAATGTTGCCATTCTGGTTTGGAACCCTTGCCGGGATCGCGCCCTGGCTGGCGATGAGTGTGAATATCTCCCAAATATCTAAGGATGCGCCAGCTGCGCTCTCACTTATCCTGATCGTTCAGGCAATCTTCTTCTTCTGCTTTGGCCTGAATCAGTGGCTTCAATATCGTGGAGTCGGAAAATGGTCGAGTTACATGTTCGGTGAGAAGACTTATCTGATCTTGAGTTTGGGTGCTAAATCACTCCTTGCCTGGCAGATATTTGCAGTCTCGCTTTTCGCCTAAGCACAGACGCTGGAGAGATAGCTAGATAACAATATTGACGAGCTTTGGGGCTTTTGCGATAACTTTTTTGATCTCTGCTCCCGCAAGGGCTGACTTAACTGAGTCGATAGCTAATGCAAGCGCCTCTAAATCGGTATCTGTGATGTTGGGTGAGACATCGATGCGATCGATGATTTTTCCGTTGATCTGCAAGATTGCGACAACTGAATCTTCTTCAAGAAGCGATGGATCAACCTCTGGGTATCCAGCTAGTGCGATACCTGGCTGGTGCCCAAGGACGGACCACATCTCTTCGGCGGTAAACGGTGCGACAAGTGAGAGTGAAATGGCGATAACTTCGGCGGCTTCGCGAACTGCCGGATCTTGGGCGCCACAACCTGAATCGATCGCCTTTCGGGTGGCATTAACGAGCTCCATGATGCGAGCAATTGCGACATTGAAGCGAAAAGATTCAACGGCAAAACCGATATCGTGAAGTGCTTTGTGAGTTACTTTTCGAAGAGCTAAATCTCCGCTTGCGAAGTCAGCACCAACCGTTGAAGCAACATCTTTTGAGACGCGCCAGGCACGGTTGAGAAACTTAAGTGAGCCAGATGGTGAAACATCAGCCCAGTCAATGTCATCTTCAGGTGGTCCAGCAAAGACAAGTGAGACTCGCACGGCGTCCACACCATGGGTATCTAATTGTTCTGAGAGCGTGACGAGATTGCCGCGCGACTTAGACATCGCAGAGCCATCCATCAGAACCATGCCTTGATTAAGAAGTCGGGTGAATGGTTCGGTGAAGTCAAGCAACCCAATGTCATGTAAAACCTTGGTGAAGAAACGTGAGTACAGAAGGTGCAAGATCGCGTGAGTTACTCCCCCAACATATTGATCAACCGGTGCCCACTCTTCAACTAATTTTTTATCAAAAGCTTGAGTCGCATCATTGGGGTTTGTGTAGCGAAGGAAGTACCACGATGAATCTACGAAGGTATCCATCGTGTCTGAATCACGCTTTGCTGGTTTGCCACACTGTGGGCAGGCAACGTTAACCCATGAATCTGCTGCGCCAAGTGGTGATGTGCCAGCAGGTTTTAGGTCAATGCCCTTCGCATCAGGAAGCTCTACTGGCAATTGATCTTGCGGCACTGGGACTTCACCACACGATTCACAGTGAATGATCGGTATTGGCGTACCCCAGAAACGCTGACGAGAGATCAACCAGTCGCGCAAGCGATAATTTTTCGCTGCCTTACCAAGTCCTTTGGCAGCGAGCTCTTCGGTAATTTTGGCGATCGCTTCAGCCTTGCGCAGACCATTAAGTGAACCAGAGTTCACAATTTCACCATCGCCAACAGTTGCAACACCGCTGATTGCAGGATCTTCTTCACCGGTATCGACGACCATTCGAATTGGCAACTTCATGGCTCTGGCGAAAGCAAGGTCGCGTTCATCATGAGCTGGCACCGCCATGATTGCACCCGTGCCGTAATCAGCGAGCACATAATCTGAAGCCCAGATCTGTAGCTTCTCGCCATTGACAGGATTAATCGCATGGCGTTCTAGAAAGACGCCAGTCTTTGGTCGATCTGTGGCCAATCGATCAATATCTGATGCAGCCTTTACACCTTCGAGATAACTCTTAAAGGCGCTCTCCGCGGAAGTGCCGGCAGCGAGTTCGGCCGCGAGGAGTGAATCTGCTGCGACGACCATAAATGTTGCGCCATACAAAGTATCTGGCCTTGTTGTGTAAATCGTGATCGGTTCTTTGCGGCCTTCAATCTCGAAGGTGACTTCGGCGCCTACTGAACGTCCGATCCAGTTGCGCTGCATCTGTAGAACTTTCTCTGGCCATTTGCCCTCTAGCTGACCCATATCGTCCAGCAAGCGATCGGCGTAATCGGTAATCTTGAAGTACCACTGATTTAATTTCTTCTTAGTGACAGCGCTGTCGCAACGCTCACAAAGGCCGCCAACGACTTGTTCATTTGCAAGAACTGTCTGACAGCTTGGACACCAGTTGACCGGTGAATCCTTGCGGTAAGCCAGACCCTTTTTATAAAGCTCTAGGAATAACCATTGGTTCCACTTGTAATACTCGGGATCACTTGTGTGGAGAACTCGATCCCAGTCGAACGAACAGGCATAGCGACGCATCGAACTCTTGTGGGTTGCAATATTTGCATAGGTCCATTCGCGCGGATCATCTCCACGCTTGATCGCAGCATTTTCGGCGGGCAGTCCGAATGAATCCCATCCAATGGGATGCATGACATTGAAGCCCTTTTGAATCCAGTAACGCGCAATGACATCACCCATTGCATAGGCCTCGGCATGGCCCATATGCAGATCACCCGATGGGTAAGGGAACATATCGAGAATGTATTTCTTGGGGCGCTTATCACCCGATCGACCTGATTTAAAAGGCTCGAGTTTGTCCCATACCGGAAGCCATTTAGCTTCTACGCCGTGGATGTCGTACGCCTGATGTTCTCGTTCTGTATCGGACACCTGCGTAGTATCGCAGAGAATGGGCTGTCAGATTTGCTAAATCCTAGCTATCCCAGTCGACTCCGGTGAGTTCAGTTGATACATCCCACAGAGTTCGTGCTAAATCTTGATCATAAGCAAGTGCCTTACCATGGGTGAACTTTGGATGGCCGCGCATCTCCCCCGGTCCATCTGGCCCGACATAGGTCGTATTTGTGATCGTTGGATTGGTCGCAGCTACGAGCATCGGCCAGGCTCCCGCCAGAGCTGGTTGAGCCAATTTACTTGTCATCATTTCAGCGATGACCGATTGCAGATCAAATTTACTTTTTTTAGTCGCACTTGGTGAGAAGAGGTTGGTGTGCGCCCACCCAGGATGCGCAGCCACCGGAATAAATTGCACATTGCCTCGAAGGCGTCTTCGTTCGACCTCATTAATGAATAAGAGATTCGCCAACTTGCTATCGCCATATGCTAACCAAGGTGAGTATCTGCCTTTTCCAGTGCAGCGATTCTTTACAGTCGATGCGCTTTGATTACCAAAAGTTCCCATCCGGTGGGCTTGTGAGGAGATTGAAATTAAACGACCTTTAATCTGATTCTTGATTAACCCGGCGAAAGCAAAGTGACCCAAGTGATTGGTCGCCATCTGAGATTCAAAGCCATCAACGGTTAATTTGTATGGCACCGCCATGATTCCAGCATTTAAAATGACGACATCAAAATCACCGTCTATTCGACCTGCCGCGCTACGAACACTTGCAAGATCGGCCAGATCCATTTCCAGAAGATGCGCTGCTTTGCTCTGCTCTTGCGCCCAGGCGCCCTTCTTTATATTTCGCGCCGTGATCGTGACTTCTGCGCCATGTGATGAGAGCGCCTTTGCTGCAGCAAGGCCAAGACCACTTGTGCCACCCGTGATGAGATATTTTTTTCCAGTCAGATCCGGCAGGTCAGCATCGTTCCAACCTTGTGGGATCGCAAATAGATTTTCCATGTGGAGCTGAGGGGACTTGAACCCCTGACCCCCTGCATGCCATGCAGGTGCGCTACCAGCTGCGCCACAGCCCCTCATAAAACTTTCACTTCTTTTCGTGCGAGTCCGTACCTTATCGCGTTATCTCACAAAGTAAATCTCAGAAACTAATCCGTTGCTTCGCTGCCAAAAACGGGCTCCGGAATGCTGCCGGCGTTGTGTTCAGCTACATACCATCGCCCTGCCTCGGATAGCTCCAAGACAGACCACTGTGCATTCGAGAGCCCCCCAAGTGCACGCCAATGCTCAAATGGCAGGTCGAGCAATTTTCCAACAACGCTCCGAGCGGTCCCACCATGTGTAACGAAAATAATTAGGCCATCAGTCTTTGCGACTTCTTCCAGGATGAATGGCACGGCGCGATTGGCCACATCACTTCGGGATTCACCATTTGTGCCAGGCTTCACATCTTTGCCTGAAGTCCAATCAGTGAATCCAGCGGCATCGAACTCTCGGATCTCGTCACCAGTTTTGGTCTCCCAAGTGCCATAAAAGGTCTCGCGAAGTCTTGCATCACACTGCAAAGTCAACCGAGTAAGGGCGAGTAACGGCGCTGCCGTCTCTTGTGTTCGCTGCATGTCGCTCGAAATTATTTTGACTGGATTCATTCCAAGTAAGACCTTGGCTGCGTGATCAGCCTGAAAGCGCCCTACTGCATTGAGTGGAATATCTGAGTGGCCCTGAAAGCGGTTTGCAACGTTCCAGTCAGTCTGACCGTGACGCCATAAAACAATCCTAGCTTTACTCATCTGCGGTACGAGTTATCTTGCTTCAGAGATATCTAGAGCTAGGCGAGGACAGTCATTCCACAATCGATCCAACATGTAAAAATTGCGAAGCTCTTGAGTCTGAATGTGCACAACTAAATCTGAGTAGTCGAGCAGAATCCATTGACCCTTGCCCTCTTTGCGCACTGGCTTCTCACCAATCTTTGCTAGC
>CBFHTP010000047.1:0-5796 GCA_965658705.1 Candidatus Nanopelagicaceae bacterium
TCTCCATAACCCTTGCCTTCGAACTCAGTTTCAAGATTTGGAATTGATCTCCCTGAAAGAGCTGAATGAATAGTGAGTAGGTTCGAAATTCCTGGCTTTTCACTTTCGTTAAATTTAACTTCACGGCCAGTATCAGTGACAGCACTCTTCATCTTCTTCATATTCGCCTCAGGTGTATCAAGTAGCTCAATCAATCCCGATGTCGAAGAGGCGGACTTGCTCATCTTCGCTGTGGGATCTTGGAGGTCATAAATCTTTGCGCCGGCTTTGAGAATATATCCTTCGGGAATCTTGAAGGTTTCACCATATGTAGAATTAAATCTTCCGGCTAAATCACGGGTGAGCTCGATATGCTGTCTCTGATCTTCACCCACAGGAACGAACTGTGGTTGGTAGAGCAAAATATCCGCTGCTTGCAACATTGGATAGGTAAAGAGTCCTACAACAGTGCGGTCATTGCCGTTTTTTGCAGACTTATCTTTGAATTGAGTCATTCTGCTCGCCTCACCAAAGCCAGTGATGCACTCCATTACCCAGCCAAGCTGGTTATGAGCTGGGACGTGAGATTGAATAAAGAGCGTGCAGCGATCAGGATCAAGTCCTAGCGCAATAAGTTGAGCCACTGAGGCCAGAGTTGCTTTGCGCAGTTGCTCGGGTGAAACACCAGCAGTCAGCGCATGCAGATCGACAACACAGTAAAAAGTATCGTGGCTCTCTTGGAGTTCAACCCACTGACGTACTGCGCCAAGGTAGTTGCCTAGATGAAAGGATCCACTCGTTGGTTGGATCCCAGAGAGCGCGCGGGCCTTGCTTGAAGAACCTGAACCCGAAGAATGATTGGACATATAACTATCTTTCCAGTCTTTGTGCGTCGGCGCGGGCAAGCAGCAACTGCCCTGCACGCTTACCTTCAAGAGTGAGGACCCGAATAGTGAATCCAGGAATCTCGATCTGATCGTAAACCTCTGGCAACCTGCCAAGAGAGTGCGTCACAAAGCCACCCACGGTCTCATAAGGGCCATCGGGTAGCGCTATGTGAGTCTGGTCGTATAAATCTTCGAGAGAGATCAGCGCATCAATTTCGAAATCTCCAATTTTGGTCTGGGCGGTTACTTCAAAATCAACGACGTCGTACTCGTCATGAATATCACCAACAAAACATTCAACTAAATCTTCCATAGTGACGATGCCATCTGTTCCACCATACTCATCTAACACCACGGCAATATGAGATCGTTTGCTTCGCATCTCAGTCAGCGCAGGAAGAACTCCTTTAGTGCCTGGCAGATAAACGATTGGTCTCATGAGCTCGAGGATGCTAGTCGTTCTCTGCTGCGTCATCACTTCACTTGAAAGAATAAAGAGATCGCGAATATGCAAAAATCCGATGACTTCATCGCTAGATCCACGGGTTACTGGATAGCGAGAGTGTTTGGTTTCTATCGCAAAGTTCTTGGCTGCTTCTAGCGAGAGACCAACGTCAAGAAAATCTACCTCAACTCGTGGAACCATAATTTCGTGGAGCGCCAGATCACCAGAGTTAAATATTTCCTCAACCAGATCGCGCTCTTCTTCGGTCAGGCCAGTATGCCCAGTTACTAAATCAACTAATTCGGACTCTGAAATTTCTCCGCGCTTTTCATCTGGCTTCAATCCAAAGAGTTTGACGATGATATCCGTTGACTTAGAGAGTAGCCAAATAATTGGACGAAATGCATGTGCAATACGATCAATACTTCCGGCGGAAGCTAGCGCAATACTCTCGGTTCGATAGAGCGCAAGTCGTTTTGGAACTAGTTCACCGAAGACCAAAGAGATATACGCAATCACCATGGTCAGGCCGAGTAATGAGATCAGAGCGGCGCTGGCGTGAGAAGCGCCAAGTTCTTCGAGTCGTGGAATAACAAAATCAACACCGATGCGATCAGCGCCGAGCGCAGCAGAGAGGAAGCCACAGAAGGTCACGCCAACTTGCGCGGCAGCTAAGAATCGATTGGGGTTCTGTGAAAGTTCTGCAACCTTTGCGCCGCGTTTACCCTGGGACTCCAACTGACGAACCTGCGATTCGCGCAATGAGATGAGCGCGATCTCGGCGGCAACGAAGATTCCTGCTAGAAAAATAAAGAAGAGAACAAGCCCGATATCAAAGAGTAATTGCCCACTACTGCCAGAGCTCATAATGGAGAAGTTTAGAGGGTGAAACCAGCGCTACGCTGATTTGTGCGCGCTTCACGCAAGCGACGAAGACGCTTGACCAACATAGGCTGGGCTAGAAGGGCATCATCGCGATCAATCAGGTTATTGAGGAGCTGGTAATACGAAGGTGGAGTCAGATCAAAGAGCTCTTTGATGGCAGACTCTTTCGCCCCCGCATAGCGCCACCATTGACGCTCAAAATCGAGAATTCGACTCTCTAGATCAGTCAGCTTGCTCACCTGCTCTTGATCGATCTCTTCTCCCAATTCTTGGGCGCTCACCCGAGAGTTCAAGTGAGAGTTCAGAAATGAAATTTGCTGGTTCTCCACCTCTGTATCTTATGAGGCAGCGGTGACAGAACCCGACATTTCGGCGGCATAATCCTTGCGCCTTGCAGAGCGAATCAGGTTTCGAATCATGATCGGAAAGACGAAGCCATGTAGCGGCCAGATCGCCCACCAGTACAGCTCTCCGAGTAAACCGCGGGGTTGGTAACTCGCTTCTTGGGTCACCCGGCGAACTTTGCCACCGTTCTGCTCCACCTCATCAATGCGAAATTCCAGCCATGCCTTGCCAGGCAGAATCATCTCAGCGCGCAACTTCAAGGCTACGCCAGGTTCGATCTGCTCAACCCGCCAAAAATCCACAGCATCACCGACGCGAAGATGGAGCGGATCTCTACGACCACGGCGCAGCCCAACTCCACCTACAGCTCGGTCCATCAAGCCGCGTAAATACCATAAGAAATCTGAGCCATACCAGCCAGTCTCGCCACCGATCGCTTCAGCTGATCGCCACAGTGCATTAGCAGTTGCTGGGGTGTATCGGATCTTTACATCGCGCAGAGTTTTTTCACCTGACCAATCAGGGTCGCCCTGTGTTTTCTGCCATGGTGCGTACAAAATATTTGCATCTGACCACCGAGTCTCGACATCGTTATCAGAAGTTTTGGAGAGCGCTAATTCAAAGGCCCGCTTTGCATTGATCAGGCCTTCGGGCGGTAGTGGAATTACCTTGGTAATTGATTTTTCTGGATCGACAACGACTTCGCTGATCAATGAACCAACGAGTGGCCTAGCCAGTGAAGTTGGAACCGGCGTTACTAAGCCGATCCAAAGGCTTGAAAGGTTCGGCGTAAGAACTGGAATTTTAATGATGACTCGCTTGCGCAGGCCAGAGACTTTGGCAAAGGTCTGCATCATGTCTGCATATGGCATGACATCTGGTCCCCCAATGTCATAGATGCCGGCAATTGGTTTTGGAAGATCGGCAACAGTGCAGAGGTAATACAAGACATCTCGAATCGCGATTGGCTGGGTTCTGTTAGTGATCCACTTTGGCGTTGTCATGACCGGAAGTCTGTGCGTGAGGTGACGCAACATCTCAAATGATGCCGAGCCGGAGCCGATCACTATGCCGGCGCGCATTTCAAAGACTGGCACTTTTCTGGCAGCAAGCGCCTTGCCGGTATTTTCTCGTGATGAAAGGTGGTACGAACGAACTTTGTCATTTGCGATGCCACCGAGATAGACGATCTGTTTTACACCAGCAGCTTCGGCGGCCTTGGCAAATGTTGAAGCCATCCGCGCCTCCTCTTCATCAAAGCGAGTTCCGGCGTTGATGGAGTGGAGCAGATAGAAAGCGGTATGAATACCTTCAAGTGCCACTCGAGTAGCATCAAAATCGTGAGCATTTCCGACCGCAACTTCCACGTCATTAATCCAGCTTTGGCCAGCAGATTTCGCCATATCTCGGACATAGACACGAACTCCGGTATGTCCCTGGTTTAACAATTGGCGAACTAATCGCCCGCCGACATAACCTGAGGCGCCTGTCACAAGGATTTTGCGCTTTAGATCAACTGCTGAATTTGAACTCATGGATAAAACTGTAGACTGGGATCTTCGCCAGCGATAGTCGAAACGATAAACGGCTCATGAATTACTGAAAAAGGACTTACAAGAATAATGGCAAAACCACGCGTAGTCATTCTCGGTGGCGGCTTTGGCGGCCTCAATGCGGCAAGAGCGCTCGGCAAAACAGCCGACGTTACAGTTGTTGATCGCCACAACTATCAAACCTTTTTGCCGCTGCTTTATCAAGTCTCAACCGCCTCGCTGGCAGCCGATCACATCGCTTATCCAATCCGTGGCGCGCTGCGCAAATCTGGTGCCAAGTTTCGAATGGGATCCCCGATTTCGATTGATCACAAAAACAAGACTGTGAAACTTGACTCTTCCGAAGTTCTGGCCTTCGATCATTTGATCATCGCACTCGGTTCGGCAACTACTGACTTTGGTATTCCAGGAGTCGATGAATTTACCCTTGGCATGAAGACGGTTCATGAAGCTCTCGAGATTCGCTCTGAAATTATGCGACGGTTTGAGGATCTCTGCCGATTTGAGGATAACACCCGTCTCTCGATCGTTGTCGTTGGTGGCGGACCAACAGGTGTTGAAATGGCTGGCGCACTTGCAGAGCTCGTCCGCGGCCCGCTTCGCAGTGACCATTACAACGCCTCAAAACACATTGACATCTCTCTGCTCGAAGCTGGTCCGCGAGTTCTGCCGATGTTTTCGCCAGGACTCTCTGAAAAAACAATGCGTCAGCTGGAGAACATGGGCGTCAAAGTCCTTGTAAATTCAGCGGTTAAAAAAGTTGAATGGCGAAAGACAACGTTGGCCGATGGAAGTGAACTGCCCTCTGAGGTAGTCGTCTGGGCAGCTGGTGTTAAAGGTGCGCCAGTTATTAATGAACTCAACTTGCCAATCAAGGGCAATCGAATTTCTGCTGATCCAACCCTTCAAGTCACAAACTATCCAGATATCTGGACTATCGGTGATGTTTCAGGAGTACTTGGGGAAGATGGTCGACCACTTCCTATGGTCGCCCCAGTTGCGATGCAGCAGGGTTCATTCGTCGCAGAACAAATCAAAAGAATTGCCAAGGGCGCACCGCTCAAGAACTTTAAATATAAAGATAAGGGATCGATGGCAACCATTGGTCGCCACAAAGCAGTCGTCCAAGTGAAGGGCCTACGGCTTTGGGGACCAATCGCTTGGTTCGCCTGGTTGTTCCTACACATATTCTACTTAATGGGTGGCCAAAAGCGCTTCGGCACAATTGTGGACTGGACCTGGAACTACCTCACCTTTGATCGCGGCAATCGCCACATCATGGATTCGATCTAACTTTAAATTAGATCCAGAGATATCGGTTGCGGTCAGCCGCAGTTCCAGCGGCGAGCAGAAGGTCGAAATCGCCCGATCTGCGCTGCCAGTGATTGATCGAAAGAATCCGCGAGATACCGGCTAAGTGAGCTGGGTTAGAGAGATTACTGATCGCCTCGGTCAACTCGGTCGGGCTTTGATGATCAAAAACAGAGGTGGCGACGACTACTTTGCCTTGATCTTCCAAGATCTCTACTAAGCGACCCTGCTGCGGCCAATCAATGAGTGAAGAGGTCAGCACGTGCCAGAAACCCGCACCTGATTCTTCGTCGCCAATAAAGTGAATTCGGTTGTCATGATCATGTCCAGCAAGCCAGAGAATGACTCGAGGCTCCGATAGCAGCAAGGCCTGGACTTCATCGGTGCCGAC
>CBFHTP010000047.1:5806-6045 GCA_965658705.1 Candidatus Nanopelagicaceae bacterium
CGGTACAAATTAAATAACGTCGCAAGTGGATGATGTGAGAGCAGGAGAAAATACTTTGGCTTTGGATCCGAAAGAGTTCGCTTCAACCATTCAAATTGTGATTGATCAAGCGAACCCTGCCAGCCACCATTGCTATTCACAGTATCCAGAGAGACTAAGCGGATCTCACCGTTATCGCCCACATCTTTAATCCAATTTTTTGTGCCATGTGTGACGTTATCTTCAGTCAAGCCGTGGTC
>CBFHTP010000048.1:0-4164 GCA_965658705.1 Candidatus Nanopelagicaceae bacterium
ATAGATTTTCAACCGATGGTCAAGCCGCTAGTACATCACGCAATTTTGTACCGAATTGATGCCAAGGATGTGGCAGAGGCAACCGCGTTAGACAATAAGGGTGCTGGCTGGAACTGCTTTGGCGGTCCCGGTGTTGGCGGCGGCAATGGTTCATTCCTTGGCGCTCCATGGCTTAGCGAGTGGGCACCAGGAAGAGGTGTCGATAACGTACCCGCGGGCTTTGGCGTTCCTTACGGCAAGGGCTCCAAAATTGTGCTGCAAGTTCACTACAACTTGTTAGCGGCAACTAACGGAAACGTATTGCCCGACCAATCAAAAATTACGATCACCGCGGTAAAACAATCATTGTCAAAATTGAAGCCGCTCACTATCAATCTCTTGCCAGCGCCCGTAGAAATGGCATGTCCAAGTGGAGTAACTGGTGACCTCTGTGATCGTAAAAAGTCGCTTCAGGACCTAGCAAATCGCACCTCCGCTAACAGTGCGATGCAGGCCATGGGCATTAATTATTTATGTGGCAAGAGCGCCCTTGCCCCAACACCGAGCACGACATCAACGTGTGACCACCAAATGAATCAAGCATTTTCAATCATTGAAGCCGGTCCACATATGCATCTACTCGGTAAGAGCCTCAAGATCGTGCTCAACCCCGATTCGAAGAGCCCGGTAACTATTCTGGATAAAGCGGTCTACAACTTTGACGAACAAGGTCCTACTGTTTTGAAGGCTCCGATTGCAGTAAAAGTTGGCGATGTTGTGCGAATCACGTGCACTTTCGATCCAACTTTGCGAGCGATCTTGCCACAAACCAAAAAACTTCCACCTCGCTACATCACATGGGGCGAAGGCTCCTCTGATGAGATGTGTCTTGGCGTATTGATGGTATCTGCAAGTAACTCGCAACTCGCAAAATAGCGCTGAGGTACCTATTCTTTCGGTATGAGAATTTACAACAACATCACTGAAGTCGTCGGAAATACTCCACTCGTCCAACTCCACCGCGTGACTGATGGTGCAAGTGCGAGGGTACTCGCAAAATTAGAATTTTATAATCCAACGAGCACCATCAAAGATCGCATCGGTATTGCTATGGTCGATGCGGCCGAGGCTAGTGGTGAGTTAAAACCAGGTGGCACAATTATCGAGGCTACTTCAGGAAACACCGGGATCGCACTAGCAATGGTCGGCGCAGCTCGTGGCTACAAAGTTATCTTGACTATGCCAGAGTCAATGTCGAAAGAGCGCCGGGCTTTACTTCGCGCATTTGGAGCAGAACTTGTTCTCACCCCGGCTGCTGAAGGAATGAATGGCTCAGTAGCAAAGGCTGAAGAACTCGGTAAAGAAGCAGGATCAGTCCTTGTCCGACAGTTTGCGAATGCCGCAAATCCAAAGATTCACCGCGAAACAACTGCTGAAGAAATCTGGCGAGATACTGATGGCGAGGTCGATATTTTCATCGCCGGTGTCGGAACGGGTGGCACCATTTCTGGTGTGGGCGCCAGACTCAAAGAGTTGAAGCCGTCAATCAAAGTCATTGCAGTAGAGCCAGAAGCCTCGCCAATTTTGAATGGTGGAAAACCTGGTCCCCACCCAATTCAAGGAATTGGCGCAAACTTCATTCCCGAGAATTTAGATCGTGATATTTACGATGAGGTTCTTGATGCGCCATCGGATAAGACCTTTGAATTCGCCCATCGAGCCGCAAGAGAAGAGGGCATCTTGGCTGGAATCTCTGGTGGCGCGACCCTTTGGGCAGCACATCAAATTGCCAATCGCCCAGAGAACGCGGGCAAGACGATCGTTGTCATCCTCGCCTCATTTGGAGAGCGCTATCTCTCTACTCCCCTCTACGCAGATTTAATGAATTAATGAGATTCAATTTCATTGAGGATCTTAAGAATGCTCTGACGCGAGATCCCGCTGCCAGATCAATCTTGGAAGTCTTTCTTGTCTACCCAGGCGTTCATGCAGTTTGGGGTTATCGCTGGGCTAACTTTTTGTGGCGCCACAAGTTCAAGTTAGCTGCCCGAGTGCATATGGCCTGGGTCAGAAGCGTGACTGGGATCGAGATTCATCCAGGCGCAACGATTGGACGTAGATTCTTCATTGATCACGGCATGGGTGTCGTTATCGGTGAGACCTCAATTATCGGCGACGA
Organism: Candidatus Nanopelagicaceae bacterium; assembly: GCA_965658705.1. Lineage (GTDB taxonomy): Bacteria > Actinomycetota > Actinomycetes > Nanopelagicales > Nanopelagicaceae > PALSA-747. Next base: position 2,159 of record CBFHTP010000048.1, read on the forward strand.
TGTCTTGATGTATCACGATGTGACATTGGGTGCGCGGGAATTCTCAAAGAGCAAGCGCCATCCAACGATTGGCAATCGAGTGATTCTTGGGGCGGGGGCCCGCATAATCGGTGATATCAAGGTCCATGATGACGCAGTTGTTCAAACAAATGCGACAATCATCAAAGACCACGCAGCAAAAGGTAAGTCAACCAACTACTCTATTTGAGTGAAGAACTTACTGTTCCTTTTCTTAACCTTAGGCTCACTAGTACTCATGCTCATTTTGGCAAAGGGCGCCAGTTCGTATCGGCCAAAGAAAAAATAGGAAAACAGGAGAAGCGCCATGACAAGTAAATTTCGCTGGGGGATTCTCGGCACCGGTGGCATCGCGGCAGCCTTTACCCAAGATGTTCAACGGTTTGAAGACCATGTAGTTGCGGCAGTTGGATCTCGCTCCCAAGAGAGCGCTGATAAATTCGCTGATCGTTTCGACATTGCGAGCCGCCATGGATCCTATGAAGCTCTCGTCAACGACCCAGATGTCGATGGCATTTATGTCGCGACGCCGCATCCGTTCCACAAAAAAGTTGTGATGCTTGCGCTATCTGCCGGTAAGGCAGTGCTCTGTGAGAAGCCATTTGCGATGTCTTACGCAGAGTCCAAAGAGATGGTCGATCTTGCTCGCTCCAAGAGCTTGCTTCTGATGGAGGCAATGTGGACAAGGCACCTGCCGCATATTTTAGAAGTCAGAAAAATTGTTGAGTCTGGAGTACTTGGCAGAATTGTCAGCATCCAGGCTGACCACGGCCAATGGTTTAAGCACGACCCAGAGTTCCGCCTCTTTGCACCAAAACTTGGCGGGGGAGCGCTCCTTGATCTTGGGATTTATCCCATCTCATTTGCTTCAATGATTCTTGGCGAGCCTTCAAGAATAACTGCCCGCGCCACAAAGACCGATCTTGGTGTTGATGAGCAGACCTCTGTCATCTTGGATTACAAATCTGGCGCCCAAGCAATCCTGACAACAACCTTGGCTGCGGCTACTCCAAATCGCGCGGTCATTGCTGGTACTGAAGCCCGCATTGAAATTGATCGGACGTTCTACGCCCCATCAACATTCAAGGTCATCTCAAATCAAGAGACATTGATCAGTGAGTGGAAGAACGAGTACCCGGGCCACGGATTAGCAGAGCAAGCGCTCGAGTTTGCTCGCTGCTTTAGAGCGGGCCTGACAGAGTCGCCTCGTATCACTCTGGATGAAACTCTTTCGATCATGAAGACTATGGATCAGATTATGAGCCAGATTGATCTGACGTATCCACTGTAAAGTTTTACAACTATTACCTCAGGAGCGCTGCTCTGCGTTCGTGAGGTTGGACCTTTTTGAAGTAGTCAGAACCCTTAGACCAATAGATTGCGATGGGAATAAAGCCGAGTGCGACTGTCCCAACTCCAATATATAAGTCCAGCTTTGCTAGCCCCGGTACGACTTTGAGGAGCACAGTGAATAAGAAAATCGCGCTAATCGCTGGCCATAACCCCATAACTACGAAGTTCTTTACGCTGAGGAATATCTGGTGACGATAAATCACAATCACTGAAAGAGCAGCCAGCGCGTAGTAGAAGCAGATCTGGATGCCAATTGCGTTCACACCTGATGTTGCAATCTTGCCCACCGAACTCACAAATTGAGAGCCAATGAAGAACAGGAGCACAAAGACGGTGGTGAAGATTGTGGCATTGAGCGGAGTACGCCACTCGTGGTGGACCTTGCCAAAGCCAGAAGGCATCGCTTTATCGCGGCCCATGGAGAAGAGCGTACGAGTCACCTGAATCATCTGGGTTTCAATAGTTGCCACAGTTGAGAGCATCACCGAGACGATGATGAATTTTCCTACCCAACCCGGGATCAGAGCTGCTGCAAAGGTTGAAAGAATGCTGGCGCCGTCATCAACTAGTTGCGCATCGGTCAGAATCAGATTGACCGCAACAAGAGTGAAGAGAAAGGTCAAGAAGACGAAGAA
>CBFHTP010000048.1:4174-6007 GCA_965658705.1 Candidatus Nanopelagicaceae bacterium
CGGCAGTCTTATGTCCATCTTTCGTCTCTTCGTTGAGATTGGATGTGACATCCCAACCCCAGTAGAAGAACGCGCCAGCTACTGCGCCGACCAGGATTGCACTTAATCCGTGGCTATCAGCTTTGCCATCAACATACGATGTGATGGAATTAAAATTGAACCAGTCCCATGAAAAGGCATGCGCCTTGTTGCTATGGAAGACCGCCAAAATATCGAAGATCCAAAGAATTCCAATTTCAATCACGGTCATGATGACTTGGGCTCTGGCAGTGAATTTTATTCCGTAAGCGATGATTCCCACCATAATCAAGAAGAGAATTACGCCAACCAGAGTTGTCCAGTGCACATTGCTAATGATCTTGTCATCGCTCGTGAATAGCTGCAAGAAACTTTGTGATGCAGGAACGGTTGAGACCATTCCAAAAATAATGGAGGCGGTGACTAATGACCAGCCTGCGAGATAACCAAGCACCGGGTGCAGTGCATTTCGAACCCAGACATAAGTAGCGCCTGCGTTTTGCGTGTGTTGACCCATGTAGTGGAAGGCGAAGACAACGCCAAACATTGCGATACCTGAATAAAGGAGTTCTCCGGGGCCATAGAGACCCATTGATGTTGCCAGAATTACTGTTGTTGCTGCTAATGAATAAGCCGGGGCGCTTCCTGCGACTCCCATAATCGATGATTCAAATAAACCTAGAGTATTTTCGTTGAGCTTGTGCTCTCCTGGTGGAATGGAATCTTGCTTTGCAGCCATGAACAGAACTCCTTATGAAGGGTTGAGGTTACGTTGAGGTTACCGAGTCTCCTGACAATTGCCATAGGCGGTTGCCGCTGGCTTTCTTCGTTGGGCAAGCGTAAACCCATCGGGCAGGTCGGTCCAACGACTTCACCACATTTTTTTTGGCAGATTACTTACTTAATTACTCAATTAGCCGATCAGTTCAGCGTCCCGGGCAACTTTCTTGCTGCCGTGGCGGCATATGTAGCTAGCCGGGATTTCCGCGCAGGTCGGGCAGAGGACCATTAGCTCGTTGCAGATTCGCATGTCGCAGTCAAAGAGCCGCTTGGCTGGTGCCTGGCATGACTCGCAGGTGCCAATCAACTTGGTCTGATCCGAGAACTCAATCGCCATCCGGGCATCAAAGGTATAGAGGGCGCCTTCCCAGTTGGCCTTATCTCCGAAGCGATCGCCATATCTGACGATGCCGCCTTCGATCTGATAGACCTCGTTAAATCCGCGGTTCCTCATGACGACCGACAAGATTTCGCATCGAATACCACCAGTGCAGTACGTAACGATCGGCTTATCTTTTAAGTGGTCATACTTGCCACTTTCAATCTCGGCGACAAATTCTTGAGTTGATTCGATGTCGGGCTCGACTGCATTTTTGAATCTTCCGATTTTCGCTTCAAAGGCGTTGCGGCCATCGAAGAAGACGACCTCTTCACCGCGCTCCTTAACCAATTTTTCGACGTCGTAAGGCTTCAGGTGCTTTCCGCCGCCCATGACACCGTTTTCGTCAACCTTGATTTCATCTGGATTACCAAAGGCCACTAATTCGCTTTTAACTTTGACACTCAATTTTGAGAATTCATTGCCGGTACCAGCAGACCACTTGAAATCAATCTTGCGAAAGCCCGGGTACTTTTTGGTGGCTGATACGTACTTTTTCAGATCTTCCATCTTGCCGCCGAGCGTTCCGTTAATTCCGTGGGGGGCAACAATGATTCGGCCCTTTAGCCCAAGTGAATCGGCAAGATTTTGCTGCCAGAGCTGCAGCGCTTTCGGATCACTCACTGGGGTAAAGCCATAGTAAAGAATGACTTTTT
>CBFHTP010000049.1:0-5560 GCA_965658705.1 Candidatus Nanopelagicaceae bacterium
TAGGTAAAAGACCCTGTGGACAATTTATAATATAGCCATAGCAGTAACGGCCTCTCAATCTGAGTGGCAATAAACAAAAGGATGTTCTGTGCCTGCAAAGAGTGCGCCCAAAAACAGCGCGAAAGCACGAGCTAAATCAGTGAAGGCCACTGCCCCTGTTAAAAAAGCACCGGTTAAGAAGGTTGTTGCAAAGAAAGCACCTGCTAAAAAAGTTGTTGGCAAGAAAGTTGTCGCTAAGAAATCCACTTCTACTGGCCCACGTCGCTTCCCTACTAAAGCTGAGCTAGAAGCGAAGAAGGCGGCAGAGATAGCAGCCGCTGCCAAGAAAGCCGCTTCAACTGGCCCACGCCGCTTCCCTACCAAGGCAGAGTTAGAAGCGAAGAAGGCGGCAGAACTTGCTGCGAAAAATCCTATGGCAGTTGCTGCTCCAACAGGCAAAACCGATAAAACTGGTAAAGCTGCAGTTGTAAAAATTGATGGCGAAGAAGTAGAAGTTGAAGAAGTAGAGCTTGAAGATTTAGAAACTCTTGTCGAAGAAGTTACTGAAATTGTGGCTGGCGAAGAGAAAGAGAATGAGATCCGCGTTGTCAACGTGGCTGAAGATTCTCAAAATGAAGCGAATGCATTTACGATCAAAGACTCTGAAGAAGATGATGCACCCGTTCAAACCGTAATGACTGCAGGCGCCACAGCAGATCCGGTAAAGGATTACCTTAAGCTGATTGGACGCGTACCACTCCTCAACGCTGAGATGGAAGTAGAACTATCACTACAGGTAGAAGCTGGTCTCTTTGCAGAAGAGAAGATTTTTCTTGATAAGAAGATGGAGAAAAAGCTTAAGCGTGAATACGAGCAGTTAGTCCTGCAAGGAAAGAAAGCCAAGAACCACTTACTCGAAGCGAACTTGCGCCTCGTAGTATCGCTGGCAAAGCGCTATACCGGCCGTGGAATGCTCTTCTTGGATCTTATTCAAGAAGGAAACCTGGGATTGATTCGCGCCGTTGAGAAATTTGATTACACCAAGGGTTATAAGTTTTCGACATATGCCACCTGGTGGATTCGTCAGGCGATTACACGTGCGATGGCTGATCAGGCACGAACTATTCGTATCCCAGTTCACATGGTTGAAGTCATCAATAAGCTGGCTCGCGTTCAGCGGCAGATGTTGCAGGACCTAGGCCGCGAACCGACACCAGAAGAGTTGGCCAAGGAATTAGACATGACACCAGAGAAGGTTGTCGAGGTTCAAAAGTATGGCCGCGAACCGATCTCACTCCACACTCCGCTCGGAGAAGAGGGCGACTCTGAATTTGGGGATCTGATTGAAGACTCTGAAGCGATTGTTCCAGCCGACGCGGTCTCATTTACTCTCTTGCAGGAGCAGTTGCACTCTGTACTAGATACTCTCTCGGAGCGTGAAGCCGGTGTAGTTGCGATGCGATTTGGCCTGACCGATGGACAGCCAAAGACGCTGGACGAAATCGGAAAGGTCTACGGCGTGACCCGTGAGCGGATCCGTCAGATCGAATCGAAGACGATGTCTAAATTGCGTCATCCATCGCGAAGCCAAGTTCTGCGCGACTATCTCGATTAGAAAGTACCTTTGCCCCGATGAGTGAGCAGAATCCAAAGATTTTTATTAATCCCAAGAGTGGCTCGATGCGCTTTACCGGCACAGCTGATTTCGTTGATTCTGACGGTAATGTGATCGAGAGCAAGAGTGACTTCAAATTATGCGGCTGCGGACGCAGCAAAGAGAAGCCATTTTGCGATGGCAGTCATAAAGAGAATTTAGAAGGCTAGAAGGCTAGAAGGCTTTATTCATCATCGGAGGCGCTCTTTGCGCTCACCGATAGTTTTGCAGTCTCATCTTGAATCGCAGCCACAACTGGCTTTAAGCCTTCGGCGTATTGCTTTGCGTGGTGCGCACAGAAGAGGAGTTCTCCACCGTTCAGCAAAGTTGCGCGGACATAAGCCTGGGCGCCACAACGGTCACAACGGTCTACTGCGTTGAGAGGTGTTGGTTCAAGAATCAGTTGATCTGACATTTGGCGCTCCTTCTGTTCCGACTTACTCTTTTGCTGAGATTTAATGGAACAGTTAAACACATCAGGTTATTCCCGCGCTCGTTTAAAGTGGATTTTTCTCACTTTTTCAGGGAGATTCTCAGTAAATACTTCAATATGTGGGAAATTAGTGACCTCCTCGGCGCGTACGGCAAAAGATAGCGGGTGATCACAGTAGCCTTCGCCTTCGTGGCAACTAATGAGATCTCCCCGGATAATGGATATACCGCCAAGGATCTCGCAGTTCTTGAAGGTCTTGATGCTGTTCGCAAACGCCCCGGAATGTATATCGGCACCACGGACTCTCGCGGTCTCATGCATTGCCTCTGGGAAATTATTGATAACTCAGTGGATGAAGCTCTCGCTGGGTTCTGCAAGAACATTGAAATCAATCTGCACGCAGATGGCTCAGTTGAAGTCCATGACGATGGCCGCGGAATTCCGGTTGATAAAGAGCCAAAGACGGGGCTGACTGGCGTAGAAGTTGTCTTCACTAAATTGCACGCTGGTGGAAAATTTGGCGGCGGTTCGTATGCAGCCTCTGGCGGTCTCCATGGCGTAGGTGCTTCAGTTGTTAATGCACTCGCTTCACGGCTTGATGTTGAAGTCGACCGTAATGGCAAAATTTATTGGATGTCTTTTCAGCGTGGAAATGCTGGAATCTTTGAAGGTGAAGATCCAAAATCTAAATTTGAAGAGTCTTCTGGCTTGCGTCAGATCGGCAAGGTGGCGGCGAAGGTAACCGGCACTCGCGTCAAGTGGTGGTTTGATCGTCAGATCTTCCTCAAAGAGGCAGAGCTATCCATTGAGGATATTTACGCCCGTGCACGTCAAACTTCTTATTTAGTGCCTGGCCTTACCCTGATCGTGAATGACAATCGACAGAAGGCTAAGAGTTCAGAGACCTTCTTCCACAAAGGTGGCATCTCGGAGTTCTGTTCATTTTTACGCCCTGATGAACCGGTCGGTGAAGTCATTCGTATCTCTGGCACCGGTGAGTACACCGAAACTGTTCCTGTCCTAGATGACAAGGGGCACATGATGCCGACTGAAGTTAATCGCGAGATGGGTGTTGATATCGCGCTGCAGTGGGGCAATGGTTATGAAAATAACATGGCCTCGTTTGTCAATATTATTTCGACGCCAAAGGGTGGAACTCACACTCTTGGCTTTGAGCGAGCAATCACTAAAGTAATGAATGATTTTTTGCGAGAGACGAAGACGCTCAAGAATAACGAACTCGATGTCATCAAAGATGACGTGCTCGAGGGTCTCACCGCAGTTGTGACCGTTCGTATGTCTGAGCCACAATTTGAGGGTCAGACGAAAGAAGTACTCGGAACCGCCGCAGCAACAAAAATTGTGGCAGCAGTTGTAACTGATGAGATCACAAAATTCTTCAACACCACCAAGCGGATTGAGAAAGCGACCGGAAAACTTATCCTTGAAAAGATTGCAAATGCTTCGAGGACGCGCGTTTCGGCTCGAGCCCACAAGGATCTGCAGCGTCGAAAGAATGCTCTTGAATCATCCTCGCTGCCTACAAAGCTTTCAGATTGTCGCTCAGACGATACTGACCGTACCGAACTCTTCATCGTAGAAGGAGACTCAGCGCTCGGCACAACGAAGGCGGCCCGTAACTCTGAGTTCCAGGCGATCCTGCCGATTCGTGGAAAAATCCTTAACGTCCAGAAGGCATCGCTATCTCAGATGCTTGAGAACACCGAATGTGCCTCAATCATCCAGGTCATCGGCGCTGGCTCTGGCAAGTCATTCTCACTCGATGATGCCAGATACGGTCGAATCATCATCATGTCCGATGCTGATGTTGATGGCGCTCACATCCGCTGCTTGTTGTTGACCCTGCTCTATCGCTACATGAAGCCACTCATTGAAGATGGTCGTGTTTTTGCGGCGACCCCGCCCTTGCATCGAATTGATATCGTCGGTGGCAAGCGCGGAGAAGTTCATTACACATACTCAGATGACGAGCTGAAGAAGTACCTCTCCGACCTTACGAAGCATGGCAAGCGCTGGAAGGAGCCCGTACAGCGCTACAAAGGTCTCGGTGAGATGGATGCAGATCAACTACGTGAGACCACAATGGATCCAGAGCACCGCACCTTGCGTCGTATCACGATGAGGGATGGCGAGGCGGCAGAAGCGATCTTCGAACTTCTGATGGGCAACGAAGTAGCGCCTCGGAAAGAGTTTATTTCAACAGCTGAAATCGACCGTGATCGGATCGACGCTTAACTAGTTCTTTATAGACTGATCTCATGAAGCGCCTCGATATTCAAGCGCTTCGGGGCTTTGCAGTTCTATCTGTGTTGCTCTTTCATGTTCAGATCGCGCCAATAAAAGGCGGCTTCCTTGGCGTCGATATCTTCTTTGTGATCTCTGGCTTCGTTATCACGCAACGGTTGGCTAGGGCGGAGGGCTCATTCAAAGAAGAGATCATCGACTTTTACAAAAGGCGGGCGAAGCGAATCTTGCCAGCCAGCCTTTTGGTCATACTGATTACGGCGCTTTTCACCAGAATATTTCTCGCTCCGATCTCTTTTCACCGCTTTGGATTTGACGGGTTAGCGACCACTTTTTTTGGTGGAAATTTCAGATTTGCGGCACAGGGCAACGATTACCTCAATCAAAGCGCAAGCCCGACGCCTTATCTGCATTATTGGTCGCTAGGGGTCGAAGAGCAGTTTTATTTGATCTGGCCAGTTCTTTTCTTGCTCTTCTTCAAGTCGAGAAAAAAATTAGTTCTTCCGCTTTTTGTGGTCTCAACGCTATTTGCCATTTGGTACACCCATCTCGCTCCGGTCAACTCTTTCTATCTGCCGATTTCAAGGGCGTGGGAGTTCTTGGCTGGCATCGTTGTGGCGCTGCTAGTTTCTGAGAAGAGAAAACTCTCGCCGCGATTCAATATAGGAATTGCCATCCTGGGTTGGTTGCTTCTCATCGCATCCATATTCACTCTCGATACTTCGTTTGCAACTCCTGGATTCACAACTCTCATTCCAGTGCTGGCTACTGCAGCAATTTTGAGCGTCAATGTGGACTTTTTCTTCTCACGAGTAGCGGCCTGGCTCGGCAACATTTCATTCTCGGTCTATCTGATTCACTGGCCACTCGTCGTTATTGCATTGCAACGCTATGGCTCAATTTCACACCTTGTGCAGGTCGAACTCATCCTCGCGGCAATTGCTTTTGGCTGGGTACTTGCAACTTTTGTGGAATATCCATTTAGGTTTAAACCGTTTTTGCAATTCTCGTTTCCAAAGTGGGCTGCGGCTCTTGTGGCAATCTCAGCGATACTTTTTGCAAGTTCGACCGCGGTCGCGTCGAATCAAGCACTGAAGATTGATACCTCGCTGCCGTCGATTTATAAGAACGGTTGCCACCTAGGTTTTGACGTTTCAGCACCAACTAATCCCTGTCTCTTTGGTGACCTCACTTCACCAACCGAAATTGTCCTAGTAGGCGACTCGCAT
>CBFHTP010000050.1:0-5355 GCA_965658705.1 Candidatus Nanopelagicaceae bacterium
TCTCTCTGAGATTTATCCGACTCTTGAAACTCATCGACAACGATTGTTGTAAAAGTCTGGCGATAATAAGTGAGCAGTGCGGGATCCGTTTGCAAACGTGAAATTGCTTCAACAATAATCGCAGAAGGATCGATACGAATAGCAGTATCTGCTACAGAGTGATTTCGTAGCTGCATACTTCCGTAATATGAAGCCCAAAATTTTGCTGCGCCATCCCAATATTTTTCATTGAGCTCTATGCCAAAAGATTGCAGCTCTTTTGCGGTCAGGTTGAGTTCGGTTGCTCTCGATATGAGATCTCGAACTTCACGAACGAAACCTTGCGTGGTTCTGGCCTTGGCAAGCTCTGGGTGCCACTCGATCGGAACAAGTGGGTTTGCGAGAAGGTCTTTTATATATGCATCTTGTTCGGCGCCAGAGATCAGAACATAGGTTGGATCTTCGGGGCGAAGTGAGTGATTAAGAATGGAGAAGGCAAGAGAGTGAAAAGTGCGTGCTAACGGCTCAAAGGATGTTGACTCTGCACCACGTGCGATCTCATCACGTAGATACGCCGCGCTCTGCCTGCCATAGGTGAGAATCAGAATCGAATCTGGATCTGTCCCCTTTGCTACTCGTGCAAGAACAGAGCGAATGAGCGTTGAACTTTTGCCGGTTCCGGGTGCGCCAAGAACGCCGAGTCGACCGCGATAGGCAATAACTTCCTCTTGCCTTGCATCAGCGCGATACACCGGTTCCGAATGGACCCTTCGGCGAAGCTCAAGTTGGCGCTGATTCACAGTGCTTATCTAAGCGAAGGTCACTGACAAATTGCGCGACCTTCGCTCCGAAAAGCCTCTTCGGTTAGGGATCGGCTAGGAATCTGCTAGGAATTGGTTAGGAGTCAGCGTCCGCGTTTGCGCGCTTTGTGCGGCTAGTCAGACGGCCACGCTCGTTCTGATCAAGGATAACCTTACGAATACGAACAGTCTTTGGAGTCACTTCCACGCACTCATCTTCGCGGCAAAATTCCAGCGCCTGCTCGAGGTTGAGTAGCTTTGGCGGAATGATGCGCTCAGCATCATCGGCGCCAGAGGAACGCATATTCGTCAGCTTCTTTTCACGAACAACGTTGACATCCATATCCTCGGGGCGGGCGTTCTCTCCGATGATCATGCCTTCATAAACCTCGGTACCCACTTCTAAGAAGATGGTTCCGCGCTCTTGAACGCCAGCGATTGCATATGAAGTTACTGAACCGCGACGATCGGCGACTAGTGAGCCAGTCAAACGAGTACGGATTTCACCGTGCCATTGCTCGTAGCCATCAAAGACGTGGTGCAGAAGTCCGGTTCCACGAGTTTCAGTCAGGAACTCGGTACGAAATCCAATCAAGCCACGAGATGGAACTTTGTAATCCATACGGATCCAGCCAGTGCCATGGTTAACCATCTGCTCCATTCGACCCTTACGAAGCGCCATCAACTGAGTGACAACACCCAAATAATCTTCTGGAATATCAACCGTGAGGCGTTCCATAGGTTCGTGGGTCTTACCATCGATCTTCTTCAAAACTACCTGGGGCTTACCCACGGTGAGTTCAAAACTCTCACGGCGCATAATTTCTACAAGCACTGCAAGCTGCAACTCACCACGACCTTGAACTTCCCACGTATCTGGACGGTCAGTGTTCTCGACTCGAAGTGAGACGTTACCAATCAGCTCTGCATCCAAGCGATTCTTTACTTGGCGAGCTGTCAGGCTCTTTCCAACTTGGCCTGCAATAGGTGAGGTATTGATACCGATGGTCATGGAGATTGATGGCTCGTCAACAATGATCAATGGCAGCGCATGTGGCTTATCCACGTCGGCTAGCGTCTCACCCAATGTGATGGTTTCGATTCCGGCAATCGCGCAAATATCTCCAGGGCCAGCTTCTTGCGCTGGCACGCGAGTGAGGCCATCGGTCATCAAGAGTTCAGAGATCTTTACGCGCTCAGAAGTTCCATCATTTTTCATCCACATCACAGTTGAGCCTTTGCTAATGACACCTTCACGAACGCGGCACAGTGCAAGGCGGCCAAGGTAGGGCGAGCTGTCCAAGTTTGTGACGTGCGCCTGTAGTGGGGCGCCTTCGTGATAAACCGGTGCCGGAATCGTTTTGAAGATGACATCGAAGAGCGCATCAAGATTCTCTTCTACTGGCATCACGCCATTTTCTGGACGAGTCATTGATGCACGACCAGCCTTTGCAGATGCATAGACAACAGGGAATTCAATCTGCTCATCATTTGCATCGAGATCCAAGAAGAGACCATAAGCCTCATCAACAACTTCTGCGATTCGTGAATCTGGGCGATCTACTTTATTGATTAACAAAATGACCGGTAAGTTCTTCTCTAGCGCTTTGCGAAGCACGAAGCGTGTCTGCGGAAGCGGTCCCTCGGATGCATCGACGAGCAAAATCACGCCATCGACCATTTCTAGTCCGCGTTCTACTTCCCCGCCAAAGTCGGCGTGGCCAGGTGTATCAATGATGTTGATGATTTGGTTTCCGCGTTTTACAGCAGTGTTCTTCGCAAGGATAGTGATTCCCTTTTCGCGTTCTAGATCCATCGAGTCCATGACGCGATCGCGATCTTCACCCTCTTTTTGGTGCTCAGAAAATGCACCTGACTGGGTCAGCATGGCATCGACCAGAGTGGTCTTGCCGTGGTCCACGTGGGCAATAATCGCCACGTTTCGCAGCTCATCGCGCTTCTTTAGCTCCCCAGTTATATAAGGACTTTTTTCATATTTGATACGACCAGTTACTTCAGAAATGTTAGACATTAAACCTAAACTCCACTACATCACCATCAGCCATTACATACTCTTTACCTTCCATGCGGACTTTTCCGCGAGCACGGGCCTCTGTCATTGAACCTGCTTCGATCAAATCACCAAATGCCACAATTTCGGCTTTGATGAAACCTTTTTGGAAATCGGTGTGAATCACACCAGCAGCGGCAGGCGCTGTATCTCCCTTATGAATCGTCCAGGCGCGCGCCTCTTTTGGACCAGCTGTTAGATATGTCTGCAAGCCAAGAGTTTCAAAACCAACTCGGGCCAAGGTCGCAAGACCCGGTTCTTCCATTCCAATATCTTTCAATAGCTCTAGTGCATCAGCATCATCTAACTCCGCGAGTTCGGCTTCAGTCTTTGCATCTAAGAAGATCGCTTCAGCCGGTGAGACGAGGGCCTGTAATTTTGCACGTAGCGCTTGATCAGAAAGTTCTGAAGCATCAACGTTAAATACATAAAGGAATGGCTTGGTCGTCATAAGTTGTAGCTCTGCGATCGAGGCTAAATCTGACTTCGAAAGCCGGGAGCCAAAGAGTAATTTGCCTTCATTTAAAATGATTTGCGCTTCTTTGACTGCCTCTATGACGGCAGCCTTCTCTTTCTGAATACGAGCCTCTTTCTCAAGACGAGGCAGCGCCTTCTCGATTGTCTGCAGATCAGCGAGCGCAAGTTCGGTATTGATCACTTCGATATCTGATGCCGGATCAACGAAGTCGGCTGTGCGTTCACCTTCACGAGTGACGTTTTCATCGGTGAAGACGCGGATAACCTGACAGATCGCATCGGTCTCACGGATATTTGCAAGGAACTTATTGCCAAGGCCAGCGCCTTCAGAGGCGCCCTTTACTATTCCAGCGATATCGACGAAGGAGACCGCAGCGGGGAGCAACTTTTCTGAGCTACAAATGGCGGCCAGCGCGGCCAGACGAGGGTCAGGAACACCCACGACCCCGACGTTCGGCTCGATCGTGGCAAAGGGGTAGTTGGCAGCCAAGACGTTGTTCTTTGTCAGAGCGTTAAAAAGGGTCGACTTTCCCACATTTGGCAGTCCGACGATTCCGATTGAAAGGCTCACGAGGGGTAGAGCCTACGCGGGTTTGTCACTCCCTCCTGCCAAGATGAGGGCCATGAGCACTACAACCTCCCTATTGATCCCTCTAGTAATCGGCCTACTGGTCGGAGCCCTCGCTGGATTCGCAATCGGATCACTATTGGCAAGCGTTAAAAGAGCGAAGAATGGCGATTCGGCAGCCCTGCTCGCGGCAGAGTCAGCGAAGAATCAAATTCTCACCTCACAGCTTGATGAACTCAAAAAAAGTGATGATGAGAGAGTCCGGCTAGACCAATCTCTCAAGGCAGTGAAAGAGACGATCACCACTCTTGCAACAGCTGCGCAAGAGGCCGAGGTAAAGCGCGCTACCGGTGAAGCAACGATAAAAGTTCAGATCGAAAATATGAAGAGCGGCAACGAAACTTTGCTACGTGAAACAACGAAGTTGGCAGGAGCTCTCTCCAACTCTCAAACTCGTGGAAGATATGGCGAGGCACAGCTCGAAACAATTCTGGAGTCATCTGGGCTGATCGAGAACGTTCATTTCTTCAAACAAGATACCCGAGCCGAGATCAGGCCAGATATTCGGATCGCGATTCCTGGCGGCTCCGAAATCTTCATCGACTCAAAGTTCCCCTTTGATCGCTTTCTAGAAGCGGTCGGTGAGAACGATCCAGTACTTCGCAGCCAGTTGATGGAGCAACATGCAAAGGATCTCTTCGGCCACGTAACTGCGCTCGCTAAAAAAGGTTATCAGCACGAAGGAAACTCCCCGGATTATGTAGTTCTCTTCGCTCCCTTCGAATCGATTCTCTCGGAAGCACTTGCCATAGATCCCCAACTCCTCAATAAATCTTTTGAAAAAGGCATCACTATCGCAACGCCAACAACGATGATGGCTCTGCTTCGCACAGTCGCCTATGTCTTCAGCCAATCCGAAATGGCAACGAATGCACACGCGATCACAGAGTTAGCCGGCACACTCCTCAAGCGAATTGGTAAAGTTCATACCAAGCTCGCTGCTCTAGGTAAAACTATCAAGACCTCTGAACGCGCCTTCAATGATCTAGTAGCCTCGGCTGAGGAGAATATGCTTCGCCCAGCGCGCAAGATGATGACGCTCGGGGTTCCCTCATCTGGAAAATTGAAAGCGAACGATGAAATTGATGACGAGGTACGAGAAGTGAAGCCAAAAGCGCTACAGGCAAGCTTTTCAGCCGATGATGCCGATGACCTAGATGATGCCGATGACCTAGAGATGGATGAAGATAATGAAGGCCAGTAAGACTAATAAGTTTGTCATGGAGGGGACAGAAGGTATTGAAGTTAAGCGAAGTGGGCAATGGGTGCCGATTAGTGGAACCGGTCTAAAAGCTCCTGGCGTAGTACTCCTGCAGCTTCTCTTCATTCTTCTCATCGAAACTCTTGAATACTCGATCGGCAAGGTTGGTCTCTTCACAGGAGTTTCTATCTGGATTGCA
>CBFHTP010000051.1:0-4657 GCA_965658705.1 Candidatus Nanopelagicaceae bacterium
TTATTTTAATCGGTTTTATGCGTGACTGAGTAGGATTCTTCAATGATTACTCTCAAATCTGCGACAAATAGCTCAATGAGTTTGGTATTCGAGATCTTGAATGAAGAACTCTGCATTATTCATTGGGGGTCGCTGCTTTCTACCAATCAAACCGGCGATATCAGCAGCGATCTATTGAGAGCAACGAAACCAAGCGTCTCGCATTCTCATTTTGATGAGCCACTGCCGACTAGCGTCATGCGAGAGCACTCTCGTGGCTTCTTGGGCCATCCAACTTTGGCTGGCCATCGCAACGCAAAAGCCTGGTCAACTAATTTTAAAGTTGAATCCGAATCTCATACTGATTCAGAGTTGACCGCTACCTTGGTTGATTCACATGCTCAACTAAAAATCGAGATGAAGTATTCACTCAGCCCGCAAGGAATCCTGCAAATCTCGGCGGCTATTACAAATAATGGTGACGCTGCATATTCGCTCAATCAATTTACTCATTGGTTGCCGCTGCCAGCTCGCGCAACCCAGATGATCGACTTTCAAGGTCGCTGGTCACATGAGCGCCATCCGCAGCGTCGTGAGATTGCATTTGGCGTCACCTCTCGTGAAGGCCGCGAAGGTCGAAGTGGTCACGATTACACAATTGCCCAACTCGCCGTAAATGCCAACACTAACTTTGCATCCGGTGAAGTCTGGTCGATGTCGATGGCCTTTAGTGGCAACAATATTCATCACATAGAGCGCACCCTTTATGGCCAACAATCAATCGGGGCTGGCGAACTTTTATTGCCTGGTGAAATTCAGATTGCACCGGGTGAGACGTTTGACGTTGCACCTGTAGTTGCTTCATATTCATCCGAAGGACTAGATGGACTGACCCACAACTTCAATACTTGGCTGCGCGCACGTCCTACACATCCAACAAATGTTCGCCCACGCCCGCTGACACTCAATATGTGGGAAGCGATTTACTTTGACCATGACGCAAAGAAGATCATGGCGCTAGCTGATGTGGCGGCTGAGATCGGCGTCGAGCGCATGGTGCTAGATGATGGTTGGTTCCACTCGCGTCGCAATGATCATTCGGGCTTGGGTGACTGGGTAGTTGATCCATCGGTCTGGCCAGATGGCCTCAGTGGCATCATTAAATACATCAATGACAAGGGGATTGAATTCGGCCTGTGGTTTGAAGGTGAGATGGTTCAGCAAGATAGCGACCTCTATCGCGCACATCCAGATTGGATCTTGCATGAAGGTGATCGAATTCCTCCTGAATGGCGTCGCCAACAAGTATTAGATCTCAACCATCCAGGAGCCTTCGATCATGTCCTTGGTCAAGTTGATAAAGTTTTGAGCGATCACAATATTGCGTACATCAAATGGGATCACAATCGAGTCCTGCTAGATGCTGGCCATTTGGGTCAGGCTACTGTTCACAATCAAACCCTCGCAATTTACCGAATGTTTGATGAGCTGAGGAAGCGCCATCCGAAACTAGAAATTGAATCGTGTGCATCAGGTGGTGCGCGAATTGATCTTGGCGTGATTGATCATGTCGATCGCTTCTGGACAAGTGACAATAACGATGCGCTCGAGCGCCAAACCATTCAACGTTGGACTGGACTTGTTATCCCGCCAGAAATGCTCGGTACCCACATCGGACCAACGCATGGACATCAAACTGGTAAGACGACTGAGATTTCATTCCGCGCCATCAACGCGCTCTTTGGTCACGCGGGTATCGAATGGGATATCACGCAAGCAGATGATGAGCAGCGGGCTATTTTGAAGTCGTGGGCCGCTTATTACAAAGAGAATCGTGGGCTTTTGCATAGTGGCCGGGTCGTTCGGGTGGATCATCCTGATTCAACCGCCATGGTTTATGGAGTTGTTGCGCAAGATAAATCTGCCGCGATAATCGCCTACATGCAGCATTTAATGCCGGCAGCTAACTTCCCTGCGCCAATTTTGATTCCAGGATTAGATCCTGCTCGCAACTATCGCGTGACCAAAGTTTCGGCTGTTGGTGATCCTCGCTATCTCAATATCGCCCCACCTTCTTGGTTCGCTAAGAAAGATGGCTTAGTGCTGAGTGGGTCTGAGTTAGCAAAGATCGGAATTACTCCTGCAATCTTGGCCCCAGAAAATGGGATCTTGATCGATCTCCGCGCGATTTAAGGTCTCAGCAGATATTGCGATCTAAGGCAGCGCGGGCTGCCTCTTTACGATCAGATACACCGAGCAGTTGGAAAATTCGCATCGTTACGTGGCGAATTGTTGAGACGATCTATCCAAGGTCGCCTCACATAAGAGATTGAGGGAGAATAGGGAGATGAAACGGGTGGTACTTCGGATCTTTAATCCAGCGCGGCGCATTTGGCTTCGCCAGATTGGGATCACCGCTCTTTCGGCTGGTGTTGCATGGTTGGTTGGTGACGCACTTATTCCGCATGGCGGCGTTGTTGCGGCGATTGTCTCAACTCTTTCGATTCGAATCTCACTGTATAAATCAGTACGAGAAGGTTTCGGCCAAATCGTCGGGACTGGAATCGGCGCTGCCATTGCGCTGCTCTGCGTCAAGCTCTTCACCTTTGGATTTTTAGCTGTCGCAATCACGGTTCTTCTCTGCGCCGTACTTTCGAGATCACTTCACCTAGGTGAAGTCGCATCAGTAAACGTTCCGGTCACCGCGCTCATTGTTATCGGCCCGGGGCTAAGTGGCAGTACCGCGACGCATCGATTTCTCTCCACTTTAGTTGGCGCAGGGGTCGCGATTGGCTTCTCTTACTTTGCTCACTCTAAAACACCGGCAGGTCGCACGGTTGATCAAATTCAAAACTTGGGGCGCAAAGCAGCTGCGCTACTTATTCAAATGTCTGAAGGACTTATCACCGGTGTTGCAAAAGATAAATCTGGTGCCTGGCTTGCCGAGGCAAGAGTGCTCATCGAAGAGGTCCCGGCGCTTCGCTCGCAAGCAATCGAGGCAAAGAAATATGCACGCTGGTCACCACTGGCCGAACTTGAAACGGCAGAAGAGTTGTATCTTCGAGAGATCGCGATTGAGCACACGGTTATTCAGGTTCGAGCGATTGCCAGAACTATCTTTGATTCCCAACTTGAAGGTGGCTTCCCATTTGAGGCTAACCGATCACTTGCGATTGCACTCTCTGCTGCAAGTGAGGCGATTACATCGAAGATTGCACTGATTTATGAGGATCGAATTCTCGAACAAGTCCCCGAAGTTGATGCTACTTCGGAAGACTTGAGGGCCGCCGCCTCGGCGCTTACTGCGCAGTTGATTTCGCATGCTCAAGAGATCGATGAAGCGGTACTGGTACGAGCGATGTCAATTGTATCTAACATGAGTGTGATCGCAGATTCACTTGATCAGAGTTCGCCAGCACTCACCGCGGTCGATACCCCCGGTGAGCCGGCGCACTTGCAGGTGCTTTCGATGGATCCTGAAGAGCAGATCCTGCAACTTCGAACGCGCATCGTTCGAAGCGTCAGGCGGTTCCTTAAGGCTACCTTCACACTGAATCGTTAAACTAGCCCCATGGCAAAGAAACCAAAGGCGACCAGATGCAAGGCGTGCAATTTCAAGTTAGAGCACGAGGCTTATTACTGCAAGAAGTGCACCGCGCTCGTTGATCTAGCCCAAGCGCCGGATTCTAGAATCCCAGATCGCTCCTTTGGCACAAAGTTCAATCGCTTTGTGGCGATGAATCCACTCTTTAAATTTGGCTGGAGCGCAGTCTTAATCATTGCGCTCATCAGTGGTGGCTATTACTTCAAGAACTTAAATCGTGCGGTAACCGATAACGGCTCTAACAACACATTTGTTCTTAACGTAAATACTGCTTACAGCCCATTTGCCTGCTCCAATAAGTTCTGCCACATCGCAATCACAATCACCAACAAAACGGATTCGGCCCAGCATTTGGTTGCTGTCCCAGTCTGGATCACCGCTGACGGTAAGGTCCACGCCCCAGCTGACCCGCGGCATTCAACCGGAACTGTCATTTACTTTGGCAATATTTATTGCCACGCAAAACTTGACCTCAATTTTGCAGCGCACGAAAAGGTTGATTTCATTGGGCTCTGCGCAGAAGATTTATCTAAAGGTGAATTAGTGAAGCAGATTCAACTGCGCGATTTGGCTGGCAAGCCAATCATTACGACTGACCTTAATCAGGAGACGCCGCTGCTTTAAAAGCTAATTAAGTGGGCCCAGACAGGCTCGAACTGTCGACCCACGGATTAAAAGTCCTTTGCTCTACCGACTGAGCTATAGGCCCCACTGTCAAATAGCCTCTGATGCCCGCTCACTCACCCCTCTGGGAGATCCCGTGCCCCCAATGCGTGGGTAAAAACCATGTGGATCTAGGTGAATTTTGGGAAAGCTCGAAAAAATTTGTTCTTGATCTGATGACTTTTACTTTGTATCGGAGTAAATTGGCTTGCACGTCACCTTTTTTCGACTGCTGGGTTAAGGGAGTTGGCATCAGGTTTTACATTTTCAGGAGAATTATGTTGAGCAAATTTAGAATTAACTTCATTGCTCTATGGATGACATTGATTTCAATTGCTGGGTTAGGTGCACCGGTTTGTGCTGCAGATCCGCCTCCGCAGAACATTCCGCCTCCGCAGAACATTCCGCCTC
>CBFHTP010000052.1:0-3973 GCA_965658705.1 Candidatus Nanopelagicaceae bacterium
GGCTTTGAAAAGCACTTCCCGCATCAGCTCTCTGGTGGAATGAAGAAGCGCGTTGCACTTGCTCAAGCACTCATCAACGAACCAAGTTTGCTACTGCTTGATGAGCCATTCTCTGCTCTGGATGTACAAACCCGAGCAATCATGACTGAAGAACTCGTTCAACTCTGGGAGACCACCGGTTCGACCGTCATGTTCGTTACCCACGATCTAGAGGAAGCAATTGCTCTCTCTGATCGAGTTCTCGTTCTTACCGCAGGACCTGCTCGCGTAAAAGCAGACTTCACAATCAACCTACCTCGTCCACGCAAAGCCCGAGATATTCGTTTCTCACCTGAGTTCATCAAGATTTACCAAGAGATTTGGGAAGTCTTGCGCGAAGAGGTAGATGAGGCATACCAACGTCAACTGATTGCGAGCAAATAAATGAGCTCTGATCAACAAGCAGGTAATCCTGATTTTGCAACTGAAGGAAGCATCAAACGTAAAGCAGCGATGCGAGTCGCTCGGGTTAAAGCACTTCAAGTGGGCTTGGCTGCAACGCTTCTGATTGGCTGGCAAGTACTAGCCGACCACAAGATCATGGATCCATTCTTCTTTGGCCGTCCATCTGGCGTCTGGCACCAACTCTTCTTCTGGATTCACCACGGTACAGCCGCCGGAAACCTTTGGTACAACGCGTACATCACATTGATGGAAGCGACCTATGGCTTCTTAATCGGAGTTGTCGCCGGAATCATTCTGGGAATCGCACTCGGCAGAAACCGCACCCTCTCCGAAATTTTTGCTCCGTATATCAAGATTGCAAACTCAATCCCCCGCGTTGTTCTCGGCTCAATCTTCACCGTTATCTGGGGACTCGGATCAACATCAAAGATCGCACTCGCCTTTGTGCTCGTCTTCTTCCCGGTCTTCTTCAACGCCTTCACCGGAACCCGCGATGCAGATAAGAAACTGATCTCTAACGCGCGTCTACTCGGCGCTTCTAAGCGTCAAGTAACCCGCAGAGTGGTCCTGCCTTCAGCGCTCTCTTGGATTCTCGCTTCGATGCACGTCTCCTTTGGTTTTGCCATCATCGGAGCGATCGTTGGAGAGTTCCTGGGCTCTAACCACGGGCTTGGACTTCTGATCGCAACTGCGCAAGCAACCTTTAACCCCAACGGTGTCTATGCCGCGATGTTGATCATCGCAGTAATGGCGCTGACCGCCGAGTGGCTGATCACTCAGCTAGAAAATCGCCTGCTCAACTGGCGACCAAATGAGAATTCCGGAGCTGAACTCTAGAGAGTTCTGGGATAACCGCACTACCTAACTAAGGAGAAGCAATGAAGCTATCAAGGAAAGTTGTAGCGGCAATCAGCGTATCTGCGCTGACCCTCACCACTACAGCAGCGCTTTCACCTGCAAAGGCTGAAAGTGCAGTAGTAAAGATTGAAGTAGGTGGTCTCTCTAAGCAGATCTACCTACCATTTATGCTCGCTGAAAAACTTGGAATGTACAAGCGTTATGGCGTCAACGTACAACTTGTTGACGAACCAGCAGGTGGCGACGCCACCAACGATATGGTCTCTGGCGGAGTTCAATTTGCCGGTGGCTTCTTCGATCACGCAATTGATCTTCAGATTCTTGGAAAGAACGCTCAATCAATCGCAGTCCTTCTCAAGTCCCCTGGTGAAGTTGAACTCTGCCGCGCTGATCTCGTCGACAAGATCAAGACTCCAGCTGACTGGAAGGGTGGAGTCAACATTGGTGTAACCGGTCTTGGTTCAGCAACTAACTTCATCACTCGCGCCATCGGTGCAAAGGCTGGCGTTAAGTCTTCAGATATGAAGTCTGTTGTTATTGGCGCAGGAGCGACCTTTATCGCAGCCTTCAAGAATAAGACTGTTGATTGTGGAATGACTACAGAGCCAACTATCACAGCCGTACTTACACAGAAACTCGGTTATGTTTTGACCGACTTGCGCTATGGTGATTTGACCAAGCAAGCGTTGGGTTACAACTATGTTGCGACTTCAGTCTACGGAATGACTTCATGGATCAATGCGCATCCAACTGAGTCACAAGGTGTTGTTAATGCAATGTATGACACCATGGCTTGGATCGATGCACATACACCTCTTGAAATCACCAAGATGATGCCACCTGATTACTACGCTGGTGTCGGTATCGATGCCTATGTACTAGCGCTCACAAATGAGAAGGCTATGTACAACCCAGGTATCCGTATGGTTAACGGTGCTGCACTTGGCGTACTTCGCGCTGAGCAAGCAGGACGTATCGCCTACGGTTCATGGCCTGCAGATTCGATCGCTAAGGTCAATCTCAACGCCACCTACACCAACGCATTCGCGCAGACCGCGGTTGCTCAGGTGAAGGATTATCACCTCAAGGCTAAGACAAAGGTTGGCCAGAGCTAATCTGACCCCGCCGATCTCTCTTTAAAGTTTATAAAGAGAGATAAAAAAACCCCGCCAGATTCATCTGGCGGGGTTTTTTAACGCAGGTTTTACATCATGAACAACCTGATGTGTTGCCACAACCTTCGCAGACAAAGCATGAGCCAGCCATACGCATCTTCACTCCGCAGGTCATGCAGAGAGGTGCATCTGACTTCATGCCAGCCATCTTCTCGAAGAGTTCCATTGATGAGCCAACACCAGCTTCTGGAACGTTTTGAGCATCTTGAGCATCCTGAACAGCTAGAGCAGTTGGCGCTTTCTCGATAACTACATCAGCCTTTGTTGCAGCCGCAGGAGCCGCCGCAACTGCAGGTGCTTTTGGGGCTACCGGTGCCTCCAAAGTTGCATCAGGTGTGTACTCGCCGGTCTCTAGTGCGCGAGCACGCTCTGATGCTGTGTGAAGTCCCATTGCTGAGCGAGTCTCAAATGGTAGGTAATCCAGTGCCAAGCGACGGAAGATGTAATCCATCATCGATTGTGCGATCCGGATATCTGCATCATCTGTCATACCCGCTGGCTCAAAGCGCAGATTGGTGAACTTCTCAACGAAGGTCTCAAGTGGAACTCCGTATTGCAGTCCGATCGAGGTTGCGATGGAGAAAGCATCCATCACACCGGCAAGAGTTGAACCTTGCTTGCCCAGCTTTAAGAATACCTCTGCAAGATGACCATCTTCGTATGCACCAGAGGTCATGTAACCCTCTGAACCACCTACTGAGAATGATGTTGTCAGTGCCGGGCGTGACTTAGGAAGACGCTTGCGAACTGGTGTTGCTAGTGCAACTGAGCCGGCAAGGTTTGAATCTGTTCCCTTGTTCTCACCCTTGCCATCTGAGAGTGGCTGTCCGACCTTACAGTTATCGCGATAAACAGCGAGCGCCTTCAGGCCAAGCTTCCACCCCTGGTAGTAAACCTCTTCGATCTCTTCAACTGTTGCATCTGCCGGCAGGTTCACTGTCTTTGAGATCGCACCCGATAGGAACGGCTGGCAAGCAGCCATCATGTGCACGTGGCCCATGGCGCTGATTGAACGAGCGCCCATTGCGCAATCAAAGATTGAGTAATGCTCAAGCTTTAAGCCAGGAGCATCGACCACGTTTCCGTTGGTTGAGATGTGCTCAACGATCGCTTCTACCGTCTCTTCGGTGTAGCCAAGCTTGCGTAGCGCCATTGGGATTGTCTGGTTGACGATCTGCATAGATCCGCCGCCGACCAGCTTCTTAAACTTCACAAGTGCTAGATCAGGCTCGATACCAGTGGTATCGCAATCCATCATCAAGCCGATGGTGCCAGTTGGTGCAAGCACTGAGGCTTGCGCGTTACGCCAGCCATTCTTGGCACCGATCTCTAGGCACTTTGCCCATTCGGCGTTTGCAACCTTCCAGACATCTTCATCAAGGGTAGCCACTGACTTTGCAGCTGAAGTGGCATTAGCGTGCATCTTCATGACCTTGGTGTGTGCTTCTGCGTTGCGTGCAAAACCTTCGTAAGGACCGGTGAAGCCAGCGATCTCT
>CBFHTP010000053.1:0-3846 GCA_965658705.1 Candidatus Nanopelagicaceae bacterium
CCTCCAGGTTAAAAGTTGCGAAGCTGCGTGATGAATCCGATGCAATCTTGATTGGGACCGCAACCGCACTTGCCGATAATCCAACCTTGGTTCCAAAAGATTCACTCAGGTCAGTTAAACCAGTTCGATTGGTTCAAGGCGAACGAGAGATCCCTGCAGATTTCAATCTTCACAATGATCAGGCCGAGACCATATTTTTAAAAGAACGCACCTTTGATGCGCTACTTCAATTAGCCAGCACTCGCGGCTGGAACCGCGTCTTGGTTGAATCGGGTGCGGCGCTTGCAACCGCCATGTTGACCGCCGGGTTGATCGATGAGATTCACGCCTTTATTGCGCCAACGCTACTTGGCGCTGGCAAGAGCTTTATTGGCGACCTTGGAATAAATGGCTTGGCCGATCGGTTGAACTTTACGATTCACGAATTACTCCAAAGTGGCCCAGATATTGAAGTAATCATGAGCAGAGATGGAGTGAATTAATGTTTACCGGACTAGTTCAAGCAAAGGGTCAGGTCTCCCAGATCCAAAGCGGCGCCGAATCCAAAGTCTTCAAAATTCACGCGCCAAAGTTGATCAAAGAGATCCGTAAAGGTGACTCGATCGCAGTGAATGGCGTCTGTTTGACCGCGATCAAAGTTGGCCGCAAGACTTTTTCAGCCGATGTCATGATTCAAACTCTCAAGCTCACTTCCCTTGCCGCTCTCACTGATGGCGCCGATGTAAACCTAGAACTCGCAGCAAAGGTGAGCGATCGCTTAGGTGGCCATATCGTGCAGGGCCATGTCGACGGAGTTGGTGAAGTTATTCTGGTAGCACCTGGTGATAAGTGGGTGCAGATGGATATCTCAGTGCCGCGCCATTTATTGAAATATATGCAGAACCAGGGTTCGATCACAGTCGATGGCGTTTCACTCACAATCGGCACAGTTGATGATTCAAAATCTCAAGTCACGGTCTGGTTGATTCCCGAGACTCTTAAGGCTACCAATCTAGGCACCGCAAAAATTGGCACGCCAGTAAATATCGAAGTAGATGTCTTGGCCAAGTATGTCGAGCGAATCATGAAGGCAGGCACCGATGAGTAGCCACATGCAAAGCACTCTCGATCATTACCGCGACGGGCAATTTTTAATTGTTACTGATGATGCAGACCGTGAGAATGAAGGCGATTTAATTCTGCTCGGCAGCGCAGCTACACCTGAGAAAATTGGCTTTATGGTTCGCCATACATCTGGCGTTATCTGTCTTGCAATGACCGAACAGATTGCTCGCAATTTAAAGTTGCCACTGATGGTTCGGCGCAATCAAGACGACAAAAAGACTGCATTTACGATTTCAGTGGATGCCAAGAAAGGCCTCACAACCGGCATTAGCGCGGCACAGCGTTCGCTGACCCTGCGCGAGCTCTCATCGAAAGATGCGGCGCCTGGTGATTTCATTCGACCTGGCCACATTTTTCCTTTAATTGCCCATAAAGATGGCCTTAAAGCCAGACAGGGCCATACCGAAGCAGCCGTTGCCTTATCCCAAGCAGTTGGCGCCTACCCGACCGGGGTCATATCCGAACTCGTCAACGATGATGGCTCGATGATGCGCGGAGAACCACTCTTTGCCTTTGCCAAAGAACATCAAATCCCGGTCATTACGATCGCTGATCTTGCACTTCATATGCAGTCACTATCGATTAAATCTGAGCAACCACCTCACCAATTTTTCTGGGCAGATTTGCCACGTAGAGATGGTGGATCCCACGATTGGAAGATTGCAACCTTTGCAGGAGTTTCAGGTGGTGAGCATGCAGTGATGCGACTTGGCGAGATATCTAAAGAAACTCCAACGCTGATGCGAATTCATTCTGAATGTTTGACTGGTGATGCACTTGGTTCTGCTCGCTGTGACTGCGGTCCACAACTAAACCTTGCGATCAAGCGGATCGAAGAACAGGGCCACGGAATTATTATTTACATGGTTGATCACGAAGGCCGAGGAATTGGTCTTGCCGAAAAAATCAACGCTTATCGCTTGCAAGATGATGGCCTTGATACGATTGATGCCAACCTGGCACTTGGCCACCAAGCTGATGAGCGCACCTGGGAAGATGCAGTTTCTATTGTTGCCTCACTAGATCTTGGGCCCATTGATTTGATGACAAACAATCCCTCCAAGGTCGATATGTTGGCGGGCCACACCTCCAAGGTCACTATGGTCAGCCTTGAAATCGAGGCCAATCCATTTAGTCAAAATTATCTAAAAACAAAACGTGACCGCATGTCTCATGCGATTTCCAATTTGTCCAACTTATCCAATCTGGAGGCGAAATAAATGGCCGGTGCATCTCCCGCAATCGAGCTAGGCGATTACAGCGACAAGAAGGTCGCCGTCGTCAGTGCCCAGTGGCACCCCGATATCTGTGACGCGCTAGTTGCCGGTGCGGTTCGCGCACTAGAACAAGGCAAAGTCAAAGAGATTAAACTCGTCAAAGTGCCCGGTTCCTTTGAACTTCCGCTCGCTGCCCAGCGCCTGCTGCTCAAGGGCTTTGACGCTGCAGTCGTTGTTGGCTTAGTGGTTCGTGGTGAAACTCCACATTTTGACTATGTCTGCCAAGGAGTTACTGCCGGGGTCATGGATGTGTCGCTATCTCAAAACAAGCCAGTTGGCTTTGGCGTCTTGATGACCGAGAACTTAGAGCAAGCCCGCGCAAGAGCTGGATTGTCAGATAGCTTTGAAGATAAGGGCTATGACGCGGCAGTGGCTGCGCTTAGGTTGTTGGATATTTAGCCCTAGTCAAAGCGCATGCGCCGTGGCAGGCTCTTCTTTGTGAAACTGCAGATCGGTCCAGTCACAAAGTTACTGATCGCTTCACTTATTTTGAGTTTTACTTGTGTGGTGCAGCCTGCTGCAACGAGCGCTGATCTTTCACTTGTGCTTCCCAGTGCGCCGACTGTGAACCTACTCGACTTACCAGTTTCGTTGTCGACCAATCCTGCGCCCTCCCTGGCACCCTTGGATAAACCAAAGCCTTATCAAGACCGCTGCCATGTCCAACAAAACCTCACTGCGACAACCAACCCTTGTGTTTATGCAAATCCACTGGGAAAGAAAACCGTTGTTCTCTTTGGCGATAGTCACGCACTCTCTTGGTTCCCGGCGATTGAAAAATTGGCAATCGCGAAGAAGTGGCGCCTTCTCTCACTGACAATGTCTTCATGTTGGCCGGCAGATATCCCCGCTTGGAACTCAACAACGCAGATGCTCATGACTAATTGTGCAATCTGGCGACAAAATACGTTGAAGCGAATTCAGAGTGAGAAGCCATACCTAATTTTCGTTGCAGGGACCCGTGGGTTTTCGACAGTGGATACTCAAGGAAGGGTGCTCACTGGTGACGCAAGAACCCTTGCCTGGCAGGCGGGGATGAGTCAAACCCTCAAAACAATTAGCGCTGTGACTAAAAACCTTGTTTATCTGGGTGACATTCCATCACCTGGTGTGGACACAAATCAGTGCCTGACGCTTCATGAAGAGAGCATCATTCCTTGCGCTACACCATTCGCCTCTGCCGTCTCACTCGGTTGGCTGAAGGTCGAGCAGTCCGAAGCTATTTCGAACGGTGCAATCTGGATAGATCCAACTTCCTGGATCTGCACCACCGAGCCCTGCTCGGCTGTGACTGACGATGACATCGATATTTACTCCGAAGGCGCCCACTTGACTGCGACGTACAGCAACACCTTAGAGCCGATTCTTTGGCGTGCAGTCTCAGCGAAGCTCGTAGGTTAAGAAAACGTCTTAACTTATTTTACTTTTGCTCGCCGGGCCAAGAAACCTGCACTTAAAAGAAGGG
>CBFHTP010000054.1:0-3819 GCA_965658705.1 Candidatus Nanopelagicaceae bacterium
AACCTCTGCGAAGTTACGCCGTTGATTGGGTAAATGGGCAGAGAGCATATATCGCAGCCTTGGGAATCCCGAGTGAATCAATCGATTATCTTGAAGACACTCCACGCCCCACTCGAAACATTCCCGATTGCCTTTCGAAGACGCCCCAGGGGTGCGACTTCAAGCTGCAACGCTCAGCCACTACTCGAGCGGTTCAAAGTTTATTTGTGGGTAATCAAGGTAGATATTTAAGTTTCACCAATAGTTTTTGCCCTGACAATAAATGCGCTGCAACGCTCAACGGATATAACGTCTATCGAGACTCCAGCCACATCAGCGTGCCAGCCGCCCTGGCTTTGATGCCAGGGCTCTCTAAAAAGCTTTAGACGCCGATACGGGTACGGCGGGGAGTAGCAAAGTTCTTTGAGACCTCAGTCAGCTCATCGGAGACTTGCTTTCGAATCGCCTCCTCTGAACCCAAAAGTGTATTGAGCGCCTTGATAGTCGCAGTTAAGGCTTTCTGTTCAGTATCAAGTTCTAGCTTGCTCATCTTGGTCAGGCGGCGGAGTGGCATATCCAAAATATAAGTAGCTTGTTCATCATTGAGTTTGAAGGATTTAATAAGAGCTTCTTTAGCCTCGGATGCATCGTCGGATGCGCGAATGATCTTGATGACCTTATCAATATCAACGATCGCCTTGATCAAGCCATCTACCAAGATCAAACGGGCGCTAGCCTTATCGAGACGGTACTGAGATCGACGGCGAATAACTTCGATCCGGTGGTCGATAAAGACCTGTAAGAGTTCTTTTAAGCCAAGTGTGAGTGGGCGGCCATTGACGAGTGCTACTGCGTTGACCGAGAACTGGTCTTCCATCGGAGTCAGTTTGTAAAGCTTCTCGAGTACATCCTCTGGCTCGTAGCCATTTTTAATTTCTACAATGACCTTAGTGCCTTGCTGGCCATCGGAGAGATCGACGATATCTGAGATCCCTTGAATCTTCTTTGCTTTCACGAGATCAGCGATTTTCTCTACAATCTTCTCTGGACCAATATTGAATGGAAACTCAGTAATCACAATGCCTTGCTTGCGAGAGGTGACTTTCTCGATAACCGCGGTCGCGCGAACTTTGAAGGAACCTCGCCCAGTTGCATAAGCATCCGCGACACCTTCAAGGCCCACTACTTCACCGCCAGTAGGAAAATCAGGGGCCGGGACAAACTTCATGAGCGCTTTGAGGGTTGCCTTGGGGTTATCGATCAGGTGCTTGGTCGCAGCGATAACTTCACCCAAATTATGTGGCGCCATATTGGTGGCCATGCCAACTGCAATTCCAGTCGCACCATTGACGAGCAGGTTTGGGAAAGCGGCAGGCAGGACGAGTGGCTCCAAAAGTTGGCCGTCATAGTTTGAGCCAAAATCAACCGTGTTCTCATCGGACTCATTCACCATCGCAAGTGCTGCAGGAGCAAGCCTGGCTTCGGTATAACGCATCGCAGCTGGGCCGGCATCGAGAGAGCCAAAGTTCCCGTGGCCATCGATGAGCGGCAAGCGGGTAGTAAATGGTTGAGCTAGTCGAACCGCGGCGTCATAGATTGCACCATCACCATGTGGGTGCAATTTACCCATCACTTCACCGACCACACGAGCCGATTTCACATGGCCCTTGTCCGGGCGTAGCCCCATGTCGAACATCTGGTGCAAGATGCGCCGCTGTACTGGCTTCAAACCATCGCGGGCATCAGGCAGCGCTCGGGCATAGATAACTGAGTATGCGTATTCGAGGAATGAACCTGACATCTCGGCCGAGACATCGATATCAATAATTTTTCCTGGGTTCTCACCAGCTTTTGGCAGAACGGCTTTAGGGGTGCGGGCCATGGAGCATATCTTGCCAAGGAAATGGGCAAAAGGCGGGTAGCGACGCAGTTACAAGCTGTTCGCTTCACCGACCAACTTAATTTAGTGCTCTTCGCCACCACAACACTCGTGCGGCGTTGGACGTTCGATTGGCGTGAAATTGCCATCCCACGATTTCTCAACAAAGAGGGTAAGCGCTCCGTTGTAAATAACTGGGCGAAGATGATTAAAAGTTTCCACGATCATCTCTTCTTCACCAGAACCACCGATCGCGATAATCTCTTCGATCGCGGTTCGGCGAATTAATTCTTCGGCGCTATGAATGGAGAACTCTTCGATTTCAGATGGGAACTTTACAAAACGCAGATTCTCTGCCAACTCGGCAGAACGAGTAGTTGCATTGAGAAGAAGATCCGATTCGTGATCCACCCCCTCAATCTTGAGGGCTTGCTGAATCAAATTTTGATCTTCCACAACGCCACTTGAATTCGAAAAAGCGTAGATATATCTTGGTTGAAGGTCATTGACCGGATGGGATGTGACCCAGTCTGGCTCAAGGTCCGCACTCTTTAGTTGGTCGAGCATCAAAATTTCATATTTGTTACGAGAATGGCCAGTCTTACCCGGATCGAGTGCGACCCAGGTAAGACTGGTTAATTCATGCCCAGTGGCTTCTACTGACTTCATCACTTTAACTAATTTGATCGATTCTTATGGTCAGTTTAGATTAATTTAGATGACGTCTACGAAGACAGGGTTGGTGTAGAACCAGAGATCGGTCCATGGATTTGAGTTACCAACGGTATCCATTGCTGGACCATTGAGCTTGGAGTCAAAGTTTCCACCATCTGAACCACGGTAACGAAGGTAGAACGAAGTCGAAACGTTCTTCCAGGTGTAGGTGAAGGTGACTGTTCCGCTGGTCTTGTTGACGGTGAAAGTCTCAGTCACTTTGGTCTGTGGGGCCGTAACTGTATCTTTGTCGGTTACTGGTCCTGTGACAGGTCCAGAGATCAATTGGACAAGCTTCAACTTTGGAATTGATCCGTTGTTGTTGGCAACCGAAGCAAGCGTGACAGTGATTTCAGCCTTCACGTTGCCGCCGCGAGAGACGAAGGTACGTCCACCGGTAGTTACACCCTGCTTGTCATTATCGGTACTGACGCGAATATCTGCGCCAGAGATGAGACCACCGTGCGCAGTCAGAATATTTCCAGCTTTGAGAGCCTGCATGATGGTGAGGTAGCTCTTCGTCTGTGATCCTACGATTGTGCGGCTGTACGCACCAGGTGCAAAGTCACCGTTGGTCATTACTGGAACAGTACCGAGTACTGGTGCGCCATATGTTCCTTCAGCGTTGTACTTTGCTGAGGTGTAAACAGATGATGGACGGGCATAGAGAGTTCCGGTGTTTGTGTGCGAATCAGAGTTCGCAGTGATCCACCACGGTTTGCCTTCTGCAAGTAGTGAATCCCAGAGTCCGCCAACTTTTGCAGTGTAGAAGTCGTAACCACCGTATGTGCGATACGAGTTCTCAGTGGCAGTTGGTGCATATCCTGGCCATGAATCTGCACTTGGGTTGTTCTCGTAATACCCGCGTCCGGACGCCACTCCGCCCGCCTTAAGTGTTGCTGCGGTTACGTCAGGGTGACCAGCCATCTGGTGACCAGGTGCACCTTCCCAACCCATCGCAATGTCAGGAGCGGTATCACGGTAGGCGCGAATCTCAGAAGGTGAATCAATACCTTTGCGAGCGGGGTGGTTTGCAAACATAAGTGCCATTGGAATCGCACCAGATTTTACTTGTGCGTCCAACCACTTCAAACCTTCGAGAGCGAATGGTGCTCCGTCACTGCTATTGATACCAGTGACGCGCTTTGCAGCGAGTAGATTTTGAGTGTCCTAGAGCTCTTCAAACTTTTTGATGATGGCGGCTGTTTGTGGACGTGGTGGCAAGATCACGGTTGCGTGCTCTGCAC
>CBFHTP010000055.1:0-3613 GCA_965658705.1 Candidatus Nanopelagicaceae bacterium
CGCTCTCCCCTGATGCTTATGCGGCTGCAGAAAAATTAGGAACTGCATTTCAATTAGCAAATTTCATCAGAGATGTTGGAGAAGATCTAGATCGAGGTCGCGTTTATCTTCCGTTAGATGAACTAGCCAAGCACGGGGTAGATCGAACAATGCTTGAGACCAGAATCCTCACCCCTGAAATCAGAGCTGCACTTAAAGAGCAGATTGCGCGGGTTCGAAATCTACAGCGCGAAGCCGCCCCTGGAATTCAGTTGCTTGAGGCGAGCTCGCGTGCCTGTATCGAGGCGGCGTCAGAGCTTTATTGCGGGATCGTTGATGAGGTAGAGAAGATTGATTATCAAGTTTTCACAGTTCGAGCGAAGACTTCGACCTGGCGAAGAATCAGGGTTGCACTCCCGGCTTTTATTCGAGCGGTCATGGCGCGCTAATACCTGCTATCTTTTAAGCACGGGAGCCGCTCTATGGCTGAGAGGACTTGATCGTCAAGTCGACCGTATGACCAGTTCGGTAATGCGAACTGGAAGGAGTCGTTTCATGCATTCAATAAATCAGTTTTTTCTCACCACAGTATTTACTGCCTGGGATTACAAACTCTCAATCCTCGAATTGGTTGCTTTTCTTACCTCAGTTGCCGGCGTCGCTCTTGGAGTTCTCGGACCCCGCCAAACCTGGCCCTGGTGGAATATTTCAAGTTTGCTTTATGCGATTCTCTTCTTCGAACAGAAATATTATGCAAGCGGCGCGCTGCAATTTATCTTCATCGCAGGCGGATTTTGGGGCTGGTTTGGTTGGGGGCCGAAAGGTGCAAAGCCAACATCAATTTCGAGGAGATATTTTGTCGTCACAACTCTGAGCTTCTTCATCGCTTGGTTCGCTTTAAATCCACTCTTAATTCACTTAGGCGCAGCGCAAACTCTCACCGACTCATTTGGTTTCGTAGGCAGCGCCATCGCTCAGGTCTTGATGGTGAAAGAGAGTTGGATCGCATGGCCGCTTTGGTTTGTGGTGGATGCTGTCTACACCTACCAATTCTGGCGAGGTGGAAGTTATCTGACCGCCATTCTCTATCTAATTTTTGTCGGGATTGCAGCGTGGGGTTGGATTCGTTGGCAAAGGGAAGCAAAAATAAATGCTCATCACCATTGATGGCCCCACTGGCTCTGGCAAGACCACACTTGCCGCACAGATTGAATACTTCACCAAGCAAGCCGGTGATACCTGCGAGGTAATCCATTTGGACGATCTCTACGGCGGATGGAAGAACGCGCTTGGCGAAAATTTAACAAAATCTTTAGATGACATTCTTCAAGCTTTTAACGGCAAGGAAGAAATTCAACTCCCTCAGTTCGATTGGCATAGCTCGAGTTTTATTTCACCCAAGTTGATTCGGCGCCCAGAAGTTCTGATCCTGGAGGGAGTTGGCAGTGGCCAACCGATTACCCGCCCACATGCCGAGATCAAGATTTGGATCAACGTTCCTGCCCAGGTTGGTCTTGCAAGAGTGATTGCTCGAGATGGTGAATCGATCAAGCCATTTATCGAAGAATGGCAACGCGAAGAATTAGCGCACTTTGCGCAATCCGGATCGCAAGGTGCTGCGGATTACCATGTAAGTGGCGCGCCTTAAAGTCAGATTCTTACGCCTAGTCAATAAACTATTAGCGTGTCAGACCTCACTGGTGAGCTCATAGATGGGCGCTATCAACTCCAACGCCTCGTTGCGGCTGGTGGAATGGCCTCTATTTATGAAGCAGTCGACCAAAGGTTGGATCGACAAGTTGCAGTAAAAATAATGCACCCGCATTTAGCCAATGATGAGCAATTTGTTGAACGCTTCATCCGTGAGGCTAAGGCTGCCGCCTCACTCACTCACCCAAATATTGTTGCAATTCAAGACCAGGGATGGAACGAGGGCGGAATTCCAGCGGTATTTATCGTGATGGAATTTATCGATGGCTTTACGTTGCGCGAACTTCTTCATCAACGTGGCCAGCTGGAGGTTGCAGAACTTCTCCGCTATCTGATCCCGATTGTTTCTGCCCTTGCACAAGCTCATTCGCTTGGAATCATTCATCGAGACCTCAAGCCAGAAAATATTCTGATTTCCAAGGATGGCAGGGTTAAACTCGCTGACTTTGGCCTGGCAAGGGGCGCCGCGCTTGGCGCCACAATGACTGTGGAATCGAGTGTCGTCCTGGGTAGTGTCTCGTACCTCTCGCCAGAACAGGTTCAGCGAGGAATAAGTGATGCGCGCAGCGACATCTATTCACTTGGCGTTTTGATGTATGAATTACTTACCGGGAGCAAGCCATACGAAGGCGAGACACCGATCCAAATTGCTTACAAGCACGTCAATGAGCGCATTGCCGCCCCTTCTCTCGCTAAACCGAGTATTTCAACTGAATTAGATGCAATTATTTTGAAAGCGACATCGCCAAATCCAGATCAAAGACAATCCACTGCAGAAGTTTTACTTGGTGAACTGCGAAGTGTGCAAGAGAACATCGATCCAAAGAAACGCCAACTCAGCCTAGAACTTGATCTTCCGATTCCTGCCGAGAAAAGTAAAAAAAGAAGGTCTCTCGGTGAAGTTCGGATTGGCGGAGCAGTGGCGGAGCGCATTAGGACTCTGACCGAACCAGTCACACTGCTCTCAAAGAGTGGCCCAATAAAATTAGAGGAGAGCAAGCCAGAGAGCACTTCTGAAATGCGTCGTAGGAGTTCTAAAAAAGTGAAGCGAAATAGAGTTGTTGCAGCACTATTGTTGCTGGTCATCGCACTCGGCGGCTGGTATCAATACTTAGGCCCAGGTTCAATGATCACTGTTCCTTCAGTCGTTGGGCTTTCAAAATCTGAAGCCACTTCGCTCTTAAGCCCGCTTGGTCTTACTGAAAGCGTTGCATTAAAGGACTTTAGTGAAGATGTCGCCGCTGGCAAGATCATGAGTTCAAATCCAGCGGGTGGTGGACATCTTCCCAAGGGTGGCGAAGTTGCACTGACAATTTCAAAAGGTCCAGAGAGAATTTCTGTCCCTTCTCTTGTGGGTCTCTCATCTGATGCCGCAACTACCGCTCTCATCAATGCCGGGTTGAAAGTTGGCACATCAAAATCTGTTTTTGATGCGACTGCACCCCAAGGCGCAATCGCTCAATCTGTACCTGTTGCCGGTTCATTCGTGAAACGAAATTCACTTGTCAACCTGATCGTCAGCAAAGGGATCGAGCAGGTCTCACTGGTTTCTTATGTTGGCAAAAGTTCGGATCAAGCCAGTAATGAACTTACTGCCGCTGGCTTTGGCGTAACAACAAAATTTGGCTACAGCGACTCCGTTCCTGCCGGCGCAGTTATTTCACAAACTCCCGACGGAGCTACACCCGCAAATAAAGGTTCACGCGTTACGTTGATCGTCTCGCAAGGCTCAGCTTTCGTCTTTATTCCAAATCTCTATTCGCTTAACCAGGCTGCAGCCACAACTGCCTTAGAGAACCTTCAACTCAAGGTTGTGATCAAGAAAATTGGGTCAAAACCTACCAAGCGCGTCACAAATATCCTCCCTAAAGTCGGAACCCAAGTTAAGCGCGGATCGATAGTAACGATCACTCTCGGCTAAGGT
>CBFHTP010000056.1:0-3463 GCA_965658705.1 Candidatus Nanopelagicaceae bacterium
TTCCGGCAGAAGCATCAGTATTGATTGATATCCCAGATGTTGATGCGCTCTTTGTTGATACTCGCAAAGATATTGCAGCAGCGAAAGCCTTAATGCGATTGATTACTGCCACGGGCGTTGATTGCTCGGTGATTGCAATTGCAACCGAAGGATCTCTTTCAGCGATCAACGCTGACTGGGGCATCGATGATGTCATCCTCGATACTGCAGGCCCGGCCGAAGTTGAGGCCAGAATCCGAATCGCGATTGGTCGGGTAAAGAACGAACTTCTTAGCAGCGATCCATCGGCCCGAGAAATTCGCACAGGCGATGTAGTGATCGACGAGAGTTCTTACACGGCAAAGATTAAAGGCCGCTCACTTGATCTGACTTTTAAAGAGTTCGAACTCCTTAAGTTCTTAGCTCAGCATCCTGGCCGCGTCTTTACCCGTTCGCAGCTCTTGCAAGAGATCTGGGGTTATGACTACTTCGGTGGCACTCGGACAGTAGATGTTCATATCCGTCGTCTTCGTTCAAAGCTTGGTCCCGAGTTTGAAGCGATCATTGGGACCGTTCGAAATGTTGGTTATCGCTTTACACTTCCTGGCAAAGATTCGCTGCTCTCTGAAAGAGTCTAAAGCTCGCAATGCGTACGATTTTGCGGTTAGAGCTGACCATTGGTGAGCTGCCCGAAGTTCCTGCTGATCTAGAAATAATTACTTTCTCACCCAATAAGCACGAAGATCGCTGGTTAAAACTCAACAACCAGATCTTTACTCACCACCCCGATCAAGGGGGCTGGCAGCCCGAAGATTTAACTAACCGCATGGCTGAGACGTGGTTTGATCCCAACGGCTTCTTCATCGCAACTCACATTTCAACTCACGAAGATCAGTGGATTGGATTTGTCTGGACCAAAATTCACCATACCTTGGCGCGCACTGGACCCGTCGGTGAAATTTATGTGATCGGTGTCGATCCAGATCATGCCGGCCAGGGTTTGGGGCGAGCGCTATTAATCAAGGGCCTAACGCACATCAAAAGCCTTGGCATCAATGAAGCAATGCTTTATGTCGATGCCGATAACGAACGTGCACTCAAGATGTATCGGGCGCTCGGCTTTAATTAGAACGAGTTAGCCGTGTTACTCCGAGCCCACAAGATCGGCGCACATTGCACGAAATGCTTCTGTGTGGGCATCAATATCGGCGGCAGTGGTCTCCGGCGAAACAAGTGCCATGTTGTGAAATGGCGTGATTAAAAAGCCATCGTTGAGCATACGAAGATGAATATATTGTTCTAGTTCAAAATCGCCGGCATCGGCCGCTTCTTTGCCGGTTCGCGGAGCTCCTGATTTGAAGAGATATTCCCCGCGCGCTCCGAGTCTGGAGCAGTGCCAAGGAAGATCAAACTCTTTAATCGCAGCTTCTACCCCGTCGCACCAACGCTCACCAAGTGGCACCATTCGAGCAAATGCTTCATCAGTCATAACCTTGGTCAGAGTTGCTGCCATTGCGGCCATCGAGAGCGCGTTGCCAGCGAGGGTGCCACCAATACCACCGGTATCAATAATTTCACGCGAAGTCTTTGCCAAAATTGCTGCAGCGACCTCTTCGCTCATACCAAATGTTCCGGTAGGAAGTCCGCCTGCAATCGCCTTTCCAATCGTGAAGAGATCGGGTTTTAATCCAAGCTCGGCTGTCATTCCACCGGCGCCAACTGAAATCGTATGGGTTTCATCAATAATCCATAGCGTGCCATATTTTTTAGCGAGTTCACCAACAGCGAGTAAATAGCCATCGGAAGGAAGCACAATTCCAATATTTGTCATCGCTGGTTCCATCAAGATGCATGCAACATCACCCATCGCCAGGGCTGCTTCCATCGCAGCTAAATCATTGAATTCAACGGTTCTGGTGGTCTGATCTAGCTCAACTGGTGCACCAATATTGCCAGGCCGCTTAATCGTTCTGCCGGATTCATCCAGGGTCGCAAAAGTTTCATCAACACTGCCGTGATAGCAGTAATCAATCACAATTACCTTGCTTTTGCCAGTAACTAATCGGCTATATCTAATCGCGCATCGATTGGCATCCGTCGCGCTCACTGTGAATTGCCACTTTGGTAATCCAAATCTGCGCGTAAGCTCTTTGGCGACAATTACTGAATCTTCAGTGGGCAGCATCGCCGTAATACCACGGTCTAATTGGGCCTTGATTGCATCAACTGTTGCCTTTGGCGAATGGCCAGTCATCGAACCAGTATCGCCAAGACATAAGTCAACATACTTATTGCCATCAACATCTGTGAAATAAGCACCCTGGGCAGTATCAACAAATACTGGATAAGCACCAGGCCACTTCGACATCCATGACATTGGGACGCCATTGGTCATGACAGCTTGTGACTGTCTGAAGAGTTCACCAGATATTGGATGCATCGATAAGAAGCGATTCTCTTCAATGGCCATCAACTTTTTTATACGTTCGCGATTTATTTCCACAGCAATATTCTCTCCACAATTATTAAGGAGCGCAATCAATGAGGGGTGGGGTAATCATTGAAAAAGATCCGCGATGGGTACCTATCGCGGATCTTTTTTCGCAGAATTGACGCAAGTCAGAGAGTAATCCAAATCCTGATTACCCGCAGTTACTTTGGCGGTTAGGCCTCGAAATCTTCGCTAAAGGTAAAGAGCGCTTCGATGTAATGATCGCCCACGATTCCTAAGTTGGCCGCATCAGGTGGGGCCGTCTGAGGTTCAACGGCGATACCTTCTGGATCTTCGGTATAGACAACCCAGTACGGTGCATCGGATTCAATCGACAGACGAGCAGCCCCCGGCCAGACGATTTCAGGGACGCCTTTTACGCCGGTAAAACAATCATCCCAAGGACCCTGCGGGGCTGCAATCAATTCACCAGAGGGCATTCCTTCTTCGTTGCGCACAAACATTTGAGCTGCATTGAATTCAAGTTCTGCTTCTCCGCCGCGGGCTAGTTCGCGCGGGAACCACGGATGGAACCCAAGCCAAGCAGGTAGTTCGCAGCCATTCGCTTCGTATTCCAGAGTCCATCGAACTGCGTCATCAAGAATCTCGATTCGTTGCTCTACGACAGCGCCGCTATAAGGAAACGGAAGTTCAAATCTTGCAGAACCCGTGCCGGTCTCTTCCCATGATCCGGTAAAGCCAAGTCCATGAATTGCGTGCGGAGATGCCCAGTTGGTGGGCAAAATGATTTCGTTATCGGCGTCGTCATACAAGATGCCATCTGCGATACGCCCAGCCCACGGAGCCATTGAGTACCAGCCCCAATCAAGTGGCGTATTTCTAAAGGGCACAACAAACTGCAGATCGCGCCACTGAAGTGATGCGATTCGCGCGCCTTGATCAAGGTCGATCGAGACAGAGATCTCGGCGCCATCAATATGCTGCATTACATAAGCTCCTTTGCATAAGGCGGCTGCGCACCGGCTCGACTAC
>CBFHTP010000057.1:0-3253 GCA_965658705.1 Candidatus Nanopelagicaceae bacterium
GACATCCCACTCTTCTTGGAGTAGGCGAGCTGCTTCTAGTGCCCACGGAACCGCAACCCCTGATGCCAAGATCTGCGCCGACTTCTTTGCTCGTGGCGCCTTTGCGTAGAGGTATATGCCTTTTAGCAGGCCATCGACATCTAGCTCCTCAGGTTCGGCTGGTTGAAGAATTGGCTCGTTATAAAGGGTGATGTAGTAATAAATATTCTCACTCGCCTCGCCATACATCCGGCGCAGTCCATCTTTGACGATGTGGCCAAGCTCAAACCCAAAGGCTGGGTCATAAGAAATTACTGCAGGGTTTGTCGCGGCCAGTAAATGTGAGTGGCCATCTTCGTGTTGCAGACCCTCACCATTTAACGTTGTGCGACCGGCAGTTGCGCCGAGGACGAAGCCCCTAGCCATTTGGTCAGCAGCGGCCCAAAACGCATCTCCGGTGCGTTGGAATCCGAACATTGAATAGAAGATATAAACGGGAATCATCGGTTCATCATGAGTGGAATATGAAGAACCAACAGCGGTAAATGAAGCAACCGAGCCAGCCTCGTTAATTCCTTCGTGCAAGATCACTCCAGAAGTTGATTCCTTATAGGACAACATCAGTTCGCGGTCAACAGAAAGGTATTGCTGACCCTGAGGGGAGTAGATCTTCAGAGTTGGGAAGAGTGAATCCATGCCAAATGTTCGTGCCTCATCCGGAATAATTGGAACGAAGCGAGGGCCAATTCCTTCGGCTTTGACGAGATCTTTAAAGAGTCGAACAAATGCCATGGTTGTCGCAACCATTTGTGCGCCAGAGCCACGCTTTACTGAGTCATACGTGCTATCAATCGGCATTGGCAGCGGCCGTGAACTCCTTTGACGGGCTGGAATCGATCCACCCAGGGCGTTGCGTCGATCCATTAAATACTTATGTTCTGGCGAATCTACTGGTGGGCGATAGTACGGTGGCAGCTTCGCATCGATCGCTTCATCTGGCAGCGGGATCCCGATACGGTTTTTAAAGTCGATCAAATCCTGTGCGCTCATCTTCTTCATTTGGTGCGTTGAATTTCGCGCTTCAAAGGTACTTCCTAAGGTCCAACCCTTAATCGTTTTTGCAAGGATTACGGTAGGACGATCAGTTGTCTCAATGGCGGCCTTGTACGCGGCGTAGAGCTTGCGGTAATCGTGGCCGCCGCGTTTGAGGTTCCAGATCTTTTCATCTGACCAATCTGCAACCATAGCTGCGGTTCGAGGATCGCGGCCAAAGAATTCTTTGCGAACAAATGCGCCATCTTCAGATTTGAATGTCTGGAAATCACCATCAGAAGTCTTGTTCATCAGATCAAGCAGTGCACCCTCACGATCCATCGCAAAGAGTTCATCCCACTCGCGGCCCCATACAACCTTAATAACGTTCCAGCCAGCACCATTAAATATTGATTCTAACTCTTGAATAATCTTGCCATTGCCTCGAACTGGTCCGTCAAGGCGCTGCAGGTTGCAGTTGATAACGAAGGTGAGGTTGTTGAGACCTTCGCGGGCTGCAAGACTCAAGGCGCCTAATGTTTCAGGTTCATCTGTTTCACCATCACCAAGGAAAGCCCATACACGTTGCTGAGAAGTATCCTTAATGCCACGGCCTTGTAGGTAGCGATTAAATCTTGCTTGGTAGATTGCATTGATCGGACCAAGTCCCATTGAAACAGTTGGGAACTCCCAGAAATCAGGCATCAAGCGAGGGTGAGGGTATGAAGATAGTCCGCCACCTTCATGTGAAACTTCTTGTCTAAAACCATCCATCTGTTGTTCGGTGAATCGACCTTCAACAAATGCGCGAGCATACATTCCGGGGCTTGCGTGACCCTGGAAGAAAATTTGATCGCCGCCGCCTGGGTGGTTCTTTCCCTTGAAGAAGTGGTTGTATCCAACTTCATAGAGTGAAGCAGATGAAGCAAATGTTGAGATGTGTCCACCGACGCCGACCCCTGGGCGCTGGGCGCGATGCACCATGACCGCGGCGTTCCAGCGAATGATCGCCCTGATCCGACGTTCGAGCGCTTCATCTCCCGGGAATTCTGGTTCTAATTTTGAGGGAATCGTATTGATGTAAGCAGTACCGCGAAGCGTAGGTACTCCCACATTCATCTCATGAGCTCGCTGCATCAGCGAGAGGGTGAGGAATCTGGCGCGTACCGGCCCACCACTTTTGAGAACGGCGTCAAAAGATTGCTGCCATTCAGCGGTCTCGACTGGATCGGTATCGACGAGTTGGTCGATGAGATGGTCGGGGGCTTCAAAGGTGGCGCTCATATCTGTATCTTAGAGGAGAAATATTCACCAATTTGTGTCGGAAAATAGTGATCTAGGGCTTGCACCAGCGGCCAAGGTCGGGTGGACTATGGGCGTGAACTCAACCGAAACCGCCTTACGAATGGGTTTTGCTACGGGTGAGTTAGTTCTTGAGATTGGTCAGGACGAAGATTGTGATCAAGATCTTCGCATGGCAATTGAAGCGCTCCTTGGAACGACGCTCTTAACTTCTGATTCAGATGAGGTCTTCGATGCGCTTATTCTCTGGTTTCGAGAGGGTGACGGTGATCTCGTTGATGAACTTGTGGATGGGATCACATATCTCAGTGATGCCGGTTCGATCTGGCTGATGGTGCCAAAGGTCGGGCTTGCAGGTCACGTAGATTCTTCCGATATTCAAGATGCTGCGCCAAATGCTGGTCTGACTCAAACTGTGACATTCTTAGCGGGTGCGAATTGGACTGCAACTCGCTTGGTAGCCCGCAAATCAAACCCAAAGAGATAAAGGATCCACAACATGTCACTCACTATCGGTTCAGACGCACCAGACTTCTCACTCACCAATCAATTTGGTGAGAGCGTAGAACTATCTTCATTTAAAGGAAAGAAGAACGTCGTCATCGTCTTCTATCCCTTTGCATTTTCAGGAATCTGCACTGGCGAGCTTTGCTCAATGCGAGATGACCTTTCAGCATTTCACAATGACGATGTAGAGCTTCTTGCGATCTCATGCGACCCAATGTATACACTCAAGGCATTCGGTGACGCAGAGAACTACAAGTTCTCTCTGCTTTCTGATTTCTGGCCACATGGAAAAGTTGCGCAAGCATATGGCGTCTTTAATGCAGATCGTGGAATGGCTATTCGAGGAACCTTCATCATCGATAAAGAAGGTATCTTGCGTTGGCAGGTTGTTAATGGCCCAGGTGAAGCTCGCAATATTGAGGATTACAAGGCA
>CBFHTP010000058.1:0-3131 GCA_965658705.1 Candidatus Nanopelagicaceae bacterium
TACTCCGATGGTTGCCTCCGCTATTGACTTAGTCATTCACACCACGATTCACTCAGAAGAGGGGCACCGACGAATTACTGAAATTGGTAATGTAACCGTCAGAGTGGAGGGCGATCGAATCGAAGTTGATCCACTATTTACTTATCGAGATGGCAGGTATGAAAGTGGTTTAGGAAACCCTGCTCGAATATTTAGTAGAGGTAAATCATGAGCCAAAAAATAAAAGGTACTAGAAGCAAACGTTCGCTCTACTTATTGTGGCCAGAGATTATCGAGCACATTATTTCAGGGCTACGTTCTGGACTTTCATTGGCTGAGACCATCATTGCCCTTGGCTACCGAGGACCACTAAGTGCAAGACCGATCTTTCTAGAGACAGAGCGGATATTTAGAGGGGGAGGCGATTTCGAAGAGGTCTTCCAATATTTGCGAGCCAGCTTTCACGATGGTTTGGCAGATCAAGTATGTGAAGTTCTTGAATTCGCTCGTGGGACCGGAAGCCGAGAGATCACAACTACTCTACGAACTTTGGGTGACCATATTCGAAGCGATATCGCGGTTCGAGGTGAGATTAGCGCCAAGCATGGTTGGATTAAAAATAGTGGATATATAGCGGCAGCGGCTCCGTGGATCTTGCTGCTGATCTTGTCGGCTCAGCCAAACACGGTGCGCGCCTATTCAACTTCAGGTGGCGTAACTGTTTTGCTCTTTGGGATGGGAATGAGCGTGATTGCATATCTTTGGATGCAACGGGTGGGCCGATTACCTGTTGTGCCGCGGATATTTCGATGAACACGACTCCTAGTTATCTTCTCTATATTCTCTATCTAGCACTCTTCGCTCCCGCACTTGCATGGGGTGGTGTAATTCTCTTCGACGAATTTCATCGGGAAGTAATCGTGACAACCTCGGGAATAGTTTTGCGGCAGCGGAAGAAGCGTTCGGTGAAGCTGATCGAGCTGGAATTCCCACAGGTAGTAGAACTCTTCGCCATTCTTATCGGTGGCGGAATGAGTCCTTCATCCGCACTCGCCCATATCAGCGAGCGAGCGACCGGAGAGTTCGTTTCAGTTTTAGCGCCAGTAGTCGATCAGATGAAAGGTGGGGCCGGGCTTCCACAGGCGTTAGATCTCCTCAATCGCCTCGTTGAGTCAGCAATGATCAGGCGCTTCTGTGATTCCCTATCTATCTCGGTCGAGCGGGGTACTCCGTTGATCGATGTAGTGAATCGACAAGTTGAAGAGGTGCGGCAGGTGCAGCGCACGAGGATTTTAGAGAGAGCTGGGAAGGCAGAGATTCAACTCATGATTCCAGTCGTCTTCTTAGTTCTGCCAATTTCGGTGCTCTTTGCGCTTTGGCCTTCATACATAGCGCTAGGTAGTGGCGTCATGAGCGGGTAGGAGCCATAAGCAAGCGAGCAAATGAATGAGCAGTTAAGTAAATCTAGCAATTGAAGAAAAATTTCCGCAACACTAAGAATCATAGGAGAGAGAAATGAAGAATAGATTCAAGGAAAATATCCTCTTGCAGGTATCCATCCGCTGTGCGATTTACCGCAGAGACCTTCAGGGAAGAGTGCAAGCGCTTCTCGTGGATGAACGTGGTGATGTGCCCGGTTGGGTATTGGTTGTACTCATGACGACCGGACTCGTCACTGGAATATGGACGATCGCCGCACCAAGAATCCAGGGCCTCTTGCAAGGCTCACTCGATTCAATGAACAGTGTTCGCTAAACGATTCTTTCAAGATGAGCGAGGGTCGATTGAATCTGCCCTGGTCTTACTGCCCTTACTCATCTTGGTCCTCAGCGTTTTACAAATATCGATGGGGGTCTTGTCGCGTACGGTGATAAGTAATCAGACGCAAGGAGCTGCGGCGATGGCTTCGATGTCTTCCGGTGCCCAGCCAAGTGGAGCGCAGCCTTCCCTAGACCTGCCTTCCGGCAAACTTGGTTCGTCGGAGCAGTTTTCACTTCCTGGTGGTGGGACTTTATTAGTTCGACATGAGAACAACGATCTTCCTTCACTTACTCCGCTCTTGCCGCAAGGGGACAATTTTCAAACGCTAGGTGCGAGTGTGAATGAAGGCAATTAGAGATTTACTTCGCGACGAAAGAGGAAGCGCCACTATCGAATTCATCATGATCGCGATTCCCCTCTTCATTCCGCTTGCGATCTATTTGACTTCAATAAACGCGCAATCACAGAGTGGAATCAATTTGCACAACTTAGCAAGGCAGGCGGCTCGTGCATACGTCACCAGTCCTAGTTCAGAGCTTGCGCTTCCTCGCGCCAACACAGTGGTCGGCATCTATCAATCTCAGATTCTTGCAAAAGCTAGCTCATCACATCCAAGGGCAATAATTGATCTATCAGTTGCATGTAGCGCTAACCCCTGTCTCACTCCCGAAAGCAGAGTGACTGTGACTGTTACATTGATTGGATCACGAGAGAGCGCGAGTGATACACAAATTGTTGATGCGTGGAGTAGTTCACCGTGATTGCCAATCCCACTCGCATTAAAATTCTCAATCAGGTTGAAATAAGATTTCGAAGGAAATTTGCACGGCTCTGGGAAGACGAAGTGGGATCAATCTCGATTCTGATCATTGGCCTATTTTTCGCCACGCTCACTCTCTCATTTGCAGTGATAGATGTTTCTGGAAATTTCGCTGCTAAGCGAGAGTTGATCCAAACGGGAGAAACTGCAATTACTCGAGCTGCTCACAATTTAGATCAGGCGCGCTATTACTCTGGCGATAGAGTCCAAGTCGGAACCGATCTGAACGGAGCGATCTATCGAGTGCCGATTGACTGCTCCGCAGCCTATGCATCCTTTGTCAGCGAGATCAGTGGCTCTAGGGTAAGAGGAGCGCTAGTGACTTTGTCCCAGTGGAGTTGTGAGTCAGATCTGATTACGGCAACTATCGAAACAAGAACACCGTTGCTGCTCAATGTTCCATTCTTATCGCCCCGCTTTGCTTCGAGTGGTTCGGCAAACTCTTCGGGTTCATCTTCTTCATCCGGTTCATCTTCTTCATCCGGTTCACCGGGTTCACAGCAAGATCTTCAACTCATTACCGCCACCATCAAGGCCACCTCGACCATCGGCTAGTCTTGCCCCATGGCCG
>CBFHTP010000059.1:0-3125 GCA_965658705.1 Candidatus Nanopelagicaceae bacterium
AACTTGGTTCATTAGTGCCACTGCACTAACCCCGAATGCGAGTCTTAATCACTAAGCACCACCGAGACGCGCTTTAAGTCTCGATTGGTTTTGGTATTTCTATGTCTACACACGCTTCTCAGGACAGCACGGAAAAGTCTGTCACTTTTGCCTCCCTTGGCGTTACACCGGCCTTGGTTGAAGCTCTTGAG
Organism: Candidatus Nanopelagicaceae bacterium; assembly: GCA_965658705.1. Classification (GTDB taxonomy): domain Bacteria; phylum Actinomycetota; class Actinomycetes; order Nanopelagicales; family Nanopelagicaceae; genus PALSA-747. Next base: position 192 of record CBFHTP010000059.1, read on the forward strand.
CGCGAAGGCAAGGCAAACGCATTCCCTATCCAGGTAGCAACTCTGCCGGAAGCGATCTCTGGCCGGGACATCCTTGGCCGCGGGCAGACTGGCTCTGGAAAGACACTCGCCTTTGGCCTGGCGATGATGACCAATTTGAGTGGTCGCATAGCAAAGCCACATAAGCCACTTGGTTTAGTTTTGGCGCCGACTCGCGAACTAGCAGTGCAGATCAGCGATGTTATTTCACCACTGGCTCGTACCGTTTCACTCAACTCACAAGTTGTTGCTGGCGGCATGCCATATATGCGCCAGATCCAAGCGCTGAAGCGCGGCGTTCCAATTATCGTCGCAACACCGGGTCGCTTGATGGATCTACTTGATAAGCGCCACATTGATCTATCCGATGTTGAGATCACAGTATTAGATGAAGCAGATCAAATGGCTGACATGGGCTTCTTGCCTTCAGTGAAAGAGATCTTGGCGCTCACAAAGAAAGATGGCCAGCGTTTACTCTTCTCGGCAACACTTGATCGCGATGTCGACACTCTCGTAAAAATGTTCTTAAAGAATCCGATCACTCACTCGTTAGAGAATGAGAAGAAGACTGCCGGCAACATGTTGCACCATATTTTGATCTTGGATCAGGCACATAAAGATGTCATCTCGACTCAAATTGCAGCGCGCGAAGGTCGCACAATCTTCTTCGTCCGTACAAAGCATGGCGCAGATAAATTGGCCGAAAAGATGCTTCGCTCTGGCGTACCAGTTGGCGTCTTGCACGGCGGAAAGTCACAGGCACAACGAACTCGAGTCCTTGCCGCATTTAAAGATGGACGCACAAATGCTCTCGTCGCTACCGATGTTGCAGCTCGTGGAATCCACGTTGATGATGTCTCACTCGTAGTCCACGTTGATGCACCAGCAGATCACAAAGATTATTTGCACCGCGCTGGCCGCACCGCTCGCGCTGGCGCATCGGGAACTGTTGTCACTTTGGCTACACACAAGCAGAAGAAGGGGATCTTTGGTCTCGCTTCTCGCGCAGCGGTAAAACTGGGTGAAGTATTCGTAAAGCCCGGCGATGCCGAGCTCGTTCGAGTAACTGGTGCTCAAGAGCCTTCCGGTATCCCAATTGCAGCAGAAGCCGAGAAGCATGAATCTTCGCGCAAGCCGGGCTCTCGCAATCGTGGCGATAGGGGTGGCCGAGAGGGCCGAGATGAACGCCCAGCTAGAAATTCAGATCGTCCGGATTATCCAAAGCGTGAACGTCCATCTAACGGTCGTTCATCTGGCGGCGGGCGTAGTGGTTTTGTAAAAAGTGTAAAGAAAGAGAAGCCAGAGCAAGTCGTGGAGTTCCGTAACAATCCGCGACCAACTCGCAATGACGGCGCAAAGCGTCCAACCGGTCGTCCGATTCGCTCAACAGATCGCCCAGTCCGCGCCGAGCGCCCAGACTTTGATCCATCACGCACGGCTCCAAAGAAGAAGTGGACGCCGCGTGAGGTGAGAGAGGTTAAAGAAGCGGGCGATAAGAAGCCATTTCGTTCAAATAAGTTTGACCCAATGACAGCTAAGCCAACTGATGGTTTTCGCGCAAAGTCAGCAGCAAAGAAAACCGTGAAGAAGACGAGCAAGCCAGGTCGTCCAGGTAAGCCAAGTTCAGGTAAGCCAGATAACGGAAAATCAGTTAAGAAAACGGGAAAGAAAAAGCCTAGATCAAAATAATCTTAGGTAAGATAAATATTCTCATCAAAGTATTGAAGCAAGTGACCAGTGTTATGGCTAATAACCATGACACCGTTCTGCTTTGAAATCACAGTCAAAAAATCGATCAACTTTTGAGTATAAATAGAATCCTGCGCACTAAAGGGTTCGTCAAGTAAATAGAACTGTGCATCTTGAAGCAGCGCGAGCGCAACTGAGACCCGCTGCTGCTGGCCAAGTGAGAGCTCGGTGACTTTTGCTGGGAAGAGGTCATAAAGATCTAGCGCCTCATAAAGATCGGCTGCGTGAGCCGCTGGCTTCTTGATGATTTTAAATAGCTCGGCAACCGTGAAGGCAAGCTCAAAAACTCTTCGTTGTGGAGCAGCAGAACGCAGTTCGGCCGCCTCTCTGGCGCTCAATTTGGATATGTCGTGGCCATTAATAACGATCTGGCCACTACTTGGCTGATGGATTCCACCAATCAATTGCAGGAGCGTTGTCTTACCAGAGCCGTTGGGACCACCGAGTAGCGTCATCGAATTATTTGCGATGACTGCCGAGTAATCCGTAAAAATGGCGTTTTTATCGTAGCCAAATGAAATGTTCTTGATCTCAATCATTTGTCACCCACGATGCACGCTTGCTGCGTAGCAAGACAATTAGGGCTGGTGCACCTATCAGAGATGTAATGAGCCCAAGAGGGATTTCGTTGGGTTGCAAGAGTGTTCGAGCCAATAAGTCGGCAAGCAGCAAAAGCACTGCCCCAATCAGAGCGCTAAAGGTCAAAAGCGTTCTGTGTGCTGGGCCAAGCAAAAGCCGGACGATATGCGGCACAAGCAGGCCAAGGAAAGCGATTGAACCAACGGCACTTACAGACGCACCAATCAAGAAGGACATCCCGATGATCGCAATGAGTCGCAACCGCTTGGGATTGACGCCTATGTAATAACTGGAACTTTCGCCCAGTGAATAAGCATCAAGTTTTCGTGCAACGAAGAACGAGATGATGATGCCAACTTCGATAAATGGGGCAATCATCTGCACGGTATGGTTATTGAGCAGTGAGAGCGAGCCAAAGTTCCAGAAACTTAGCGATTGAATCCCAGGTTTTGGAGAGATCGCAATCAGAAGGCCGACTACCGCGGTCAAGATTGCGCTTACTGCGATACCAGTGAGTAAAAATCCATAGCCCTTATTTGGCGCGAGAGTTTGAACGAGTAGTGCAGCCAAAATTGCAAAAGCGATAGC
>CBFHTP010000060.1:0-3094 GCA_965658705.1 Candidatus Nanopelagicaceae bacterium
AGATTCCATCTCGACGCCAGCATCAATCAGAATTAAATCACCAGGAAGTACTTCGCCATCATTTCTGATCCAGTGCAAGACACAGGCATGAGCACCTGACGCAACAATTGAGTCATAGCCAAGATCGTTTCCTTCGTGGCGTGCGCGAGTAAAGAAGGCACCCTCTACTAATCGCTCACCACGAGTTACACCAGTAGCCGAGGGAATGGCTTTGACCATGTCATTAAATCCGCGATGCGTGGAGTCGATTGCCTTTTGCATCTCCTTGATCTCCCACGAATCTTTCAGTAATCGCAGCTCAGAGAGATCACGCGCAAGGATCGTTTCTGCTTTTTTAGACTTCGAAACCCACTTATCTACTTGGGCATCTTCACCACGCAGGACTATGGAATCTTGCTCTTTCTTCAAATGCTTCTTCAAAGAATCAATATGTTTTACCTTGATCGCGTAACGCTTCTCGGTTTCATCAATAGTTAATCTGCGGCCAACCCAGAACTCGCCATGTTGGCGATGACGGAAGAACTCGTCTGTACTTCGAGGTGAACGCGGGTGAACGAAGAGAAGAGCCTCGTGGCCCTTCTTTTTCGGTTCAAGAACTAAGACTGAATCTGGAACTGCATCTGTTCCAGTGATGCCAGTAAGCCACGAATAGGCAGAACTTGGACGGAATCGATAGTCGGTGTCGTTACTACGAACTTTGTAATTGCCGGCAGGAATAATCAATCGCACCCCAGGGTACATTTTTGACAATGCATCACGTCTTGCCGCGCAAAATGGCGCAGCCTCGCTCGCGGTTACACCCTCTAGTGGTGATGGAGCCCACCCTGTGGTCATGAATTTTTCCCACACAAGTGAGGAGGCTGGGTCGTAGCTATTGGTTTTTCTGCTCATGCCTTTACTTTAAACCTGATACTAGTGAAAGTCACGAGGCGAAATGATTACTGAGATTTTACACAAACGTAAGGGAGCACCTATTTTTTTGCGGCAAGCGCAGCAGCGCGAGTCTGCTTGGCAGAGCTGAGCGCAGAGGAGTAAGCCTGGAATACAGCAGAGAAATTGTTTTTGTACGACTTGTTAGCGGCGGCGATAAGTGCCTTCTCTTTACCGGCAGCCGCGAGCTCCTGCTGATAGTTCGCTTTAAGATCTGCGATCGCTTTTGCATAGCCATCTGCTGCTGCAGCAATCGCTTGCGCGTAAGCCAATTGAATTGCAGAGCGATCAGCCACACTCATTTGCGTGTTCGCAGCAGAGGGCCGCGGAGAAGGTTTTGCTGAAGGTTTTGTAGAAGCAGTTGGAGCTGGCGACTGAGTGTCAGCAGCAAAAGATGTCGACGGTAGAACGACTGCCAAAAGCAGCGCCCCCGCTAGGATCTTCGTGCTTCTCATGGGTAAAGGGTCTCACATTTTCGATTACTCTGACCTACGTGAAGAGAATTGCCAGTTTTTTACTTCTGGCAGCGCTAGCTTTGAACGCTTTTCTTCACTCAGGATCCTCGAACGCGGCAGCTGACACGGGCACGATGAAGGCGCTCCAAGTCTCGAGCGCTGAGCAGGATTTCCCAGTTCGCAAAGTTTTGGTTTGGACCCCACCGCTCAATGGGCTGGACCCAAATTTGCTCCCTGTCATTTATTTTTTACATGGCTGGCCGGGTTCACCCGAAGGAATTGCCGGCGCCTTGGTTCCCTCTATTCTCAAGTCGATCCAAGGTGGCGCCAAACCATTCATCGCAGCCTTCCCTGACGGGAATGCAAAGTCACATATTGATTCTGAATGGGCTGACTCTTCAGATAAAAAGGCCATGATTGAAACATGGCTCACAACTGAAGTTATTTCTGCAGTAGAAGGTGACCAGAAGAGAGACCGGTTGAGTAGGGCGATTTCTGGTTTTTCTATGGGCGGCTACGGCGCTGCGATAATTGCGCTGCATCATCCCGAACTTTATTCACAGGTGCTACCTATCGCTGCATATTACAAAGTCGATGATCTGACAGGTGCGTTTGCAACCTATCAATCCATCTTGCACCAGACGCCATCAAAGTTTCTCAAGGTATCTAGCCAAGAACGCTGGGCGCTCAGTGAAGGATCCTTCGACTTTACAGTTTTGATTAGAGGACAGGCCTTAATTTGGTCCAAATTATTAAAGGCAAACAAGGCAGAAAATACAGTTTTCTTTTACGCTGGTGGTCATTCCTACATAGATGCAGCTAAGAATATGAACAAGCTCATCGCTTGGTTGAAATGGCCAACTAGTTCTTTTGTGCCTCTGGTCGTGACTCCAACAATGCCGGCGTCAGTAAGTCCGTAACTTCAAAATAATACGTACAGGCTCGCAAAATTGTGCTCATCTTTTTGAATGATGCTTATTCTCAGATTCGGGATTACGCTGTACTCATGAGTATTGAGGGTCAGTATAAAAACCAGCTCACCCCATCGGCTAATGGTCTAATGACGCTATCCATTGATTGTGGCGGCCTGTCCATCAAGGGTTCGGTTCTTGACGAGGATGGCACTTTCCATGCCCAGCCAATCAGTATCCCAACTCCGTACCCGTTGCGGCCAGTGGACCTGATAAACGTCTTCGATCAACTCACTGATCAACTTCCAACTTTTGATCGCATCACGGTTGGGTTACCAGGAATGATTCGACATGGAGTTGTTGTCCATACCCCCCACTACATTAATGTGAGAGGGCCACTCACTCGACTTGATTCTGATCTTGAAGCACTCTGGAAAGGATTAGATTTTAGGAATTTGGTCTCAAAACATTATGGGAAGCCAGCTCTGGTTCTAAATGATGCTCAAGTCCATGGTGCTGGACTGATAATTGGCTCTGGATTAGAAGTGGTGATCACTCTTGGGACTGGCCTGGGTTTCTCAATGTTTGATGGTGGCAAGCTAGCGCCACACTTCGAGCTTTCAAGAGCTCCAGTCAGGCGTGGAAGTGACTATGACAGTTGGATTGGTGAACACGAGAGACGTAGGTTAGGTGACACCTTCTGGTCTAGGAGAATTTTCACGATGACTGAAGATCTTCGTCAAGTATTTTTTTGGGATCGCCTTTATATTGGAGGGGGTAACTCGCGCAGAATCAAAA
>CBFHTP010000061.1:0-3042 GCA_965658705.1 Candidatus Nanopelagicaceae bacterium
AGATTCCATCTCGACGCCAGCATCAATCAGAATTAAATCACCAGGAAGTACTTCGCCATCATTTCTGATCCAGTGCAGGACACATGCATGAGCACCAGACGCAACAATTGAGTCGTAGCCAAGATCATTTCCTTCGTGGCGCGCTCGGGTAAAGAAGGCACCTTCGACGAGACGCTCTCCACGGGCAACTCCAGTTGCGGAAGGAATTGTTTTGATCATGTCGTTGAACCCACGATGAGTCGAATCGATTGCCCGACGCATCTCTTTGACTTCCCATGAATCTTTGAGTAACCGCAGCTCAGAGAGGTCGCGCGCAAGGAGCATCTCTGCCTTCTTAGACTTTGAAACCCATTTATCTACTTGGGCATCTTCAGCGCGCAGAATGATTGAATCTTGCTCCTTCTTCAGGTGCTTCTTCAAAGAATCGATGTGCTTTACCTTGATCGCGTAACGCTTCTCGGTTTCATCGATCGTTAATCTGCGACCAACCCAAAACTCGCCATGCTGGCGATGACGGAAGAACTCGTCAGTACTGCGAGGTGAACGTGGGTGAACAAAGAGCAGGGCCTCATGGCCCTTCTTTTTTGGTTCAAGTACCAAGACTGAATCAGGAACTGCATCTGTTCCAGTGATTCCAGTAAGCCACGAATAAGCTGAATTTGGTCGGAATCGATAGTCAGTGTCATTACTGCGTACTTTGTAATTTCCGGCAGGAATAATCAATCGGACCCCAGGGTACATTCTTGACAGTGCATCACGTCTTGCTGCACAGAAAAGAGAAGCTTCGCTCGCGGTTACACCCTCGAGTGGTGACGGAGCCCAGCCAGTGGTCATGAATTTTTCCCACACAAGGGAAGAGGCTGGGTCGTAGCTATTGGTTTTTCTGCTCATGCCTCTACTTTAAACCCGTTACTAGTGAAAGTCACGAGGCTTGGAAAGAACTATTGCTCTGCGGACGAGAGAAAGGTTGATTATCTCTTTGCAGCAAAAGCAGCATCGCGAGTTTGCTTGGCAGAACTCAGTGCAGATGAGTAAGCCTGGAAAATTGCAGCGAAGTTACTTTTGTATGCGCTGTTCGCAGCAGCAATGAGCGTTTTATCTTTACCAGCTGCTGCAAGTTGCTGCTGCAAGTTTGCTTTGAGGTCTGCGATGGCTTTTGCGTAACCATCTGCGGCTGAAGCAAGCGCTTGGGCATAAGCCAATTGAATTGCAGAGCGATCAGCCGCACTCATCTGAGTCGTTGAGGCAGATGGCCGCGGAGAAGGTTTTGCAGAAGGTATCGAAGAAGGTTTTGCAGAAGCCGTTGGGGTCGGCGATTGAGTGTCAGCAGCAAAAGATGACGTCGGCAGGGCAGCAGCCAAAAGGAGCGCCCAGGCTAGGATCTTTCCGCTTTTCATGGGTAAAGGGTCTCACATTTTCGATTACTCTGTTCTGCGTGAAGAGATTTGCCAGATTTTTACTCCTGGTAGTTATCGCTTTGACCGCCTCTCTTTACCCAGGATCCTCGTACGCGGGAGCTGACGCGGGCGCTATGAAGGTCCTCCAAGTCTCGAGCGCTGAACAAGATTTCCCAGTTCGCCAGGTTATGGTCTGGACTCCACCCCTCAACGGGTTGGACCCAAATTTGCTCCCCGTCATTTACTTTTTACACGGCTGGCCGGGATCTCCCGAAGGAATCGCCGGTGCACTGATTCCGCCGATTCTTAAGTCGATCCAAAGTGGTGCCAAACCATTTATTGCAGTTTTTCCAGATGGGAATGCAAAGAGTCATATTGATTCCGAGTGGGCCGACTCATCGGATAAGAAGGCGATGATTGAAACATGGCTTACAACTGAAGTCATTGCAGCGGTAGAAGGTGACCATAAGAGAGACAGGTTGAGCCGAGCTCTATCAGGTTTTTCTATGGGCGGCTACGGCGCAGCGATCATTGCGCTTCATCATCCCGAACTTTATTCACAGGTTCTACCGATCGCCGCATATTACAAAGTCGATGATCTGACAGCTGCGTTTGCAACCTATCAATCAATTTTATTCCAGACGCCATCAAATTTTCTCAAGGTATCGAGCCAAGAACGTTGGGCACTCAGTGAGGGATCCTCCGACTTCACATCTTTGGTTAGAGGCCAGGCCTTGAGTTGGTCCAAGTTGCTGAAGGCCAGCAAAGCCGAAAACACTATCTTTTTTTATGCTGGTGGCCACTCCTACATTGATGTTGCTAAAAATATGAGCAAGCTAATCGCGTGGCTAAAGTGGCCGGCTAGTGCATTCACACCATTGGTAGCCCCTACAGCAGTGCCGTCGCCACTAACTCCCTAAATCAGTCATCTGCGAAAGGTTGGCTGTGGCGAGAGTTCGCTCTCTAACTCACCATCGGGTGGGCATGTCGCATTGAGCGCTGACTGTCTAGACCATCAAATGAACCTAAGAGCCAGGCATTTGGATGTGTTCACGCCGATCAAAATCCCGATAAACTAGGGGAGCAAGCCAAGGAGACGTCGCATAGCCCGGTCGAGTGCGCCTCACTGCTAACGAGGTAAGGGGTTAAACCCTTCAGGAGTTCAAATCTCCTCGTCTCCGCTCTCATTGATTTGCGATTGGAGTTTTCTTGCCCCACTACAAGATCGCAATCGTTGGTGCTGGTCCCGCCGGATATTTTGCTGCGCAAGCGCTACAGAATTCGCAAGGAGAAGAGCTAACTTTTTCTATCGACATGATTGAACGGCTGCCGACCATGTGGGGTTTAGTTCGTTCTGGAGTCGCACCTGATCACCCCAAGATAAAAACGGTTGCCAAGGTCTTTGAGAAGGTGGCGGCAGAGCCAAACTTTCGTCTCTTTGGCAACGTTGAACTCGGTAAAGATATTTCACTGGCAGATCTGCGAGAAAGTTATGACGCAGTTGTCCTTGCCACAGGTTCATCGGTGGGCAAGGAGCTTGGCATACCAGGAGAGGACCTGCCTGGGTCTATCTCTTCTGCTGAGTTTGTGCCTTGGTACAACGCGCACCCTGACTTTGCTGATTTAGAAGTTGATCTGTCGCATG
>CBFHTP010000062.1:0-2862 GCA_965658705.1 Candidatus Nanopelagicaceae bacterium
CAAGAGCCACCAAAGATGCCAGTTGGCTCCGAAGAACTTCGCCCGCACCGCCTTGCGCTGGCTTTGTATGACTTGCACGATGAGAAGTTAGTTCTGCGTCAGTCACAAGAATTTGATATCTGGAATGAACGGACCGAAATTCCAGAGTTTAAATTCGATAAGCAGCCTGATCTCTTCCTGTTAAATGCCGATGATCTCTCTTACGGTAAATGGCGTCTAGACGATCGCTCGATCACGACTCTCAAAAAGTATCTCGGCACGATCAGCGAATCAATTAACCGCGCGGTTTGCTGGTCAACGGTCTGGGACATGCTGCGCGACGCCGAACTTTCTGCCACTGATTGGGTAGAGATTGCACTCAATAGACTGCCTTTTGAAACCAATGTGCTCTCGTTCACGGCTGTCGCAAATCAAATTTCAACTGCGATCGAACATTACGCAGCGCCTAAGAATCGTGCTGCATTGGGTGAAAAAGCAGCCTCAGCAATTTACGCAATGCTTGAAAAATCGGCGCCAGGCAGCGATCTGCAACTACAACTTGCGCGTACATTCGCTTCACTTGCCACAACTTCATCTGATACCGAGAAAATCCGCGCTATCTTTAAAGGCAAGATCTCGGGACTCTCGATTGATACCGAACTCAAGTGGTCTCTTGCAACCGCGCTGACCGAACGCGGCGCCTTCTCAGCAGCAGAGCTAGATCGCCTGCTCACCGCAGATAACACGATCCCTGGCAACGCCTCATACCGGCGCGCACTCGCCGCCCATCCAACTCTTGCTGCAAAGCAAGATGCGTGGGACGCTGCATATTCACGTGAAACTGGCACTCAAACCAGGCAGGCACTCATGGGCGGCTTTATGCGCCACACCCAACGAGAACTGCTCAAAGCCTTTGTGAATCCATACTTTGATTCACTATTAACTGCGTGGGATCAACATGGCTTTGAAGTGGGCGAGGATCTCACTCAAGCAATGTTCCCAGTTTATATCGATACGTACGAGGTGTTAGAGAAGACAGATGAGTGGATTATCCAGAACAGCAGTGCATCTGCAGCGCTACTTCGCTACGTGACAGAAGGTCGCGACACTTTGGTTCGTGGACTTAAAGCACAAGCAAAAGACGCTTAGCCCTTATTAATCTATGCGGCTTAGGTCGCCCGAGCTCTTTACCTTAGATTTGTCAGCAGATGTGATGAGAACGATTGCGGTAATCGCACTAAAGAGTGCAATCGGCGCCGCAATAAAATAAAGAATCGTTTGAATAGCAGTGAGCCCTTGGCCTGGCAGGGCTCCTGCTTCTTGTAGCGCGTTGAAATCCATAACCAGATCTTAATACGTATTAAGCAGTGGCAGCAGCCGACGCAAAATGCGCCATCGACGCAGCGCCGTAAGGCTCAAGGTATGAGAGCCAACGAATATCGGAGCGACCGGTTCCAAGAATTCGCCAAGCCGCTCCAACTGGTTCGCGGGGTAGCGAGCGCAACCTCCAGCCAATCTCCTTCAAAGTCTTATCGGCCTTCTGGTGATTGCACTTGTGACAAGCAGCTACAACGTTCTCCCAGTTGTGTCCACCGCCGCGACTTCGTGGAATAACGTGATCAATCGAAGTTGCTGTAACGCCGCAGTAAACGCACTTTCCGGAATCACGGGCAAAGATCGCACGACGTGAAAGTGGAACTGCATTGCGATAAGGAATTTTTACAAATTTAGTAAGTCGGATAACGGCCGGCAGGGTCACCTCTCCACCTGCATAGTGCAGTACTACATCAGAATCTTCGATGCTCATCGCACGTTGATTCAAGACGAGGATTAATGCTCGTCGATCTGAAACAACACCTAGTGGCTCATAGGTGGCGTTCAGCACTAATGTCTGAGACATTGGAACTGGCTCCCTTAGGTTCTCGTGCGCCTAACCAACAACGCGTGGCCCGCGTTGTGGGGTAAATAATGCCCTATTCCCTCGATGAATGCGTTGATTTCGATACTCTTTTCACCTTATGACGATCAATGTTCATCACCTGTATACGTGGTTTACCGGCTCCCCCCTGCATATCGTCGAAATTCTAGCGGTTGCAATCGGCTTGCAAATTATTGGAGGTCGAGCAATCACTCGGGCAATGAGCAGGATCGCAAATGCCGACTTTGTGCCCGGTCCCCAGCGCACCGCAGCCAGGCAGAAGGAGCGCGCTGCGACGACCGGCAGCATCCTTCGCTCTTCACTGAATGGCATCATCTGGGTGATTGCGCTTTCAATGGTGCTGAGTGAATTTGGTTTGAACCTTGGCCCGATCGTTGCTTCAGCCGGCGTCATCGGAGTTGGGCTGGGCCTAGGAGCACAAACGATCGTGCGAGACATTTTGGCCGGAATCTTTATGTTGATTGAAGATCAATATGGAGTCGGGGATAAAATCGATGCATTCGAGATCAGTGGCGTAGTCGAATCAGTTGGGCTTCGCATCACGACCGTCAGATCTGATGATGGAACGCTTTGGTATTTACGCAATGGTGAAATTCTCAAAGTGGGAAACAAATCCCAACCTAAACGCTAGCTAATTTACGCTGGTTGATTGACCATAAATTCTGCCGCGCCCTGCAGGTACTCCCATAACTCTGCCTTTAACTCTGGCGTCGTTTCAACTTCGACCATCGCCGATTGCATACAACGTAGCCAGGCCTCTTTTGCAGCTTGGTCTATGTGAAAACCTGCATGGCGCATCCGAAGCCGTGGGTGACCGCGCTCTTCACTATAGGTTTTTGGTCCGCCCCAATATTGCTCTAAGAACATAATCAATCGCTCGCCTGCCCCATGCAGATCATTCTCGGGATACATCGGACGTAAAATCGGATCGATCGCTACCAACG
>CBFHTP010000063.1:0-492 GCA_965658705.1 Candidatus Nanopelagicaceae bacterium
TGCACCCAAGAGGAAGAAGATGGAGCGGCCGATTCGGATATCGATGTGGCCAGGGAGTGCAAAGAGCAGAACGAAGACGATTCCTACAAAGTAGGAGAGGGTTTTAAATTGTCGGTTGAGATACGCGGCGGCGCCTTCTTGAACGGCGGCGGCGATCTCCTTCATCTTCTCGGTACCTTCGGCGTTTGATAAGACCTGGGCGCGAAGGGCGAATGCGATGGCTAGAGCTACCAGCGAGATTCCTAGGACTACGTAGACGTAGACCAGGTTAGAACCGGTCACTTGGACAGTGGACACAGATACTCCTCTTTAACAGATTTCAGTGGTAAACATTGGGTGAATCAGACCTGCGAATAGTTACACATATCTATTGGTAGGTCACATTCCTGGGGGAATATCAATAATCCCGACAATCTGGACAAAATAACGCTCAAAATACCCCCTGAATCGCTAGCGCCAAGGGCTAATTGGGTGCACCATAGGTTCTACGCG
>CBFHTP010000063.1:502-2031 GCA_965658705.1 Candidatus Nanopelagicaceae bacterium
CGCTGAGGGAGCAGTCTCCTCGAGGGTCTACACCGTGGCTCGTGGCTGAGATTCACCTGAATCTTGGTCTACCAGTTTCAATAAAGCCCACGGAGGCCAAATTGCTACAGCTATCAAATCTCCAATGGAGTTCGCTCTATAACATTTTCTCCTTTGGATTAATCGCAATGCTCGCCTGCACCGTGTACACACTCGTGTCACAGTCACGCGTTCTACCTAAGTACCGCTCAGCTCTTGTGATGTCATCAATGGTGACATTCATCGCTGGTTACCACTACTTCCGAATCTTCAACTCCTTCGACCAGTCATCAATGGACGGTGCTGTAAAGATCGGCACTGCCCAGGGAACATTTAACGAGGGTTACCGTTATGTTGACTGGATCCTCACAGTTCCACTACTTCTTGCAGAAGTAATTGCAGTTCTTGCTCTTGCTAAGGCTGCATCATCATCACTCATGGGTCGCTTGGTCCCAGCATCAGCTGCGATGATCATTCTCGGATACCCTGGTGAAATCTCAACAAACAACAGCACCAAAGTTCTCTTCGGTGTTCTTTCAACAATTCCATTCCTTTACATCCTTTACGTCTTGTTCGTAGAGCTTGGTAAGTCACTTGATCGTCAGCCAGAAGGCGTTGCAGCAACCGTTGGTCGCCTGCGCTTGCTCTTGGTTGCAACATGGGGCGTTTACCCAATTTCGTACTTGATCCCAATCTTGATCAAGAACCCAACAGCAACTCAAGCTGCATCACTCTTCTTTGATCGTCAGATTGGTTACACCATTGCTGACGTTCTTGCGAAGTGCGTCTTTGGTATCACAATCTTCAAGATTGCAAAGATGAAGTCAGTTGCAGAAGGCATGAAGGACGATCACTAATACTGGTCACTCCTTAAGTAATTAACGAAAGGCGCCTACTTCGGTAGGCGCCTTTTTTAATGCCTATTTCAATCGTCAACAAGTATGCTTTTCGTATGACGAACTTTCGCTACGGCGGCTATCTCTTAATCGCAATGGGCCTGATCAACTTTCGCTATCACACAGGTCACGCAAACAATCTTGTGCAATCAATCATCCTGATCACTCTGCCTGGTGCACTTTTACTTGGTGCCACATTTGTTAAGCGTGGTCAGGCTGCGCTTAATACCCAGGCTGGCAAAATTTTCTCACTCGCACTTGTTATCGTCTCTGTTTTATGGGCTGGGTTGAATAAGTAAGTACGTTATTTCTTATTATTCTCTCGCCGGCCGAGCCAGACCCACATCGCCATCACACTCAAAACAAGTGAGAAGCCAAACATCAGATCTTCAAGAGGCGCTGCTGCAATGCGCGTGCCGATAATCGCAGCTGGGTTGTACATCACGATATTTCGATGGGTGAGCCAATAATTTGTGATGAGCTGAAACGGAAAAATGATTGCATAGCTTGTCCAGAAGACTGCTTTAGTCAATAACTGCGTGCGCAGAATATAAAGATCAAAGCAGAGCGCGAAGAGGACGCTAAAGAGTGCGATATCTGAATAGATCATTCTGG
>CBFHTP010000064.1:0-2002 GCA_965658705.1 Candidatus Nanopelagicaceae bacterium
CGACCACTCACGGTTATCGTGCCCGACTGCGCCACGGAAGTACTTGGTGGTCACAATGGTTGATGCGTTGACTGACCAGAAATCTGCGTACTCGACGCCCTTTTGTTCAAAGATCACTTCGCCGGACTTCCAGTTGGTCTGGACGACATCGCGGCGCTCCCACTTCACTTCGTCGTATGGGTGAACGCCTTGTGTGGTGTAGATGCGTTCAATAGTTAAGCCCTTACCAAGCTTCTTTACCTGTGATGGCCTGGTTGCTGCTGGCTTGTCGACGATGGACATGTGTACGTCTCCCTAGTTTTTTAGATATTTATGGATGCGAGTGGTCAGTGATGGAGTTTTTTTAAACGGGTTTACTTATTGCTGCTGGTAGAGATCGAGGAAGTTAAAACGTTTTTGGTGGTGCGTGAAGGTTCTGCGCGGAGAAGTGCGATCTCACCTTCGAAGTCTTCGAGAGAGGCAAAGTTACGGTACACAGATGCGAAACGTAAGTAAGCCACCTCATCTAACTCTCGGAGTGGCGCGAGGATCGCCATACCAACTTCGTGCGCCTCTACCTCGGCCTGTCCATCGGAGCGAAGTGACTCTTCGACCCGCTGGGCAAGCAGAGCTAGATCATCATCATTAACCGGACGTGACTGGCAGGCCTTGCGGACGCCATCTACAACCTTCTGACGGCTAAATGGTTCGGTAGCCCCAGATCTCTTGATGATCAGCAGTACAGATGTCTCCGAGGTAGTGAACCGGCGAGAGCACAATGAACACTCACGGCGGCGACGGATGAGGGTGCCCTCTTCTACCGGCCTTGAATCGATGACCCTGGAGTCATCGTGGCGGCAAAATGGGCAGATCATGCGTGGTTTCCTATCTCGGAGAAGAAACTGAACAGAGTTGAACAGAGGATGAATACTAGCGGTGAGACACAACTAATGGAAGATCAGCCGCGCCAGACCCCTACATCTAGTGCCAACCATACACTTGCCCTTGAGAGTTGGGAGCAGTGAATACGGCGTGTCGAGATGAATTGAGAGGAGATCTACTTAATCGGGACCAAAAGACGCCTACCAGCGGCCACATCAGTGCCAGCCAGGTGATTATCGGCGATGATCTGATCGACCAGATCCGAGACCGAGCGGCCATGGGCGCTGCTAGCTGCGATCGACCAGATGGTCTCCCCCGGTGCCACGATCACTGTGATGTAAGAGTGTGCAACTGAATTGTCGGTGACAACAGTTGAACCCGATGCTGAAACAGCGCTGAAACCAGCGCCAATCACTACTAATAGCGATCCAACAGCTAATGAGCGAACTAGATTCTTGCCACGATGTGTGAGTGCCATTTTCTTACCGACCTTTTCATAACCCATGTTCGAGGGGATTCGAACATTCGTTCTAATGAGAAAGATACCCCACCCCACTGACACATGCAAGTAAAATTCGAACAAATGTTTGCAATTTCCAGATATTCATGTCACCATATAGCCATGGCTAAAACAACCCCAGCAGCAAGCAAGAACCCTAGGAACACTAAGAACAAGACCCCAGAGACCCTGACCAAGCGTCAGCAAGAGATCCTCAAGGTCATCCAAGAGGCGGTCGCCAAGCAGGGCTTCCCCCCAACCGTGCGTGAAATCGGTGAGATCGTCGGCCTTGCCAGCACCGCCTCGGTCACCTACCAATTAGAACAGCTCACCGAAAAGGGCTTCATCACCCGCAAAGGCGCCAACGCCCGCTCGATGGAAGTCCAAGATAATCCCAACCAGCCCACCCCAGAGAGATCCGTCAACATCCCGCTCCTCGGCAAGATTGCCGCCGGTGTCCCCATCACCGCTCAGCAAGAGATCGATGAAGTCCTAACGATTCCAGAATCTCTCGCCGGCAAGGGCGAACTCTTCATGCTCAAAGTCCAGGGTGATTCCATGATCGATGCCGCAATCTGCGATGGCGATTACGTCGTGATCCGCGCCCAGAAGGATGCCAACAAGGGCGAGATAGTCGCCGCC
>CBFHTP010000065.1:0-1783 GCA_965658705.1 Candidatus Nanopelagicaceae bacterium
CTGATTTTGCTGTGCCAGCAAGTGCTCCGGCCGAGCTAGCCGCCTTAGCGCTCACTGTTGCACCGAGTAGAACTGAATCCGGGACAACCTTTGTTGTGCCCACACCCTGCACGTTGATGTAGCGAGCGGTGGATGAGTTGTTGCCACCCATCCCACCCATTCCAACAAGGTGACCCGGGTGCACGATCGCCATAAAAAGAGCAACCACAACGAGTGCGATACCAGCGATTTTTAAGTTCTTCATGCGCCTATCTTCTCACTCTTTTAAAGTGCCAAGCAGGTAATAAACTGAAAATCAGATGAGAGAATTACCCTGTGACGATCCTCTCCAATTGCACGGCCCAGACCATGGCCAGCGCTGCGCTCGCCATTAAGAGTGGCCACCTAGTCGCGTTTCCTACCGAGACGGTTTATGGCCTTGGCGCTAATGCGCAAAACGAAGAAGCAGTCGCCAAGATTTATCAGGCAAAGGGTCGCCCGTCAGATCACCCGCTGATTGTTCACATCGATTCACTTGATCGCATGGGGGATTGGGCGATCGAGATCCCAGAGTATGCAACCAAGTTGGCCGGGGATTATTGGCCGGGGCCGATGACGCTGGTTCTGCAGAGAAGTAACATTGCAAAAGATTTTCTTACCGGTGGACAGAGCACGGTTGGTTTACGAGTCCCAGCACATCCATTGGCCCTTGCTCTGCTTGCAGAATTCGCCAAGATCGGTGGTCTTGGTATTGCGGCGCCATCTGCGAATCGTTTCGGCAAAGTTTCACCAACAACTGCGCAGGGCGTTGAAGAAGAGCTTGCTGATTATCTGCAACCAGAAGATTTAATTTTGGACGGCGGCCCATCACTCGTCGGAGTCGAATCCACTATTATTGATTGCACCACAGATACGCCAAAAATCTTGCGTCCTGGCGCTATCACCGAAGAGATGATCACCGAAACAACTGGGCAAAAGCCCGAGTCGCCAATTAATTCGCAAGTCCGAGTCTCGGGTTCACTCGATTCACATTACGCACCCCTTGCCGAAGTACTCCTTGATATCGCACCACGTGCTGGCGACGGCCTGATCGCACCTGCTTTCATGCCCACTCCCGTCGGTGTCACCCGATTGTCATCGCCAATTAATCTTGAGCAATATGCCCGCGAACTGTACGAAGCACTTCGCGAAGCAGATCGTCTGAAGTTAAAGCGGGTCGTTGCTATCCAACCTGAGGGTGATGGATTTGCGGCAGCGATCAGGGATCGCCTGGCCCGTTCGGCTCATAGGGGCTAGTCCATTACACTTCGAGGCAGTGGGGCCTATAGCTCAGTCGGTAGAGCAACGGACTTTTAATCCGTGGGTCGACAGTTCGAGCCTGTCTGGGCCCACTTTGTATGAATGAGCGGATGCTGAGTGATGCCGTCGGCTGCTAGGCAAATTTTCATAGTCACTTGGCACTTCAAACACTTCTTGCACAAAGGTAATCGGACCAGGGCGCTAAGGCCCTGGTCCGATTACTTTGATTTTTTAACCGTTTAGTGCGTCTTTAAGTACCTCAGTCGTTACTGCGAGAGTCGCAACTTTTGCGCCCACAACTTTTCCACTCTTATCAAGCGTTAGGTCTTTACCGGCTGAATCTACTAAACCCTTGACTGGATCAACGAAGATTGGCTTGCCTGCAGAAGTCAATAGTGGATTACCTTTTGAATCCTGTGCTTGGCCATTTAGCGCAACCGTCATTGGTTTACCAGAAGGATCTTTTGCAATCACACCCTTATCTTTAACTTGCAGGGTAGTCGTG
>CBFHTP010000066.1:0-1612 GCA_965658705.1 Candidatus Nanopelagicaceae bacterium
GAAGTTGAGACGAATTGTTGATACCAATTTTGCTGATTGAGATTTCAAAGAAACATACCTCTCTAGGCTGCTTTGAATATGAGAGGAGTCTAGAAGCAAAAGCCCGCGATAGGCGAGAG
Source organism: Candidatus Nanopelagicaceae bacterium (assembly GCA_965658705.1). Lineage (GTDB taxonomy): Bacteria > Actinomycetota > Actinomycetes > Nanopelagicales > Nanopelagicaceae > PALSA-747. The sequence goes on from CBFHTP010000066.1 coordinate 120, forward strand.
AGAGTCGTAAAACTAAGTGCGTTGTGACGGACTCGAACCGCCGACCCGGTGATTAAGAGTCACCTGCTCTACCAACTGAGCTAACAACGCGTATTAAAGAATAACTTCCGAACCCTACCAGCGTGGCGCCAGATTAAGGAATTCATGCTTAATACTGGCTATTTTTACTGTTTATTTTATCCTTCTCGATAGCGCAGATACGAGGCGTTGACTTCGGCTTCTGCCTCATCATGGCCGACCCAATCACCACCATGGACTTCTTTGCCTGGCTCTAGGGTTTTGTAGACTTCAAAGAAGTGCTTAATTTCATCGAGCTCGTACTGCGCAACATCGTGCAGATCGTTCAAATTATTTTTGCGGATATCACCGGCAGCAACACAGAGAAGTTTGTCATCGCCGCCCTTTTCATCCGTCATGCGAAACATTCCGATGGCGCGAACTGAAACGACGCAGCCAGGGAATGTTGGCTCATCAAGCAGGACCAGCGCATCGAGTGGATCACCATCAAGGGAGAGCGTGTTCTTCACGAAGCCATAGTCGTGGGGGAATCTAGTTGCGGTGAAGAGCATTCGATCGAGTCGAATCTCGCCGGTGTCATGATGGATTTCATACTTGTTGCGACTGCCAGCAGGGATTTCGACGACGACATCGAAGATCATAGGTTTTTTAGCGTCAACCATCAGCCATTACTCCCCACAGATAAAGGTGGGGTGAGCGACGGGGCTCGAACCCGCGACATCTCGGACCACAACCGAGTGCTCTACCAGCTGAGCTACGCCCACCATGTGTTGCCAATTCTAGCCTGATCCAGAGTTGACTGGATTCGCCTCGTTAAGTAGTGGGAAGAAAGATGTGGCTGCGGTAATAGTCCAACTCATCGATCGAATCCCGAATATCCCCGAGTGCTCGGTGATTACCGCTCTTCTTTGGCGCACTGAAATAGACCTTGGGGTACCAGCGACGAGCAAGTTCCTTGATGGATGAGACATCGATGGTGCGATAGTGCAGGTAAGCGCTTAGGCCAGGCAGGTAGGCGGCGATGAAGGTACGGTCGACTGAGACTGAGTTGCCAGCGAGTGGGGACTTGCCCTCACCCGGGGCATATTGCTTGAGATAGGCCAAGATGGCGGTATCGGCCTGCTCCAGGGTTACGCCGTGAGGGATCTCGGTGATCAGCCCAGAATCGGTATGCATTTGGGACACGAACTCGCTCATGCCAGCGATCTGCTCTGCGCTCGCTCGGATGACCAAGTCCACGCCCTCACCCAAGATGTTGAGTTGGGAATCAGTGACCAGAACCGCGATCTCAACCAGAACATCTTTCGCCAGGTCAAGGCCGGTCATCTCACAATCAACCCAGATCAGGTTGGGGGCTTCGTTGCTCATAGTGGCAAGGGTAGGGCATCGCTTGAGCAATACGGGTCGGGCGATCTTCACATCTCGTTCACCTTCTGTTCATCCAAGGAGTTCCCACTCATCCCCGCTTTGGAAGA
>CBFHTP010000067.1:0-1507 GCA_965658705.1 Candidatus Nanopelagicaceae bacterium
ATTGGCTTGCCAGCAGAGTCAATAATTTGACCCTTAGGGTCAACCGAAATTGGCTTCCCCGACTTATCCAACATTGGCGCTCCATTTGTTTGGAGCGGAGTTCCAGTTGGAGTCATAGTGATTGTTTTTCCATCAGGACCCTTTACTGCGGCCCCATTTGGATCAACAACTTGTCCACCTACTCCAAATTCCACTGGTTTACCACCCGCGGCCAAAATCGGAGCACCAGCTTTAGAAACAACACCTTGCCCAATTGCACCAACAAATATGGCTTGACCACCGGCTGTTAACGCTTGACCACTGGCATTAATCATTGGTTGACCCACTAATGGAGTTCCGTCTTTTGCAAGAACTGGATTTCCATTTTTATCTGCAATTGGTTTCGCAAGAATTGCATTTCCACTCGCATCCATTACTGGTTTACCTGTGGCATCTATCATTGGTGGAGCAAAGAATATTTGCCCATTTTGCGCGGTGATTGGCTTACCTGTTGCATCAATTAATGGAGCGGCCATTACTGGTTTACCACTCGCATCAAGGACTGGCTTATCGTTACCAAACGTCATCAGCTGTTGGTTGACCGGTTTACCAGTGGCATCCAAAACCGCTTTGCCGCTTGCATCTAGCGCGGGAGCCGACATAATCGGTGCACCAGATTTATCTACAAATACTTGACCATTTGGTTTCAAATTTGCTTGATTGAAAATTGCATCACCATTGGCACCCACAACTGGTTTGCCACTTGCATCCAAGGCTGGCGCCATAAATACTGGTTTGCCACTTGGATCAAGTAAGGCTTGACCATTTTTCTGAGTTGCAGCCATATTGGTTAGCGCTTGACCATTATTACCAAAGACCGGCTGACCTTGGGCATTCAGGATTGGATTGTTCATAATGGCTTGACCTGATTTATCAACCAATACTTGGCCATTCTGTCCAACGGCTGCTTGATTAAAGATGGGTTGGCCATTTTGACCAGCAAGTGGCTTACCGCTCGCATCTAACACAGGAGCCGTAAAGACTGCCTGGCCATTTTGATTGAGTAAGGCTTGGCCGTTATTTCCGACCGCTGCTGCTGCAAATATTGGTTGGCCATTTTGACCAAAGACGGCTTGGCCGTTTGCCCCAAGTACGGGTGGTGCGCTAATTGGTTTTCCAGATGCGTCCATTAGCTGCTGGCCGTTTGCGCCAGTTTGAGCTTGGAATTGAATCGGCTTTCCAGATTGATCAAAAATTTGTTGGCCTTGTTGTGCAAATCCACTCTGCTGTGCAGTTTGACCGACTTGAGATTGGAAGGTCTGTTGACCGCCTTGAGATTGGAAGGTCTGTTGACCGCCAACTTGATTAAGAGGTTGTGAGCCTACTGGAGGCGCAAATGCTGTTCCAACTGGTTTGCCATTGGCATCGAGCGGAACTTGGCCGTTATTAGGTTGGCCGTTATTAGGTTGGCCGTTATTAGGTTGGCCGTTATTAGGTTGGCCGTTATTAGGTTGGCCGTTATTAGGTT
>CBFHTP010000068.1:0-1375 GCA_965658705.1 Candidatus Nanopelagicaceae bacterium
TTGCCATCTTCGATCCCAGCAACAATGTAAATATCTTTTGCTCGGACATGGAAACGTATCTGCGAGTTGGCAGACTGACTCACAATCCGATCATTAGTGATCATCCATGCACCGCCAAGTCCCCACATATTCGCATCCAGGCTCTTAGGTAAAGCAAAAGTCGAAGTTCCTGGTTGAATTATTTTTGCGTCAGTGGCTCCGCTTGAGCGATCGCTTCCTAGATAAGTTTCTGCTGTTTGATTTGGGCTGAATGGACTGGTCTCGGATTGAGTAACTAACGGCCCCTTGGTTCCCAAGAGAGTTTGAATGGCAGCCTCTGTCTTTGCGTATTCACCCTCGCCAAAGTGATTTCCAACTACTTTGCCTGATTTATCGATTAGATAATGTGCTGGCCAGTATTGGTTATTGAAGGCGTTCCAGGTGGATAAGTCACTATCCATAGCGACCGGATAGGTGAGGCCATTTTGTTTCACGCCAGCAAGCACGTTCTTGTAGACCTTCTCAAAACTGAACTCAGGCGCGTGCACGCCGATCACAACCAGGCCTTGGTCTTTATAAGTCTCGTACCACTTCTCAACGTAGGGAAGTGATCGGATGCAGTTAATACAGGAGTAAGTCCAAAAATCGATAAGGACGACTTTGCCTTTTAGCTGGGCCATCGTCAATGGATTGCTATTGATCCAATTTTTAATACCAACTAATTCCGGAGCCACATAAGGAGTCACGTTAAAAGCAGAAGTACCCGAAATGGTTGGTGCGGCCGGGTGGGCGCTTTGCAAGAGAGATCGATCGATTCCTAGAACCGATATTCCTGAATGAGTCTCGGCCCATAGCTCAATCTTCTTGTCGTAGCCAAACCCAATCCCGATACCAATTAAGATAAATAAGATACCGAGTCCACGTCTAAATCCACTATGCGCATCGACGGCCCACGAGTACTTAGACAGGAACTTACGTCCTCTTGTCGAAATAAAAGTAAGTGCAACTACCAGGCCAACTAGATACCCAGACATATCGAGGAAGCCAGTCAGGAAACTCTTAGGGATAACTGTTGCAAGAATAAAAGCATAAGTTGGGCTGCAACTAGAAAATATCGGACCAAGCGCCGCTCCAGTGATAATCGCTCCTATAACTCCTGGGCGAAATACACCTTTTCGAAGCAAGGTATCGGACTTTGACTGTAAGCCAATTTTGCCGACTGCTCTCTCCCAGATGTTTGGAAAGAGAGTGACGATGCCAAGTGATATTAGTAGAGTGGTAGAAAAAAGAACCCAGATTCTGGGATTCACATTTGCAAAAACTGAACTAATTTTTAACGCATAGGTAAAGATAAGAAGTGAGATAGCTAATGAAATCGTGATGATGTACGGGCGCT
>CBFHTP010000069.1:0-1251 GCA_965658705.1 Candidatus Nanopelagicaceae bacterium
ATTTCCGCGCGAACGCGGGCGATGGTCATGCCGACCTGAGAAATTCTTCTAAAGCTTTACGGATCAACGCCGATGGCGTCTGACCACTTTTGATAGCAAACTGTTCCAATTCTTCCTTCAACTTCTTTGGCACGCGCGCCTTAATCTCTGGCGAACGCACCGCAGGCCCGGTCAGCGACGGTCTGCCCACAGCGGTCGCAATTACTTCTTCAATGATGCTTTCAGCTCGCTTGTTGGTGATCCTCTTGCCGTCCTGGCCACGAATCACTTCTTTTGAAAGATCGACATCTTTGCCAAGCCTGTATTTCACTTTGGCTTTTGGATTCGAAGTCATAGGCAAAGAGTATCTCCATTTGGCCATATTATGCGCCACATAATTATCGGGAGGATTGCCCAGGTACAAACTGTGTACAGGAAACAGGCGTGCCTGAAATGGCTCCTAGAGCCCAGCCTTTGCAAGTGCGCTGACGAGTGAGTCATACCAACCTTGGGATGTGTATGAAGCACCACCCACGCCTTGGATGTTTGATGAGTTTGCCTTCAGCGTTTCGGCAACCAAATACGGAATTGCTTGCTGAGAGATTGAGGCAGACTGAGGATCACTGCTTGGAGACTGCAAAGCCTTGGCTGCTGTGATCTTGCCGTTGGCTAGAGTGATCTGCACTTGTACTGGGCCCCAACGAGTTTGTGATGTTGCGCCAACAAATGTGCCAGATGGTTTTGCGGCAACCGGAGCCGCTGGTGCTGCGGTTGTTTTAGCTGGCGCTGGTGCCGCTGACTGTGTTTGTCCTGCCGCTGCTTGAGTCTGTGCAGGTGCAGGAGTAGCCGCGGTTGTGGTTGATCCACCGGTCTTAACCAGCCCACCGCTCGCAGTCGCACCAAACTGTGGCGGTTGGTATGCAAGCACTGCTCCAAGTCCACCGACGGTACCGCCGATGATCAGGACCGCTCTCTTTTTACCCATGCTTATCTCCTTTATACCGCGTGAAATTCGAATGCTTCGTCGTGGAATCTATTCTTTGGAATACCGGCATCAATCGCTGCTTGGCGAACAGTTTCAACTAGTGGGGTTGGACCACAGACAAAGACATCGCTATCTTGAAAACGTGGCACAAACTTGGTGATGTACTTTGCAGTCATCGGGTGCACCTGGCGCGAACCAACCAAGTAATGAACTCTAGCCCCGCGAGAATCTGCCAACTTGTCTAGTTCTTTACGTAAAACCAGATCTTCTTCAGTGGATGCGCGGAA
>CBFHTP010000070.1:0-1117 GCA_965658705.1 Candidatus Nanopelagicaceae bacterium
AATGTGGCTGCGTACAACTGACTTCGGCGATGATAAAGACCGCGTCATGATCAAAGGCGATGGCTCTTTTGCATACTTTGCATCAGATTCGGCCTATTACATTTCAAAGCGCGAACGCGGTTTTGATGTCCTGATCTACATGCTCGGCGCTGACCATCATGGATATGTTAACCGCCTGAAGGCGCTCGCATCGTGCGCTGGCGATGACCCCGAATACAACATCGATATCTTGATTGGTCAGCTTGTAAAAATCATGGAGAACGGTGAAGAGCTGAAACTCTCAAAGCGCGCCGGCACCATCATCACGCTCGAAGAGCTCATTGAAAAAGTTGGAGTTGACGCTGCCAGATATACCTTGATCCGCCACCCAGTGGATACTCCCATGGTGATGGACGTTGATATCTTGCGCAGCAGAACCAATGAGAACCCGGTCTATTACGTGCAATATGCCCACGCACGGATTTGTGGCGTGCTACGTAATGCCACAGATCTGGGCATCGCGTACGGAATCGATCACATCGGCGCCGAACTTCTAGAGCATGAGCGCGAGCGCGAATTGATCGGCACCCTTGGTGAATTCCCGGCAGTTGTTGCATCTGCTGCCGAACTACGCGAACCCCATCGAATTGCCCGCTACGCCGAAGAGCTGGCCGGCGTTTATCACCGCTTCTATGCCGATTGCCGAGTACTCCCGCTCGGGGATGAGGCACCGTCCGCTCTGCACAGCGCACGGGCTACTTTATGTAAATCAACTGCGCAGGTAATTGCTAATTCGTTAGCCTTACTTGGTGTGAGCGCTCCGGAGAAGATGTAGATGAAACTCTCGCAGCCATTTTCTGCGGATTCAACTTTTACAACTGAGCTGGCCATTGCAGGTGTAAGCGCTACGGATTTAGCAAAAGAATTTGGTACTCCGCTCTTTGTGATTGATGAAGCAGATTTCAAGGCACGCGCACTCACCTGGAAGAGTGAGCTGGAGCAGAACTTTGGCGCACAAGCAGGCAGCGTTTATTACGCGGCGAAGGCCTTTTTAAATAAGGAAGTAGCTCGCTGGGCAGATGAGACTGGTATCGGGATTGATGTTTGCAGTGGTGGAGAATTAGCTGTTGCAACCTCC
>CBFHTP010000071.1:0-1080 GCA_965658705.1 Candidatus Nanopelagicaceae bacterium
ACTCATCTGCACTTGGTCTGTGGCACCTGTAATTCAATCGGGGACGCACCGATCAGTACTGCAGCCCCCTTTGTTCAGTCACTGGCTGATGATTATGGATTCAAAACAGATGTCACACACTTTGCTATCTATGGCACCTGCGCAGAATGCCTTGCTAAAGAAGCAAAGTAAATGAGCGCAGTCCTTGTTGAAAATGGCCCAGACCACGGCGCAATCTGGCATTTTGGTGAACCGAATCAAGAGCAACGAGCGCTGGCTGCCGGCACAGCATTCGCTGATCTATCGCACCGAGCAGTTCTCACTGTCACCGGCATTGATCGACTCTCTTGGCTCAATGACTTAGCAACTCAAGAATTTAAAACCCTGCAGCCGGCAGTCTGGGTTGAAGCACTCATCTTGGATGCGCAAGGTCACGTGCAGCACCAGTTCTTTGCAGTTGATGATGGTGAAACAGTTTGGCTGCACACTGAAAAAGAGAAGGCCGATACTCTGCTGGCCTTCTTGCAAAAGATGGTCTTCATGCTTCGAGTAGAACCTAAAGATGTCTCTGACGATTTTGCAGTCATCCGCGCACCAGGGGATAGCGATCACCTCGGTGGACCTTATGCGATTGTTCCGCGGACAGAGCTGGCCGATGTATTAGAAGCCTTCGGCAAAGTTCATACTCAAGTAGGTATCTGGGCGCTTGAAGCAGAACGTGTCTCACAGGGCCGCGCGCGAATACTTTTTGAAACCGACCATAAATCAATCCCGAATGAACTTGGCTTCTTAAACACTGCAGTCCATATGAAGAAGGGCTGCTATCCCGGTCAAGAGACTGTCGCAAAGGTATTTAATTTAGGACATCCACCTCGCCGTCTAGTCCTGCTTCATCTTGATGGCTCGATGGTGCATTACCCGGCCAGTGGCGCCAAGGTTATGCAAGGAGATAAAGAAGTTGGCTTTATCGGGACTCTTGCCAGGCATTATGAACTCGGTCCAATCGCGCTTGCAGTTATCCGCCGCACAACCCCGACTGATCAAACTCTAACTATTGATGGCGTACCTGCTACCCAAGAAGTAATCGTTCCAGCAGAATAG
>CBFHTP010000072.1:0-1006 GCA_965658705.1 Candidatus Nanopelagicaceae bacterium
TGCTTATCGATTTTTGGACATACTCCTGTATTAACTGCATCCGATCACTTCCCTACGTTGAGAAGTGGTACGAGACCTATAAAGACCAAGGCCTAGTTGTGATCGGCGTGCATGCGCCTGAGTTCAGTTTTGAGAAGGTCTACAAGAACGTGCTCGCTGGCGTGAAACAAAATGGCCTCACCTATCCAGTCGCTATGGATAGCGATCTATCCACCTGGAACGCCTTCAATAACCAATACTGGCCAGCACATTATTTAATTGATAAATCGGGCAAAGTTGTTGGAAATCACTTTGGTGAGGGCGAATATGCAAAGACTGAGGCTGCAATTCAAACGTTACTAGGTGCCAAAGGTCCGCTAGTTACGCAATCTGAGACCAGTCCATTCAGCCCTAATCAAACTTCGGAGACTTACTTAGGAAGTGACCGTTCAAGTGGAGCAACTGAGGCGAAAGTCATGCAACCAGGAACTTCGACTTTCACTTTACCTAAGAGCCCGAATGCGAATATGTGGGGACTTGGTGGGGCATGGATGATCACTAATGATCGGATCGTGAGTCAGTCAGCTAACTCGCAGATACGTTTCCATGTCCGAGCAAAAGATATTTACATTGTTGCTGGAATTGAAGATGGCAAGCCACACAATATTCAAGTCTCTTACTCTGGGGGCGGTGCGCACTTAGTTGGTGGCGCGGCTTCTGGCACCATAACGATTGATCGCAATAACCTCTTCCATGTTGGCACCTTGCCTATATTTGGCGATACAACAGTCACGCTCACTGTCCCTCAAGGAGTGAGTGTTAATACCTTTACATTTGGTGGGAATTAACTTTGGTATGAAAACGATTTATCAACGGGTTTTTACTCTGGGTTTTGTTAGTGCATCGACACTTGGACTTTTTAACAATCTTGCTGACTCTGCCCAAGCCCAGGCAATGTATGTCGGGGACACAATCTTCTACGACTACGGGTACGTCCAGGTAGTCATAACAGTTGATTCAGCTGGAA